>CABXDI010000068.1 GCA_902510815.1 uncultured Verrucomicrobiota bacterium | reverse complement strand
TGTACAAATGAACAAAAAAAGTCATAATCCCCATTTATTCCAAGATAAAAATGTGACTATTAAGGGTATCGCGTTTAATTTTTACGAATATTTTACTAATAAATTATTAGGTAAATTCAAACATCCTATCCCATTAAGGGTTGAACAGCAGGAGTTTAGGTTCTGAGAGGCTCTCGCCGAGAGTAGTAAAATTAATGAATTTTCCAGTAAAATTACTGGAATTTTGAGCAGTCAGGCAGAAATTAGACTCCCCAATTGGGAATATATAGATTGCCTTAACTTTGAGCGTTACATTTGCTCTCAATTACGGCTATCTTTGCGTACCTCAACCCCATGTCAAAACTTCAGCCTCAATCAATGATTATAAAAGACAACAACAATGTCTTTTCGCCATCATTAATTTGTTCAATTAGGATAGCGATCATAACAATATTTTTTGTTAACGGAGGTCTAGATATATCAGCCCAGAAAAGTGATAAGCCTGCTTCTGTTGCGGGTACTGTTGAGGGTGAGATTTCAAGGAGACAAACTCAAATCTTGGAAGCTGAAAAGTTAATTTCTGATGGGGATACCCTTGCTGAAACTGGAAACTTTCAAGATGCAATATCTAAGTTCATTCAAGCCTATAATGGGATTAATCCTTCGCCAATTTCTGATGATACTCGTGATCTAGCACGACGTAAGTTTGCTAATGCAGCTGTATTAAGGTCTAAAGAGTTAATCGATTTAGCAGAATTTGTTTCGGCTGAAGAGTTACTTGATCAAGTTTTACAGCCGAGCATTGATCCAAAGAATAAGACGGCTTTGCTCTTAAAGGAGAGATTGCAAGATCCAGAATGGTATAATCAAGCAAGGACTCCGGAACATTTGGAAAACGTTAAGAAAGTTAGGCGCCTATTAAAACTTGCATCAGGAGCCGATCAGTTAGGAGATTTTGATAAGTCCATGAAATATTATACTGATGTTCTTAGGATTGATAAGACCAACACAGCTGCGCGCAGGGGAATGCTGGAAGTAGAAGATAAGATCATAAAATATCAAAAGTCATCTAGGAAAATGACAAGGGAAAGAATGCTAAGGGAAATTGATTCGGCATGGGAATCAAAATCTGGAGTTGCTTCCGGTCTCGAGTCGATTGGAGGAAATAGTGAAATTCAAGGTGAGCAGTCATTGGATAGAAAATTAACTTCTATAGTTGTTGATAGTATAAATTTTGAGGATGAGACACTGGAGGACGTTCTTAGTTACTTAACTTTTAAATCTAAGGAGCTTGACCCTCTTGGAGTAGGAATTAATTTTGTTCTAAAATTGGATCCATCTGATGTGATAGCAATTAATGCAAAAGTTAATTTGTCTCTCAGAAATGTCCCTATTGGAGAAGTCCTTAATCAGGTTACTAATGACACAGGAACAAGATATAAGACCGATACATACGCTATTCAGGTTATATCAAGAAGTGCCGTTAATAATCAAATGGTTACTAAAACCTTCCGAGTTCCCCCCGACTTTTTGAGTACAGCGCCCGTGGGTGAGGAGGCTAATGATGACCCGTTTGCTGGTGGAGGTGAGAATCAAGGAGGTTTAAAAATAAAGAGGTTAGGGGCTAAGGAATTTTTAATGAAGCAGGGAGTAACATTTCCTGAAGGGTCGAGTGCTATTTTTGTTCCTGGCTCTAGTTCATTAGTGGTGAGAAACACTGGTCCTAATATCGAGTTAATTGAGTCATTTATTGATAGCTCTTTCAATGATGTTCCTAAACAAGTAGAGGTTCATGTTTCAATGGTTGATATAAGTGAGAAGGACTTAAATGAAATTGGATTTGATTGGTTGCTTGGGCAATTTGATGTTCCGGGTGCCTCTCAAAGGATTTTTGCTGGCGGAGGGACAAAAGGAAATTCAGAATCTAGTAGTACAGCATCTACAAGTACGGCCGAATATACATTTATCCCCCCTTGGAGCGATGTTCCTTTAGGAAATAATCCTATTACAAGCGGTATTAGATCTGGGAAACAATGGAACAATGGAGATGCGCTTAATAATATTTTGTTAGGTGGTGGTTCCGATGTTTTATCTGTTCCTCCATCCATTAAAGCTCCAGCTGTATTTGGCGTTGGAGGTGCATTTACAGACCCGCAATTCCAGGTGGTTATGAGAGGGTTAGCACAGTCAAAAGGGGCTGATATGGTAACTAGACCAAGTATTGTTACGAGGTCTGGTCAAAGAGCATCAATAGACATTACTAGAGATTTTCCTTACCCTACTGAATATGACCCACCAGAAATACCCCAAGATGGTGGTGCAATAGGGGGATTTGGCGTTGGAGATGGTGCTCCTCCAAGTTTTCCAGTAACTCCTGCACACCCTACAAGCTTTGAAGTTAGAAATGTAGGCACGCGATTAGAGGTAGAGCCCATAGTTGGTCAGGATAATTATACAGTTGAGTTAAATCTAGCGCCTGAGTTTAGTCAGTTTGAAGGCTTTATAAATTACGGTACACCTATTCTTACCAATGGAACTAATCTTCTAGGTGAATTTCAATCAGTTCCGCTATCAGAGAACAAAATATTACAACCTGTCTTTAGAACTCTGAGAGAGAATACGAGTGTTGTTGTATGGGATGGTGCAACGGTTGTTATTGGAGGTTTAATAGAGGATCGCAATACGATCATGGAAGACAAAGTTCCACTATTTGGTGATATTCCTTTTCTTGGTAGACTTTTTAAAACTAAGGGGAATGACAGGGTCAAGAGAGCTGTTATCTTTTTTGTAAAAGTTAACATCATAGATCCTTCAGGCAGAAGGATTAACGGGACGTAATTGGGTCAAATTAAAGGGGGAGCACTTATTTTTGCTTCAATATCAAAGACATTATACTATAAATTTATTGGTAAAATGTCTTTTTGAGAAGATTAACTCATATTGATAAAGATTAAATGGATCGACATAAGAATTCAGAAAAAAAATCTTATAAGAAAACGGTAAAGCGAAGGCGAAGATCGAATCCTGATAAATTAAGCGATAGCCAACCCGTACGATTTGAGCAGATCGAGGATCAAGATGGTATTAAAAAAACGGTAGAAGTTAGGCGGCGACGGCGCAGGAGATCTCAACAGCCTAAAAAAGAAAAAGAAAAGAGGCAGAAGCTTTTTAAAAAAGCTATTGTTTTAGGAATTATTGGTATCATTCTTGTTATCTTCAGCTTGTATTTCTTTATGATCACCTGGATAAGTGGTCAGGGATTCAAAAAAAATGTTAGTGCAAGTGTTTCTGATGTAATTTCTCACGATGTGAGTTTTGGTGAGTTCTCTTTGAGTGGGCTAAATCTTAGATCCAAAGCGTTTAAGATTAACTCTAGTCCCAGTGAGGTGTTATTGTTGGATGCAAATCTGGAACTTTTACAAACAAGAATTCATCCATTGAGTTTTTTTAAGAAGAATTGGTCAATGGGGAATGTCCAGGCACGCTCGGGTAATTTATTGTTTGGTAAAGATGAACAGGATATCTCTTACAATAAAATTGATCGTGATAATAATGGTCAAAAGTTTGTTTTAAATAAAGCTGGAATAGGATTGGACTCAAATCCTGATCACTTTGAATTTAATAGATTGAGTGTTGATGAATGTGATTTTCATTGGCAAGGGGAAGGGATGATACCAGATGCATTTATTAATGATACTAATCTAATTATCTCTAATATTAGTTCTTCTGAAATTCCCGTGGACTTAATTGGTGGAGATTTGCGCATTCCATCTTGGCCGGATTTGAGTGTTAAATCGTTATCAGGAAAAATAACCAAAGGTAATTACCTTATCAATCAATCAAGATTGGGTATATCTCAAAATGGAGAAGTGGAATTAAGTGGTAAGGTGTCTATTAAAGGAAAAGGTGAATATCAAATATCCTCTGATTTTAGTAAAGTTGATATTAGCGAATTTTTTTCAAAAGTCTGGCGGGATAAAGTTGAGGGTCTGGTTAATGGAGGTGTTAATATTTCAGGAAAGCTGTTAGATAAGCCAGACATGAAAGCTGAGGGTGGGTTTTCTGGTTCCAATATTTTATTAATGAGAAATCCGATTCTTTCATTTATTTCTAGAGCTCTCTCTGAGCCAGTATTGAGTCAAATCAGAATAGAGAATTTGGATGTTCAATTTACCAAAACCCTCACGGATATTGAAGTTTCTAATTTATCAGGTCAATCGCTTCCCCTCCTTAAATTCGACAAAGGGAATATAAAAATTTCAAATAATGAAAATTTAGAGGGAAATATAATGATAGGGGTTGCTAACGAAATATTGAATAAGCCTGGAGTCGAAGAACGGAGTCAATTTTCTCCAGACAATGAGTTTTCATGGTCGACTTTAGTGATATCCGGTACAATCACTGATCCAAAATTGGGCTTTAAAAGCATAAAGCTTAAATAATCTCTCATTGAAGGGTTTGATTGGTATAATTTAAATTATTACAAGGCTTTGTATTAGAGAGAGCTATAGGAATTAGGCTATAAATGTCTTTTTTGATTTTAAATTAGCGTCTAGCCTCATTTCTTTGCCTCGATTAGGTAATTTATATAACTGATGAAATTTAGGCTTAAATATCTAGGGTTTTTCCTTTTCATGTTAGTTCTCATTGATGCTATGGCCAATGAGGAGCTGACTGACTCTTATGAAATTACAGTTCCTCGCCTCCAAGAGGGGGTCAAGATTGACGGAATAATGAATGAGGATATTTGGAATTCAGCGGCATCATTTTCTAATTTTAGTCAAGTTGAACCTAATAGCTTTGCTCAACCTAGCCAAAGAACTGAGGTTAGAGTTTTTTCCACGAAACAAGCGCTTTATGTTGGGGTTAAGTGTTTTGACAATGAGCCTGATAAAATATTAGCTAAAGAACGAAGGAGGGATAACCCAGGTAGAGGGGATGATCGCGTAAGGCTTGCCTTTGATACTTTTGGCAGAGGTACAAATTATTATTATTTTGGAGTTGCTGGAGGAGGGGGTAAATCTGATGGTGTGGTTAAAGCAGGTAGTCGTCCTGATTTGACTTGGGATACAATATGGGACTGTGATACGAGTGTAGATTCGAAAGGATGGTATGTTGAATTTGAGATTCCTTTTCGAAGCTTATCTTTTGATAACAGTAAATCGGAGTGGGGTTTTAATATTGAAAGGGAAATAAGGAGAGATCATGAGAAGGTTCGTTGGGCTTCACCAACTCGTCTTCGCTCAATGTGGACTCTCCAAGGTTTAGGAAAATTAAAAGGATTAAATGATATAGAAAAGGGGATAGGTTTAGACATAAGACCAACCTTGTTAGGTAGGTACAGTTCTACTGATAAAGCCGAATCAGACTTTGACTTAGAGCCTTCGTTTGATGCTTTTTATCGATTAACTCCTTCTCTGACGGCGACAATGACTTGGAAGACAGACTTTGCTGAGACTGATGTTGATGAAAGACAGGTGAATACGACAAGATTTCCATTATTCTTTCCAGAGAAACGGGCATTCTTTCTTGAAGATGCTGAAAAGTTTGGGTTCGGAGGAATTTCCCGAAGCCCATTACCTTTTCACTCTAGAACTATTGGTTTAGATACGAATGGAAACCGTGTCCCTATTCTCATGGGTAGCAAAATTACAGGTAAACAAGGTAATTGGAATATTGGACTTTTGGGGGTTGGGCTTGAAGAAACAAATGATTTGGATTCAGATGAGGTTTATGTTGGAAGAGTTTCCTATGACATTTTTGATGAATCATCAATAGGTGGAATTTTTACGCTCGGTGATCCAAGGTCTAACGGAGATGCAGAGACGACAGGTTTGGATTTTGATTTGAAGGACAGTTCCTTTATTAATGATAATATAGGAATATTTAGGGGTTGGGTTATGAACACCGATACTGATAAAGGGGATGACTACGGTTGGGGATTAACGGCAATGTATCCTAATAAACCCTTGTGGGGCCGTGTAACCGTTCAAAGAGTCGGAGAAGAATTAGATCCCGCAGTAGGATTCTTGAGGCGACCAGGTATCTATGAGTTATGGTCATTTATATCTTACGAAACGTATCCCAAGACTGAACTCATTAACGAGATTGATTTTGATTTACAAACTCATATTGATACTGATTTAGATTTAATGGCTCTGACTGAAGAGATTGAACTAGAAACAGAAATTGAATTCTCTAGCGGCGATTTTTTAGAAGTCAGTTTGAGGAGGGAGAGAGAGCTTTTTAATGAAGAATTTGAAATCTATGATGATATTATTATTGAAGAAGGAGACTATGATTATTGGCGAGCTCGAGCTGAATTAGGTACAGCTCAATCTAGGGGAGTCTATTTCTCTGCTGGGACAGATCTTGGACTGACTGATTATTTGGATGGTACTAGGTATGGAGCTCATGGGCGAGTAGGTTGGCATCCGTCTCCGTCTATATCGATGGAGATTGGAAGTAATATTAGATGGTATGATCTCAAAAATGGTGAATTTGAGACAGTGATTGTTGATGGCTCTATTCGTTTTACTCCAACTAAGAAATTAGCAATCACTACAAGAGTGCAATTTGATACTGTATCTGATGAACTAGGAATTAATTCTAGGGTCAGATGGATGTTAAATCCTGCTAGCGATGTTTACTTGGTGTTCAATCAAGGGTTTAGGCGCTTTGACGATCGTTTTGATAGAACTCTTACAGAAGGTGTCGTCAAAGCGGGTTGGACTTTCAGGTTCTAATCTTGTAATAATTTTATATTCTTATGGAATTAAACGAGGCTAAGGTACCGACAATGTATTTCGTTGGTGTGTCGACAGGTGATTCATCAAGCAAGAATATATTTCCTCGATGGGCTGAAACTTTGGGAATTTTGCCATGTGAGTTAGTTGGAATCGATCTAAAGATCCATGATGATGCTAATAATTATCGTGAGGTTGTGAGCTTTATTAAAGAAGATGCCTTATCATTAGGTGCTCTTGTTACAACCCATAAAATGGACTTGATGGAGGCATGCAGGAGTGAATTTGATACGATTGATCCCTTAGCTTCAGAATTAGGAGAGGTGAGCAGTATTTATAAGAGAGATGGAAAGTTCTGCGCTAGGGCCACTGATCCTGAGTGTGGAGGTCTGGCATTACAAAATTTTCTCCCTTCAAACTATTTTAATGAAACGGATTCAGAATTGTTAATTTTGGGAGCGGGAGGTAGTTCACTAGCTCTCGTGTGGTATTTCTTGAAAGGAGAAGGTAGAAAATCCCCTCCTTCAAAGGTTCACGTTCTTAATCGTAGTCAAGGTAGACTGGATCATCTTATGAATCTGGCAGAAGGATGGGGGAGTGATGGGCAAGTAGTCTCCTATCATGCACCTGATCCATCGATTGCCGATCAAATTCTTAATGATTTAAAACCAGGGTCATTAGTGGTCAATGCAACGGGTCTCGGTAAGGATGCCCCTGGGTCACCTATTACTGATTCAGCTTTGTTTCCAGAGAAAGCTGTAGCATGGGATTTTAATTACAGGGGAGATCTTACGTTTTTAGTCCAAGCTAGATCGCAAAAGCAGAGTCAAAATATTACTATTGTTGATGGATGGCATTACTTTGTAATTGGGTGGTCTCAAGTCATCGCTGATATATTTAATATCGAAATTCCAACAAATGGAATGCTTCACGAAGTGCTTTCAAAACAAGCAAAAGAATGTAGATAAAAAAAGGGCGCCCAAAATGGACGCCCTTTAACAATTATCCCTTACAGGGAAGAATGTTTAGATTTTTCAATCGTCTGATGAAGATCCTCCATCTGCAGCAAGTTCGACAGGCTTATATCCACCTCTGCCCTTGAAATACATAAATATCCCAATGTAAGCAATTAGCATGATTAATGGGAATATTGTCATGCTCATTAAAGCTTTTGGGGCGCTTCCTTTTCTAGCAGCAGCAACAGCATCCTTGGTTTCTGCAGAAGCAGTAGCGAGTTTATCATCAACAACGTCATCACTTAAAACGCTATAAGGAATAATTTGATAGATTGTCTTTTTTTCAGTAGCGCTTTCTACAACCCCACCATTTTCTACAAGCCCTGGAGCGTCCACTTTTGATACTTCTGATATTTCTTTATTTGCCTGTAGTGCTCCGATCAGAGGGAATCCAAGTACACCTACTGCGAGCATTCCAATTCCCGAAACAGCGTTAAGAGTAAGGGCTCCACCTTTCGGAGTTTGCTCAGATACTATACCTAACATGGTTGGCCAGAAAAACGTTTTACCTAGCGCATAGAGTGTAGCTGCGACAAATATCATCGCCACACCATTTGCACCTGATAGAGCTGCAAGACCAGCTATTGCTAATACACAACTGACTATAAGAAGTGGTAGGGGTGAAAGAGCATGAACAATTGGACCTGCTAGGAAGCGAAGTCCCATCATAATGACTGAGGTGTATACAAGAATCCAGCCTGCGTCAAAGCTAACAGCTCCTGCCATTATGCCACTAATCCATCCATCAGTTCCAATCTCGGTAGTTGCAAGAGGAACCATGATTAGGATTAATATTCCCATTAATCCACGACCAAAAGTTTGAGTGTATATTCCAAAAGCTGCGACCATCGCTACTGATAAACCTATTAGTATCCCTTTGTTTCCTGGAAATTCTGCATCCAACTGAAGATAAATTAAAAGAGCTACAATCAATGCTCCAAATACACCAAATTCTCTTAGCATATCTTTGTAACTTACCCCTGAAGCAACTCGCTCTTGAACAGGAAATGATTCTTTGATGAGCATTAAGAAGTATAGAGCTGCAGGAATAATAATAATTCCTAGCTTTATTTGCCACGAAGTATCCGGTCCCATCACTATGACGGCAATACCAGCAATGACCAATCCTCCTGGCCAGCCTGCATGAAGGATGTTAAGCCATTTTGTTTTATCTTTTGTAAACATAGTGGCTACTACTGGGTTAATGAATGCTTCAACGGTTCCGTTTCCTAAGGCTAGAATTAATCCACCCCAGTAAAGAAGAGCAGCTCCTTGTGCTGGATTATCAGATGCTATATTAAGTCCAATGATTCCCATTACAGCCCAAATAATTTGGCAAGCTGCAGCAAAGATCATAGAGAATTTGTATCCAACTTTATCAATTATAAGGCTGAATAAAATAATACTTATAGCAAATGGCCAGATTTGAATGCCTTTAAATTTGCCGACTTGAGCTGGGTCCAAGTCCAAAAGTTTAACTATCTCCGGATCATCAAGAAGAAACATTCTTGTAATGAATCCAAAGGAAGTTGTTATTAATGCGATGAAACAGCCCCAAAAGAGAAGCTGACTTGGTTTGTTGTCTGCCGAATCGGTCATGGATATATATGTTTATTTTAAGTTAGAGAGCGTTTTGCAATACCCTGATTATGCTGGCGAGATGTTTTTGCCAATCATAAAATGTGGGGTGATATGGTCAGATATTAATATATGTTAATAATCTAATCACCTTAAGGATTAGAGCAACTAAATTCATTTTCTCGTAATTTTTGATAAATTAGCCTATTTTATAGATCTTTTGGCGAGTATGAGGCGATAACCATTTAATGACTTTTTTCCAAAAAACAGCTTTAGCTGCACTATTAGCTACAATATTTCTTATTTACGTAGGAGCTATTGTAAGGGCTACTGGTTCTGGTTTGGGCTGCCCAGATTGGCCTAAGTGTTGGGGTGTATTGATTCCGCCAACAAGTTTAGATCAGGTGGATTTCGATAAGTTGAACATAGAAAAATTTCAAAGACGTGATCCAAGCATCACCAAGGAAACTCTATCTGCAGAGTTTAATCCTGTTCATGTTTGGGTGGAATTCATAAATCGGTTAGTCAGTTTGCCGGTAGGTTTGTTTACCCTCGCGACTTTCCTTTTTAGCTTTCAGTTTTTGCGTAAGAGAAAATCTGTCTTTTTTGGGTCCTTGTTTGCCTTGTTGTTGGTATTAACGAATGCTGTTTTGGGAGCCATAGTTGTTCGCTCTGGATTAAAGCCAGGGGTAATT
>CABXDI010000067.1 GCA_902510815.1 uncultured Verrucomicrobiota bacterium | reverse complement strand
ATTTTGCGCTATGTTCTCAGGGATATGACCCATCCTGAGGGTGGATTCTTTTCTGCTGAAGACGCTGATAGTGAAGGGAAAGAGGGGAAGTTTTATTGCTGGAATAAAGAAGAGCTAGAAAAAATTCTTTCTGAAAAAGAAATGGGTGTCGTGATAAAATATTACGGTATTACTCGTTCGGGAAATTTCGAAGATCATAGTGACCCTGATCCGATAAAGAATCAGAATGTTCTTAGTGTTGTTGATGGGGATTTGGGTTTCTCAGAGATGCTGCTACTCGAAACGGCAAAGAAAAAGATGTTTGATGTAAGATCCACTAGGGTTCGTCCGGGTCTTGATGATAAAATACTTACTTCGTGGAATGGTTTGATGTTAGGAGCCATAGCTAGAGCCTCAGTAGTTCTAGGCGATGACTCTTATCTTGCTGCAGCTGAGAAGAATTTATCTTTCTTAAAAAATAATTTATGGGATGACAAAAATAAAAGATTGTATCATCGATGGAGAGATGGGGCTCGAGATGATGCTCAAATATTTGATACACATGCATATCTGTTGAGCGGTATTGTCGAGCTTTATGGAGCATCATTAAAAAGTGAGTATCTTAGCTTCGCTATTGAGATTGCAGATCGAATGATTAAAGCCTTCTACGATACTGAGGCAGGTGGGTTCTATCAGAGCACTGGGACTAAAGATTTGATTATAAGATTAAAGGAAGATTATGATGGAGCCGAGCCCTCTGGAAACTCTGTTGCAGTTTTGGCATTACTTAAGTTGGCTGCTATAACAGGTAAGGAGTCATACAGGCAAACTGCAGACAAAACATTGGGTTATTTTTCTGGTAGAATGAAGTCAATGGCACTTGCAGTTCCATACATGGTGAGCGCGGCAGATTTTGCCTCTAAAGAGCCTAATCGCGTAGTAATTGCAGGATCAGTGGATTCTAGTAAGGCTAAAGAGTTGCTCAGAGCAGCTCATTCAGTTTATCAACCGCATAAAGTTATTTTAGGTACCAATGGCCCTATTGAAGAGTTTGCTAAGTCTCTCGCAGCTGGCGATAAAGGGGATGTCGCCGCATTCTTATGTAAAGGTAAGCATTGCGAGTTACCAACTTCTGAATCTGATAAGCTACAAGAGTTATTGCTTAAGTCTGAGAAATAAAAAAGGACCGCAGTTTCACTGCGATCCTTTTTAAAGATTATTTTGTGATAGCTTAACGAGTGCCGTAAACTTCGATTTCAACGTAGTGATTCATTTCATTGGCTGTGTTGCCATTTGAAAGAAGTCTGACGTATTGACCTTTTTTAGCATCAACGTCAAGGATACGACCGTGGTTGGTTTCAACCCAAGCAAGATCTTTTCCAGCGCCTGGCCCGTCACCTTTAAGAGAAGCGTCATGATCGTTGTTGAAAACAGTAGTTACACCCGTCTTAAATTCTGGATCATTTGAGATTTGTGCAACAACGTCAATGTATGCTCTAGCGTTCTTATGGAAATGCCATACAACAATTCCATAAATCGTTGCTTCTTCCTCGAGATCAACTTGTACCCACTGAACACCAGGTCCAAGTTCAGTATAAGATCCATCAGCTCCATCCTTATCGCCATCGCAGATCATTTCTAGATCACCAATGATTGGTTCTGGATCACTTGAAGTTACTTCCATATCCAAGGCTAGGTTCTCAACACCAGCTGGTGCTTTAAGTACAAGTCTTGGCTTTTTACTTTTATCTAGGTTGGGCAATTTTGCAGCGACAGGAGTTCCTACAAACATTGGCTTAGGAAATTCGATTCCTACGTCTTTCCACTTACTTTTATCTGTATCCTGAGCAGTTGCTACAAGGATTGGAATTATAAGGGCTGATGCTGCTATGAGCGGTTTTTTCATTTTTTTGGGTATCTTAAGAAGTTTATAAGTTTTATTAATTAGTATATATAACTATTGGACGGATTCTTTTGAATTAAATTCAAAAAATTAGAATTAAACCTCAAATTCTTCAGGTTTAAACTCTATTTTTTCTCCTTTTTCGATGGCGTCATGTATTTTCATGCATGTAACAGTGGTTCTGTAACCATCAAGTGCTGTACAATTAAGATCATCTTGAGAACCTTTATCTCTAACTGTTTCAAAGAAATTACGAAGGTGTGGAGTATGTGGTCTTTCGTCAAATTGGGTATGCGAAGGAATCTCCCAAGGATCTAGTCCCTTGGAAACTCTGGCATCAGCAAGACCTTTACCAGATAGCCACTTTTCGTTCTTTGCTTTATCAACACTTCTCCAAGGAGCAGGCTGTTCCCAGAACTTGTGATAGATTTCCTCCTTAGAGGAATCTTTTTCAATAGCAGGTTTTTGACCTGTGGAGTGTTCTTCCCATGGATCTGCGTGAGCTTCACGATAAATTTGGTTGTATTCTGTCAGCTCCGAGATGGACATTGTGCCATCCTCTCCCATGAATTTCTCATAGAATTTCTGAGAGCTAGAAGTGGTGAGAACTTGATAGTAAGCGCGAGTCTTAAGAGTGTCTCCTGCTCCTCCCTTAGTTCCCCATTTGTCCCGCTTGGTTTCATATTCGAAGAAAGCCATGACGTTATCAGCGTGCTCGTAACCATCCTTGACCTGTTCAACTATTTTGAGTTCGTCCTCAAGTTTAGCTTTTCTCTTTTTGGATTTTGTTTTTTCCATTGCTTCCTTAACCTCACTTGTAAGAAGGTTGTTGAGAAATTCACCAGTGTAGTAATCCGTTCCACCCTGAGCAAAGATTGATTTAGGGTACTCGTCGAGCAACCAGTTGAATATATCAATCTGGTGTGCCCCTAAGTCGGATATGATACCTCCACCAAACTTTTTATACATTCTCCAGTTCCTGAATTCGAACATACCTTTGGCTCCACCATTGTAACCAAACTTTTGCAGAATTTCATCACTGAGAGCATCTTTGCCCATTGGAATTTCTCTTGGTACAGAACCACCACGTGAACGATTCCATTGAGCCGTCATGTGGGTAATCCATCCCAAGAGTTGGCGTTTCCCAAGTATTTCATTTTTAACATGAAGGTATCTTGGGTTGCTTCGTCTTTGGTGACCGATCGCAAGAAGTTTACCAGTTTTCTTCTGTGCTTCAACCATTTGACGAGCAGAATCAATTGAATTAGACATCAACTTCTCGCAGTAGACATCAAGCCCTTTTTCTAGGCCCATGATGGAGTAGGTGTGATGAACAAAATCAGGAGTGGCAACAATGATGCAATCAAGATCTTCTTTTTCGATCATTTCGGCAGGATCTGCATATGCATTGCATTCAGTGCCATCAGCACCTCCACCTTGCTTGCTCGCAGAAATTTGACCTTTTCCTGCTCTTAGGTTTCTGGGCCAAATGTCGGAGACTGCTGGGAAACAAACAAGATCCTTGAGGAACATGCTTGATTCTCTCAACGCTTTTCCTTCATCACCATATCCAACGATTCCGCATCTAACTTTTTTGCCCTTATCTGAACCCTCTTGACCTAGTGCTGTTTTACTTGTGACAATTAGGCCTGCTCCAACGCTGGCAGTTGAACTGTTTCTGAGGAAACTCCTGCGGCTTAAGGAGTCATCGAGTTTACTTTGCGAGTCGTTTTTCTGATCGCTTGGTTGTCCAATGTGTTTATACTTCATAAATCAATTAATTTCTACGTTTAGAGGAATTTGGATGGATTTAAATTATGCTTCTTCTTCGTCGTCTTTTGAGAAAGCCATTCCGATAAGGTTATCAACCGCACCGACATTATTTTTGACGGTCATCAGAGCAAGACCTACAACGATAATCTCAACTCCACGCTCAACTGCGGCAGTGTCATCAGGTAGGAGCATTAAACCAAAGCTTAATGAAAGAACAAGAGCACCAGCTAGGAATAATGAAATCCTAGTAAAGAATCCTAACATTACTGAAGCTCCTACCAAGAGCAACGCCCATGGAAGTACAGTCGAGTATTGATCTAGCATGAATTTTGGTATGGCTGTATTTGCTTCCATTGTGGCTGTAATGTTGCTCATAGTGTATTGAGCATTTTCTGGATCAAATGACCAACCACCTTCTTCATTTTTACCTAGAAATTTTGTGAGCCCTGCAAACATAAGACGCATTCCTATCCACATACGGAGGAAGAAACAGGCCCAGGCTTCACCTTGAAAAAATTTACAACATTTACTTTGTTCGGACATGGTATTTTAAATATTTGGTGGGTTTTTTGTTATTTAGCCAAGTTTAATTAAATGCGGCTTTTTCTAGGAATATACGATTTTTGTGTTTAATGCAACTAATGGCATTAGTTCGATGATAAACTAATTTAGTATTGTTGACTATAGAGCAGTAACGTTCGAATATTCTTTTATGACTATGATTATCGGGGAATCCACCTCTAATGACGCTGATTACAAAACAAAAGTTAAAGAGTTGTGCCAATCTTTACTCGATGACCCGACCTTAAAAGAGGTATTTGAGTCAATCGACAAATTCATGGAAGACGATGATGCTAAGGAACTTTTCTCCAAAATGCAGTCGAAAGGTGAATCTTTGCAGATGAAACAGCAATCAGGCATAGAGCTTACAGCTGGAGAAGTTGAAGAATATAATAAAGTTCGCGAAGAAATGATGGAAAATTCAGTAGCTAGTGCGTTTATCGGAGCTCAGGAATCCATACAATCGATTCACCAGGTTGTAGGAAAGTCGATTTCCCTTGTATTTGAGAATGGAAGAGTACCCACTGAAGAGGAATTTGATACTCAATGTTGTGGGTCAGGGGGATGAGGAACTTGTTAAAGCGGTCGGTCTGGCTGCAAAAAGTTATCAAAAAGCACTTCAAGGCGTGATCTTATAGAATTGTGGTCGTATATTAGTGAGAGCTGATGTTACGAACCGCTAAGAGGAAGATGATTTGTCATATGGTCATTGAAGGCCTTCGTTACATCGTATTAGTCATTGGGCTTCAAATCTTAATTAGTTCACCATGCTTCAGTGAGGCAAAGCCGCCATCATATGATAAAGAGATTCTTCCAATTCTTGAAGAACACTGTTTTGATTGCCACGGTGATGGAGCGGCTAAGGGAGGCCTATCACTGGACCAGTGGAAAACTTCAAAGGAGAGATTGCAAGATATGGAGTCTTGGAAAGACATCATGAAAAATGTTGCTTCCAAAACTATGCCTCCAGCCAAAAAAAAGTCTCAGCCTAGTGACGAAGAGAGGAAAAAGATTGTTCATTGGATAGAGTCAGAGGTATTTCGGTTTGATCCTGATAACCCTGACCCCGGCAGGGTTACAATTAGGAGACTTAATCGAACGGAATATAATAACACGGTCAAAGATCTTATGATGGTGGATTTTAGTCCAGCTGATGATTTTCCTCCGGATGATACGGGCTACGGGTTTGATAATATTGGGGATGTTTTAAGTCTTTCTCCTGTGCTCCTTGAAAAGTATCTCAAAGCTTCAGATCAAATAACATCAGCAGCTATAAGAACTTTTGATCCCCCAGAAAAAATTTACAAGTATGAAGGAGCAGATCTTATAGGTGGACAACCTAAACTTGATGGTAGGATTTTGGGAGGCAACGGATCAGTTAAGGTAAAGCATAATTTTTTATCCCCTGGAAAATACAGTATCAAAATAAGTGCTGGCGCTGACCAGGCTGGAGATGAGCCTGCCAAGATGTCTATAATAATTGATGGTAAGAAAATAAAAACTTTTGATGTGAAGAACTTGCCAAAGGATACAAAACTTTATGAAGTAATTTTATTTTTAGACGATACTAAGGATGTTACTAAAACAATAGATGCAAGCTTCATTAATGATTTTTATGACCTTAGGATTAAAGATCCTAAAAGAAGAGATAGGAATCTATTTGTAAATTCTTTTAAAATTGAAGGTCCTCTGGGAAGAGAACCTGATCCGATACCTAAATTTCATCAAAAAGTATTTGGTGAATTAAATATCAATTCGGATAACAGAATTCAGCATGCAAAAAGTATACTTTGGAAGTTCACTAACAGAGCCTACAGAAGAAAAGTTCCTGAAACTGAAATTGATCGATTACTAAAATTTGTACAAATCGGTATTGATGAAGGAGGTAAATACGCTTTTGAGAAAGGCATTAAGCTTGCTTGCCAAGCAGTTCTTACTTCGCCGTTCTTTCTCTTCAGAGGAGAAATTCAACCTGAACCTGATAATCCAGATGCGACTTATCGTATAGATGAGCACTCATTAGCCTCAAGGCTATCTTATTTTATTTGGTCGACAATGCCAGATGATGAATTGTTTAAACACGCCACGGAATCAACACTTCGTAAAAATTTACGCTCACAAGTTCTAAGAATGCTAAAAGATCCTAAAGCTAAGGCGCTTACTGAAAATTTTGCAGGACAATGGTTACAGCTAAGGGATGTTCCGACACTTGATCCAGACCCTAAGACATACGGTAAATTAGATTCTCATCTTAAATCATCTATGCAGCGTGAGACGCAAATGCTTTTTGAGCATGTGCTAAAAGAAGATCTACCAATAACTGAATTAATTAGTGCGGAGTATAGTTTTCTTAATAAAAAACTGGCTAATCATTATGGAATCAAAGGTGTTGAGGGTAATGGATTTCAGAAAATATCTTTAAAGGGAACTAGGAGAAGAGGAATGCTAACCCATGCAAGTGTGCTAACGGTTACCTCAAACCCCACGAGAACCTCACCTGTAAAAAGAGGTAAATGGATTTTAGAAAATATTTTAGGTACGCCTCCACCTGATCCTCCACCAGATGTTGAGGAACTTGATAATAATAAAGAATTGAAAGGAAACCTTCGCCAGCGTTTAGAGCAGCATCGTGATGATCCAAACTGTGCCTCTTGTCACGCATTGATGGACCCGTTGGGATTTGTTTACGAAAATTTTGACGGTGTTGGCAAATGGCGGGATGAAGATGAAGGATCTCCTATAATTACTGCTGGTGAGTTGGTCACTGGTGAATCTTTCAATAATCATGAAGAATTTCAGAAAATATTAACCGATTCAAAACTGAACGACTATTTACGTTGTTCGAGTGAAATTATGATGACTTATGCGTTGGGAAGAGGTGTAGAGTTTTATGATAAGCCGGCAATTGAATCGGTAGTTAAATCACTAAAATCCAATGACTTAAAGATATCATCAATGGTTCTTGGAATAGTTGAATCAGTTCCTTTTCAGTACCGGAGAGGGGATGGTAGAAGAATTTATGATTAAATAATTAACTTTTCTTCAGTAATTTTTTGAAGTGAGTGGAAGTCTATAGTTGAGTATAGTATAAATAGTTAATAAGAAGAATAAGATGCCAAATTCGCTTACACGTCGAAAAATTCTTAGAGGATTAGGAGTTAGTATTTCGTTACCGACTTTAGAATCGTTAAATTCTAAGGCGTTCTCTGCGGATTCTAAGAATGTTGCTCCCAAGAGAATGGCATTTGTTTATTCTCCCAATGGTAAGAATATGGAAAAATGGCGCCCAACTTCATTGGGAGCGGATTATCAGATTTCACCTACCCTTGAACCCTTAGCATCCCATAAAAGTGATTTTCAGGTTCTTAGTGGACTTGACCACAGAAATGCTATCCCAGGTAATGATGGGGGAGGTGATCATGCACGAGCCAATGCGACATTTCTTACAGGTATGCGTGCGAAGAAGACAGCAGGTGCAGACATCAGACTTGGTATTTCTGTTGACCAGATAGCGGCTGCTTCACTTGGTCATCAAACTAAACTGCCATCACTTGAATTAAGTTGTGATGCAGCAAGAAAGAGTGGTCGTTGTGATTCAGGTTACAGTTGTGCTTACCAATTCAATCTCTCATGGAGAGACAAGAAATTGCCGATGGCACCAGAGGCTAATCCTCGAATTGTATTTGAGCGATTATTTGGTTCAAACGAATCTGGATCTAAGGAGGAGAGACTAAAAAGAGCACGTCACAAAAAGAGCATTCTTGATTATGTGCTTGAAGATGCTGACAGGCTTCAAAAGCGACTTGGTAAAAATGATCAGCAAAAGTTAGATGAGTATCTTACGGCTGTTCGTGATACGGAAAAGAAAGTTCAGAGAGCTGAGAAGTTTGCATCAAAAGCTCCAAAAATGGAAACTCCTGCAGGTATCCCGGGGACTTACAAGGAGCATATAAGAATGCTATATGATTTAAATGCTCTTGCATTTCAGACTGATACGACAAGGATTTCCACTTTCATGATGGCTCATGATGGAAGTAACAGGAATTTTCGAGATATTGGAGTTGCCGAAGGGCACCACCATCTTTCTCACCATGGAAATAATCAGAAGAAATTAGAAAAAATTGCTAAAATTGATCGCTTCTATATTGAGCAGTTTGGTTACTTTTTAAATAAACTTAAATCTCTAGAAGATACAGATGGCAAGAATGTCCTAGAAAACTCAATGGTGGTTTATGGTTGCGGTATCGCTGACGGCAATAGCCATGGTCATCATGATCTTCCCATTCTTCTTGCTGGGCATGGTGGAGGAAAGTTACAGGCGGGCAGACATCTGGACTTTCAAGGTGAAGTGCCTCTTTCAAACCTTTATGTTGCTATGCTTGATAAGTTTGGTGTAGAGGTCAGTAAAATGGGTGATAGTAGCGGTAAGTTGCCTAGGGTTTAGATTCTATTTCCTTAGCCTTTTCAAGAAATAGATTTAACCGATCATGGTTAACTAGATTTCCTCTTCCTCCCATTTTCATGGCGTTTAGAGCTCCAGCGGCACTAGCCATTTTAGCGCTCTCCTCAACGCTTAGATTTCTAAGAATGCCATTAAGAAATGCACCGTGGTAAACATCACCGCAACCCGTGGTATCCACAGTTAGCGGAACAGAATATGCGGGTTGGTGAAATGTTGTTCCATCTTCATTGAGAAACCAACTTCCTTTAATGCCATCGGTTATACCTAGAATTCCAGCTTTAGGAAATGCTTCTTTCATGCAACTCCATAGCTTTGAATTCAGATCATTTTGACCGCTTAACTTTGAGGCAAAATCTTTTGCAACAATAGCAATGTCTATAACTTTCATTAAAGGCAGTAATTCCTTTCTGTAACGTCCCGCCCCCCCATCGAAGGACATGAAGCGCTCACCATTAACTGCCTTGCATTTGCTTGCAGCCTTTAAGCATGCATTGAGGTGTCTTCCATTACAGTGAATGATTTTGTGCTGTGAAATAATTTCTTTAGTGATGGCGTTGTCACTGAGTGCCTTTGCGGTACTTCTTACAAAACGGATGGCTCTGGCTCCATCAGATTTACGAATCAGAACAGATGCAAGCGATGCTTTAGCGCCATCCTCTATAATGATTTCATCGCAACTAACACCTATTGACTTAAGTTCATTGATAATAAATTCAGACTGCCAGCCATCACCAAGAGTATCGAGCATGGTGGTAGGTGAGCCAAGCTTAGAAGCTGCTGCAAGAGCCGTCGCAACTGGTCCTCCTCCCATTAGCTCTGAGGAGTCTGCCTCCTCTACGCTTTCATCTTCAGGAAATGAAGAGACTTTAGTAAGTACATCTAGTGTACAAACTCCTATGCCCAGTATGCCACGGTCCATCTTAACTTATTTAGGATTTTTTTGATACCCTCGCCTTAACTCGTGCCAGTAGTGCTGGTTGTCTTTCCAGTTCATCAGTTAGTGCCTGTATTGTTTTAAGAGTCGTTGAACTCATGTGATGTTCTATACCCTCTATATCTTGATAGGTGTCATCATCGTCCATTCCAAATAAATTGAAGAATTTCGCCAAGCTTTTGTGTCTTTTTATAATGGCCCTTGCTATCTTTTCTCCTTCCGAGGTAAGAACAACGCCTCGGTATTTTTCATAGGAGACTAAGCCATCTGAGTCCATTCGCTGAATCATTCCAGTTACACTGGCTTGGGCTATGTTGAGGTTTTGTGCTATATCAACAACCCTTGCATAGCCTTTTTCTTCAATCAGGCTTAATATTTGCTCTAGGTAATCTTCTCGTGCACGAGTGCCCCTCTTCAAGGTGTCTTCAGATCTTGGGGCATTATCCATAGTTAACACTGTCACTACTAATGTTGTTTGGCAATAAAAATAAAGATTGTAATAACAAGTAAAGTTAGTATATACTAACTTTAAATGATTCGTTTATTAAAGTTTTATATTATAAGTGCATTCTTTTTTTTCCTCGTGGGTTGTGAAGTAAAAAAAACTGATACAAGTGATGAGAGGGTTTACGTCGTAACGACAACGACCATGATTACAGATATGGTTAATCAGTTGGCAGGTGATAAAGTTAGGCTTAAGAGTTTAAT
>CABXDI010000066.1 GCA_902510815.1 uncultured Verrucomicrobiota bacterium | reverse complement strand
TCAGGTATTCTGGATCGGGCTTGTCCTGATAGGCCTGGACCCAGGTGGCGATCATCGCCGAGCCGGGCCAGGGGAACTCCATCCCGCCGCTGGGCCCGTGCCCGTTCGAGTTCGCGTGCCGGTTGAAGTTGCCCGTCTTCTTATCCGCAACGTAGTGATCCCACAATCCCATCGCATACTTCTGCAAGGCGGACGAGTTTAGGTTCCAATAGGGCCAAACGTGATTGAACTCGAATGTCCCTCCACCGCCATCCTTATCCAAGTTCCAATACGTATGCGAGCCCCACGGATAAAGCCCTATTTTTGTCTGCGCATTGGTCATCCACCACGCAGCGGTTTTGTCTGCCTCCTCGGCATAGCGCTTCTCACCCGTCATTCGCGAGAGCCGATGCATGATCCTAAGTAGCGTAAGCTGATCCAGCGGATCAGCGTTGCCGTAGTTGCGGTCCGACCCCCTCAGCTCGCGATCTCGCTCCCAGCCAAGCATAAACGGCTTGCGTTTAACGTGAGCAAAGGGCGGGCTAATCCGCTTACCTGTCTTGCGGTCGATTCCCGTCACGAACAGCGGCGAGTGCTTCGGACCGTACGTGTCTCGCCCGTAATCGATCATGTAGTCGGCGTATGCACGGGCGATTGTCACGTAGTCATACGCGGCTAGCGATTTCTTCCACGCTTCACGCTGGTCTGGAGTCAACAGCGGTTTGTCTGCCGCCGCGCCGCTGACAAAGAACACGCAGAGAAGCAAGCAAAGGCCGGCGGGCTTACTGAGGAGGGTATTCATTGATTGGCTTAATTTATTGGATGCAATTGGTACGCACATATAAACGATAATTTTTCACCCCTCCCAATTAACCAGTTTGTCTAAATTAATTAAATTCATATCACTCTATGGAGCCTGATATTTTACACGGTCAAAGATAAAGCGTAGGAAGCGTTTTGTGACGCGTGAACGGGTCGGAAAAATTGCCAAAAAAGGACCAACCACATAGTAGATTCTTATTAAAATCCTGCCAAGAGCAGAACCTGAGAGGAAATGATCTCGAAAGGCGCGAAGTCTAATCACCTGTGGGTGATCATAGTCCTCATAAACAGCTGTAGCAACGAAGCAAGATCCACTTTTTTTTCTGGTTTTTACTTTGGTAGTGTTCGATAAGGAGGATAAATCTCCTTCCGCTTTGAATTCTAGATTTCCTCCGCATTGATATACATCGCGAAATATGGAACTCACAACATGAGACATCTCGACGATGTCGTTTGTCGCGTAGAAATAGGAGCCATCTTCTATATAAAAATCGTAATTTTCTAATATCCGCTCAAAATTTTTCTTATATCTTTTAATTTCAGTTTCGGTGAAATTTTCATAACTTGGATCTAAACACACGAATATTTGCATCTTAAGCCCTTTAAGCTCAGGCGCTGCCGGCCAAATTTCTCTGTCATCATCACTATAAAGTATTTGAATCCAATGTTCGTCTCTATCTTCTCTGGTTATCGTGAGAAATTCGGGCGGAGAGGATTCACATTTTTTCAACTCGTCTATGATCTGATCCTGATCAACGTTCGCTTCTTGCTTAAAATCACCATCGTCCATTCCTTAATTCTAATATAATCCAAAAGACCTTACAAGATTCGAATCTCTAACGCACGCTTCAGGCTTGGGGCGTCTTTTAGTGTCTCGGGATGACTCACAAGATTTACGTAAGAAGTTAGGTAACGACTCTGAGAGTGAGGAAGAGAGTCATTGTTTGTCGCACTATGACGCAAAGTGCCAAAATCCGGCGGTGGCTCCTGCGGTTGGATTCGAACCAACGACCTAGTGGTTAACAGCCAAAGAGTTAAGAAGGATGGGACACTCATAGGGACACACGAAATGTGGAATGAGCTAGAGGAAGTCGCAGAAAAGTGGCCTAAACTATCAAAAGAAATACGCAACGCAATATTGGCTATCGTAAGATCAGCTCAACAATAACTCCTGATTCCTGAATATCGGACATTTCAAAAGTTTCATTATTCTGGAACCAAGAATCATGGTTCATTTTATAATGTTCCTCTCTTTGAATTATCTCCTCCTCTCGATAGTAATTGAGCGCATAGAAATACCACTACACGACCCCAGTTTGATTAATCAAAAGAGAGTTGTTCGATCTATCTCCTCACTAGAGCCATTGTGGAATCCCAATCTAGAGGTGATTGATTAGTCTTTTGTCTTTCGATCTTCTTCTTTAGCATTTTCTATTTTCCTCTTCAGATAAATAGATTCTCTGATCACAAGCTCTAGATATCTCATAGCGGTCTCTACATAATCATCAGATTTTTCATCAAAGACCAAAAGATCATCGCTGCAAATAGGTTCGAAAATTACCCCTAATTCCTGAGCTTCTTTTCTTAAATTCAAAAGCTTTTTATGACAACGAGGTATTGATTCAATGTTATAAGCATCGAAACACTCTTTACAAACACGCTCCCCTTTGATGTTGTATTCTGTCAGACTGATAGACATTTCATGCTGGATCTTTTGCTCACACTGTTGGCATGTCCAAAACCATCCATCCATCGCTTTGGAATAAAATTTAGGAACAGATAATTTGATTGAATTGTTATCTTTAGATCTCATCTGGTTATAAAAATATGATTACTTCATAAATCGATTCAATATCTAACCTCCACATTTTTTACAAGCTCTGCCAGCATCAGGGTAGCACATCCTTCCCTTGCTGTTCTGAAACCACCTACATCTAAAATTATGCCTAATTCCACTACTTGAAGTAATCCAATGAGTGAGTTGCTGGTCGTTTTTAGTATTCTTACCGCTGTGGGTGTAATTAACAGATGATTTTTTATTGTCACATGAAGAAAAAGAGAAAATTAAAATTAAAGCCAGCAGTTTAAGACTGTTATAATATTTTAACATTTTCCATCACACCTCATATTAGTTTTTTCAATAACTTTAGTAAGAGCGATGCTCTTGTACGTCTGTTTAAAGTTCAAAAGCGTCAATTGTTCTTTGAGCTTCTTTGTGTCCCTGATTCGAAGCCCTGCGCAACCATTTTGCACCTTCCAGCTCGGCATCTTTGCCTCTTATGTTTACCCCTAAACCTAGCATACAATTAAATCCATAATGATACTGGGCCTCAGCAACTCCCTGTTCAGCGGCTAGAAGAAACCACTTCATTGCTTCCTTTTTATTCTCAGGAACTCCCTCACCTTTGTCATAAAGAACAGCTAATGCATATTGGGCAAAAGCGACATCTTGGTCGGCCGCCATGCGATACCATTTAGCCGCTTCATTTTTGTTCTCAGTAACAGACCCTTCTCCATGGTCATACATATAGCCCAAGTTGTATTGAACTTTTACATTCCCCCCCTTAGCCAGCGCTTTCAATTCCCGAAGATCAGATGCACTTAAACTATTCATAGTCATTGCAAATCGCTCCTCTAAATTCGATTCCTCAATATCTCGCTCACTATTTGTTGATGACTTTTTACACCCACTTAGTGCAAATAGCATGACAATTAAAAACCATAGATTCTTCATTGATGAAAAAATTAATGAAGTGATTAAGGACTAGATTTTAACCCACTTGGATATCTTCCCCAAGACTCGCCATCAATTTCATAAAATACAGGAGATGTTATATTTCTGTTCCAAACTATTGCAAACATCGCATAATCAGTCTTCGATTTAGCCAGACCTCCGATGTGTAACGTGTAATTACCATCCGTCGCTATTCTCCAATTTTCAGCCCAATCCATATATCTAAATCTACGGTCACTAAATTCACTGATATTAAATGTTGCAGGTATTAGCTTAGAACTAAGAAAGCTTGCTGAAGGGTTTTCCCAAGACAATGACTTAATCTTCGCCAGTCTCAGATGTTCATTACTAACACTCCCTGTACCAACCACTCCACAACTGGTTAAAAGACATAGCGAAGCTACAAGCACTTTAATTAACATATTTCAATCATACATCCTGAAGATCTAAGAGGTCAAGGTTGGGATCGTTGAGTTTAAAGCCACATAGCTCCAACTCAACGAATCCCTTTCTTTACTCTATCAAAACAATTGAACCCGCTGCCAAATAGAATGAATTCTCACGTGAATGACACTTCATACTAAAGTTAGTGAAAAATAATTATCCTTCCTACTGTAATCCTTCCCACCACTTCTCATGAACTGCGTCATAGTGATAATAAAGGTCATGGTAATACATTGAATCAACTGTTGTGAAATTTCTTAATTCAGATTCAATAGCAAATTCATTAAGTGATGTATTGTAACCTATTCCCTTTCCCCCGTAACCATCCTCATCATAATCAATCATTTGAATCAATTCGATCAGTGTGAGCGGATCTGAACTTGTTGCAGGAATGGCTGTTTCATCAGATTCATACTCATCGACAATCCGATAAGCAATCTTGTCCTGACCAATTGGTCTTGCTCTAACGCTAATGACGTCTGACGTGGTGGACTTAAGCTCAATTCTCGCAATTTCCATTTCTAAGGGCAAGTATTTCGGTAAATACTCACCACCCATAAAAGATGGGTGAATACGACCCAAAATCTCACTTTCTTTTACTTCTAATTCATCAGTTAGTAAACGATCATCTAATTCCTCCAGTTTTCCAGCATCCCAATAGTCCGTGATCATGCCCCGCCTTTGTGTTCCAGTAACATTTTTAAGGATCTCATTGAGGGGATCATCGAGGTTTTTCCAGTAAGATTCAGGCTGATATTTATAATTGATAAAATCAAAACGCTGACTTGCCAGATCCTTAATTGCTTTTCTCTCCCCCTCACTTAGACCGTACTTATTGATTCCCTTTTTTTCGACTTCAGTTTCTTTATTCATAATGTGTTTTGGTTAGTTGTTAAACACATCAGGACCTCTCAGAAATAAAAACGGCCCGACCTTTTTCATCAGGACGGACCGTTAAAATTCCGCTGGAGACTTCGTTCAGCGCGCTGTTATCTCGCACTGCACATCGTGGATAAGAACTCATGTCTTGTCCATCTAGGCACCTTGACTACTCCAGTGGTCAGGTTGCCGGATTCTTCTTAAGAATCACTCCTGATGCTTATTGATATTTTACACTAACTGCTTAAAACTTCAAGATCATTTAACGAGCAGGTTCCATTTTTTACTTTTTGTAATTGTTTAATTTCAAAGCAACTTGAAGTTTGAAATCTAAATGTTATTCATGTCGTCAAAAAGCTCTGTAAGGCTTGGCTTTGCCGAACGAGGTATGGGCTGATAATCTTTTCTGGTCACGCCTTTGTAAGCGATCCCTGCACCAGCATTTAAACCTTTAGCTATCATCCATTTAGCCACCTCACATGCCATTTCTATATCAGATGATGCCAAAGGGTTATCGCCTTCAAATACATCGTGTCCACGAACTGCTTCAACATTATTTAAAGCAACCTTAATAAGTGCGCCCTTCCACTTATCACCTCTAATATACAAAGATCCTGATGGAGAATCGGAGTTGTTATAGTGCCACTCTAGAACGATTAGCTCTTTATCATTCTCATATGAGTCTATTAAATCATGGCCATCAAAACTCAATACCAAATCGTAACATTCAATTCTATTTCTTGAGCCATACATTGATGAAATATCTCCAAATAACTCATCATGATTTTGTTCTCTTTTTTTATTTCTTCGCACAAAAGGTGAACTTCCCAATCCTTTTTTTATTTCTTTTCCAGTTAAGGTAGAGCAGTACAAAACTAACTCGTCTTCACTAATAATTTTTTTCCAAATCCAAACATTTATTTTCTATGTTCTTATCATTTGTTTAATTGAGATACTGATCTGTTAGCTTTTTTAAAGCCCTGATATTTCTTGAGGAATAGGCTGATATTTAAATGACAATTTCCTTAAAGCCACCATATCAATATTTTGCCAATCCATATTCTCAGCAGCCAATAAACCTTTAAGAATAACAATGAGACTCCAACCACCTTGCGATTGAGCAAGAGATTCGGCTGTCCTCATTGCAATACTATTCATTTGCATCGCCTTAATTGGATCTCTAACAAGGGGCGGACCTAGTCTAATTTGATAATAATAGTCAGCAAACTCCCTTAGATATTCCTCACTGTCATCCTCAAGAACTCCAGTCCGAGCTTTAAAATCAAAATATCCGTTAAGCACATTTTTGAATCCTGACACCTCTGGTTTTAGAAAGCCGAACATTTTACTTATCTCCCCCCCCTTTTAATAGCTTTCATAAAAAATTCCTTTGTACTGATACTTATAACTTTTTTTACCTTGTCATCTACTATCACAAATTTCCCATCTCTAGTTCTCTTATAGATATTCCCTAATGATGGTGCCTCAGGAATATTCATAGAAACAATATCACTTTCCTTAATACCATTTAATTTATAAATGAATTTCCTGTTACTGGCCGTTAAGGCCTTATTGCCCGAGGGGCCAACAGATCTATAAATAATTACAGAGGCAACGCCTGATTCAAAACTTGCTTGCACATGTAGCCCTCCTTCCACATATAGACGCGCTGGAGGAAAAGTTTTATGAATTTTTATTGGCTTACCTAGAGATTTATCACAACTCGAAATTGATTTACCAACCTGACCATAGCCATTTCCAACAAGAAATAATAAGAGTCCAAATATCAGTACCTTCATGATTAATTTAATTTGATAGATTTAGAATAAGAAAAATGGCCAGAGCAGTCCTTTGAAAGTTGCAATCACTTCACCAAACATTAACCATTTCCAAAACCCTTCAGTGACCACATAATTCCAGTTAAAATAGATGCTAGAAACTACTGCAACTAATGCATAAATGGACATTAAAATACTAGTAATTTTGTCCATAATTGTTAATTTTTAACACATTGCTGATAAGTTAAGGTACAACATTCTCTCATCTTTTTGGAGTGAATATAAGTCCACCTATTGTTCCGACTATAAAGGATCCAACTAAACAGAAAATTCCTGTTTTAAATTCCCCCTTGAAGATACTTAAGACCCCTGTAATTAATAAACCAAAAGTTATTGCACCTAAAAACATCATACTGATTATGTGTTTATCATCAATTACTGATATACTGCAAGTTTAAATTACCTCTTCTGTGGTTGGGAGGAACAATACTTGAGGTCGTAATATATTGGGCTGTCTATCGGATTGAGGATGCCAGAAAGAACAAGAAAAGAGACTGATTCACTTCCTACTAGCACACGACATAATCTTTGGAAATCAACCCATTCTTACTGCATCACTACCGTTTCCAAATAATATATATTCCATTGCAAAAGCTTCTTTACATACTCCTGGCGATTCTTAGGGCTTCTTGATTGATGTATTCAGCGATTCTTTTCGACTCCTCATCTCCAGCTTCATCACATTGAATCATGATATTCTCTGCATACATTGCAACGTCGACCCAGCCTTCTTTTTTAATTTCGTCCTCACCATTCTTTACCATTAATTTTAACAAGGATTTTTTTGCCTTTTTAACATAATAGTCGGTAAAGCCTTTCGCGTACATCCCGCTATTTGAATATCCGCTTTTTGCTTGTTCCAAGGCAACAATGAAGGTTGTGGCGGTCATTGCTTTTCCAAATCCGAAAATTCCCATAATTTTTCTAGTCCTGTTTAGGTTGTCCGTGAATGCTGTAAGTTATAAATGATAAGGAGCATTAGTTTAGTGAATATTCTACGAATTTGGCGGAAAGGCCGTCAAGGCTTATCGGCGCTCCTTACGGCATTCCGACCGCCTGCAACCCCTCATCACTCAATTGCTAGGAATTTGCTTTTTAGTTGGATCCTTTATAGTCGGAACAATAGGTGGACTCATATTCACTCCCAAGAGATGACATTGTTAGAATCCTAGGAGAGGACGCTCCGCTTAACTATAATCATTAATAAATATGCAAAGATTAATCATTCTTATTCCCATATTACTCTCAATAATAACTTTATCTGGATGCAAAAAAACAGAGAAAATCGGTTCAATTCCGAGTTATTTACTTGGGGATTGGGTTGCTATAGATTTTCCCTACGATGAGTTTCCGAATACACTGAACAATTATCTAACTGAAGACCCAACGAGAATAAAGATCAAATCTGATAGATATTATAATGGTCGAGAGTGGACTCCAATCGATCTAACTAGATTATCAGTTACAGGTGGAAACAAATTCACTCTTTATAAAAAGAACAGTCGATTTAATGATGGTTGGGAAGTTAATTTTTTAGACAACCCCAATAGAAAATTCAAGAGATATAAAGGTTCTATTCATATATATGAATTCACTGGCAAAGGGGATGAGCGCTACGAAGCTTGGTATGAGTTTGGATACTTTGAAAAGAAACGGTAAATCTTAATAACCCATGAACCCCGCGCGCCTGTTAGGCTATGAGTGAAGAGGTAAAAGAGAAGAAGGAGAAGACTACGAAAACTGCAACTGTTTTCAAAATGTCTTCACCATTATCCTCAAGGATTCCTGTTTTTGCTTTAAAGTCAAAATATCCATTAAGTACATTTTTAAATCCAGATACTCCGGGTTTAAGGAATCCAAACATTTTATAGTATTAAGTTTTAATATCTTATTTTCATTCTAATCACAGAAATAGTTCTCTGTATATATTATCTCTATGATTGTTTTAGCATTCGAAAAATTACAGGTTTTACATAATTAGATGTATGCAATGCCACCTATGTAGATCCCCAGCACAGCAGTAAACACAATGAATAATACCAAAAGGGGAAAGCATCCTCTCCGGTGTTCCCGCTTATCCATTTCGTTTAACGTATAATCTCTTTCTCTTGCCAGTGCTGTTAGCTCAGGCCATGGATCTGGTTTCTCGAGGGGTTGAAAGCCGCACTCTTTACAAACTATTACTTCTTCGTTATCTAGATCTTGAGGTAAGCCCCCTCGACTTTCATGGTGGTGTCTCATCTCATCGAGAATTATTTTGTCCCTTTTTTCATCACTTAATGGCACGGTAATGGTTTTGTAATCCACTTCTTTGCTGCACTTGGGACAGTGGCATTTTTGAACGGAATCAGTCATATAAAATTAATTATAGTTAATCAATAGTGTTGAAATCAAGAATTTGATTTCTGATTTCCATTATTGCGAAATTTCCTACTCTTAAACCCAGCTGTTCGGGAAAGTCTAACCATCACCATACAACATTGATGTTTTCCTCTGCCTCCATGTTAATCATGAAGGTGCTAGTATCATTGGATTAGTAATTCGCTTTCTCCGGAAATACATATCTAACTCCCCCGCGAGGGTTTTCGACATCACCTTTTCTACGGGGTATTAGATGAACGTGTGCGTGAAATACGGTCTGCCCCGCAACCTCACCGCAATTCCATCCGATATTAAAACCTTCGACTTCGGGGTCTTCCTCTTTAATGAGATTACTCTGAGATACTATTAGGTCATGAATGTCATTTCTCTCTTGATCATTCAAACCAAAATAATCTTCAACGCTTCTCTTTGGAACGATTAGAGTATGTAATCTTGATACAGGGAATTTATCTCTAAACGCATAGGCATACTCAGTCTCAGCCAACAAGCTTTCGTTTATTGATTCAAAAAATGGACACTCTTGATTCATTGGTTTCATCTAAAACGTTGGATCTCCCACAGCCTCTGGTTGCCATGTATGTATAAGCTTTCCTTTAGCAAAATTAAATACATTTTGCAGGAAATCTTTTCGATCTTTTGCTCTATTGCCTATTTGCTTAATGATGGTTTCCTTTAACGGGTGGTTACTACTTATTAAGTATTCATTTCTGTCATTTAATCGTTCCAGTAAATTTAGAGATGGAACCTTGGTCCATTTTTCTGATGCCCCGTTACACTTGGAACAAGAAAGAACAAGATTCCAAACACCATCAATATTTAGATTGGGGTCAGAGTTTTTAAGAACGCGCGGAAAAAAGTGATCAACATGGGCAATGTCAGCTGATCCTTTCACAATCGAGATATCACAAAAACAGTAAAAGCACTTACCTTTTTGATATCCATTTAAGGAGTCCCTGCTAGAGGTAACATCTATGCGTTGGTTATTATCATTGATGTAAAGTTCTTCAGTATCTAAATCATGATTTACAGCAATCAGCTGTTTAGAAATATTCAGTTTCCATGCTGTTTCAACTAGGTTCCAACGGGCTTCAACTTCATGGCTTAGCGATGCAGAGTGCAGTGAGCTTGTTAGCTCGTGGATATGATCTGTCAGTCTGATACCCCCACCATCAGAACCTTTTCTTTCATCTACATAAAATTGTTTTGGAATCTCTTTACCATTTATAATATGAAACCTTCTGATCACA
>CABXDI010000065.1 GCA_902510815.1 uncultured Verrucomicrobiota bacterium | reverse complement strand
TTCCCACCAACGACCATTCTCATTCGTCCATGAACCATCTGGCTTTTGCAGATCAAACAGTTTTTTTGTTAATTGGTCCCGCCAATTCACTTTCTTACCACCCTCTAACTCAAACTCATCAACATCTAGAATATTCAAAGCCTTTGACATGGTGTTGTAGTAATAATAGAGCCCCTGCGGACCCATTCCTGGATTTTGAGCTACTGAATAATTTTTCTTAAGCCAATCTTTTACGGCAACGATTCTGGGATCACTCTTTTTCATGTCAGCGTACACAAAACTTAAAAGCCCTGCATAACTCATGCTACCATAGGAACGTAAGGCCACCTTACCGTCAGCAGACTCCTCAGTAGACATACTCTTTCCAGGAAAGTAGACGAATCCTCCCTGGTCTTTAGCATCCTTACTCACCCATTCTTCTTTATTTGATTCGGGCCTCTGCTGACAATTACTGACAAAAGTAATTGCTGCCGCCCAGTCAAGGTCAAGCACTTCTCCTTGAACATCTTTAACTAGGTCTTTGGTATAATGCAAAGCCTCCAAAGCATGATAAGTATTTGATAGGTCAGGATGAGAATAACTTGATCCATAACCAACACCCCCATCGAAAACGTTGTCAGTCTGCCCTTTACGATCAAAATCAGACTGCTGATTGACTAAAAATTTGCGAGCTTTCATTATAATTTCTTTGTCCTTATCCAGACCTGCCTCCAATAAAGCCATCATACAGATTGAAGTATTGTATGAACCTAGACCCTTTCCATAAATGCCACCATCAAGACGAACTTTCGACCTGATGTAATCAAGACCTTTCGTAGCACTTTCAGGTAAAGCAACACCCTCCCTAGATGGATCTCCTAGAATTGACTGAACTACCAAACCCGTTAATGCAGGGTAATTCTCTTCTCCCCACCTACCATCTTCTTTCTGCTTTTTCGCAAGAAATGCGACTCCTTTCGACACAGCATGCTGAACCTCTCTCTTCAGAGATTCATTTCCCTGAACTTGGGCGTGGCAAAAACCAGAGAAAAATATGCTGGAAATAATTAATGTTGTGAATTTCTTCATCGTCATAGGTTGTTAGGGTTTTAAATCTTTTCTTTTTTTGTTGGAGTTGATCCTTTTGGCAGAATCCTCTTTTCTTGAGGAACTTCGACATCAGGTAACGGCTTGAAAATTACGGTGACCTCAGTATCGAGCGGAGGAACTTTAGAAGCGATTGGAAACCATAATTCGTCATCATCACTTCCAGGATTAAATGTATTACAAAGAGATCCCTCAAACCGATAAACTGCTGCAATCGCGCCATCTTCGGCCGCTAAAAAATATCCATCAATCACCTTAGAACCTGTATATGTCCAACTACCGGAACCTACAACCTTTTTAGTATTCACATTATGAACCCAGTTTCCTATAGGCTCAGTAACTTCTTTCCCGTCTTTAGCCTTATAACGTACAAGAATTTCCATCCTACCTTTACCGTCATCTTTTAGGATACCGATGGGCTTACCTTCCTCACTAAATTTTCTGTAAATTTGCCTCTCTGAGGGAATCCAACGCAGTAACTTCATCGCTATCTGAATCTCAAATGGAGTCACTTTAGTAGAAAGCAAACTCTCATGAAGCTTTCCCCTAAACTCATCACAAATTGCAAACTCAAGAAGGACTTCATTTTGATTCACTCTACAAGGGAACCAAATTTCACGGGTCTTCGGATTAAATGAAAGCTTACCAATTTTGTATTCATTTTCTGAAACCTTAATTGGCTTCATATCTTTAGGAGGCTTTGTTGGCCCCAGAGCCTGACCATATGTGTCTGCACGCAACATTGTTACCACAACAAATAAAGACATCAGACTAATTTTAATGAATCGATTCACCACAATAGTTTATTCTTAAAGGAAATATCTTCCAGAAATATTCCATTTAAACAGTTCTCTTAATTTAACACTTAGAAGAAATTAAAAATTCATAATCATTAAATTCTAAAAAGATAGATTTCATAGAGTTAATTAACTGAATTAACGAGTTTTTATTAGGTCTAGAGTTGAAATGCCTTTCAATACTCAAAGACAATTCATCCATACAATTGAGCAATAAGTCTAGAAAAGAGCCGATATTTTGCTTATGCTTATTTTTAAAGAATTCTCTTTTATCACTAAAATGAAAACCTTAATAACTCTTCTCGGTCTATTACTCACCCTTTCTTCTCATGCTAAAAGGCCTAATATCTTATTCATTTTCACCGATGATCATGGTTACCAAGCCATAAGCTCATACGGATCGAACAGAAACAAAACGCCAAACATTGACCGAATCGCAGCGGAAGGAATGAGGTTTGATAACTGCTTTGTCACAAATGCTATCTGCGGACCAAGTCGAGCTGTTATTCTAACTGGAAAGCACAGTCACCTGAATGGCTTCATGACCAACGGCAATCGATTCGATGGTACGCAGCAGACCTTTCCAAAACTACTCAGAAAGAAAGGCTATCAAACGGCCATATTCGGCAAGTGGCATTTGAAAACTGATCCAACTGGTTTTGACAATTGGAAAGTTCTACTGGGTCAAGGCCCTTACTACAACCCGCCCATGAAGAGTGAAGAAGGCACAAAAAAAATTGAAGGTTATACAACTGACATCATTACTGACCTAACTCTTGAGTGGCTTAAAGATGGAAGAAATAAAGATGAGCCTTTCATGCTAATGTGCCAGCATAAAGCTCCACACCGAAATTGGCAGCCTGGGCCAGATCATTTGAATCTTTATGATGATGTTGAAATGCCCTATCCGGAAACTTTCTGGGATGATTATAAAGGAAGAACTGCAGCCGCATCAACTCAAGCAATGACGGTCGCCAACCACTTATCAGCTAACGACCTTAAGCTAAATCAACCAAGGAACCTGACCACATCGCAACTGGCAGCTTGGAACGCGGCCTATGAACCAAAAAACAAAGCCTTCAAAGAAGCTAAATTAGAAGGCAAAGAAAGAATCAAGTGGCAATACCAAAGATACGTAAAAGACTACCTTCGCTGTGTAACTAGCGTTGATGATAATATAGGCAGGTTATTGAAGTATCTCGATGAAAGCGGATTAGCAGAAAACACTATTGTTATTTATTCTTCCGACCAAGGATGGTACTTAGGCGAACATGGTTGGTATGACAAAAGATGGATGTATGAAGAGAGCTTCAGAACTCCATTAGTTGTCCGGTGGCCAGGTACTATTAAGCCAGGTTCCGTAAACAATGATTTCGTATCTAATCTAGATTTCGCGCAAACTTTTCTGGACATTGCAGGTGTTTCAAAAATCCCAGAACCGATGCAAGGTCAGTCTCTAGTACCCATATTTAAAGGCAATACCCCAAAGGATTGGCGTAAAAGCTTCTACTATCACTACTACGAATTCCCAGGAGCTCATTCAGTGAGGCGTCATTACGGAGTCAGGAAAGACGATTATAAACTCATTCATTTCTACAACCTTAATGCTTGGGAGCTCTTCGACTTAAAGAAAGACCCTAATGAACTAAAAAGCGTTTATTCAGAACCTAATTATCAGAACATAGTGAAAGATTTAAAAAGTGAACTCGGTCAATTGAGAAAAAAATATAAGGTCCCTGAAGACACGAGGCCCGTTCAAAGAGGAAACAAAAAGCCAAAGAATCAGCAGGGCGGCAAAAAGAACAAGTGAGACCCACCGTTTCTATAATTTTATGTCTCCTATTTACCACAATCGCTTTAGCGGCTGATAAAAACGAATCAAGGTTCAATCCTAAGTTAAAGGGATGCTATCTAGGTATCATTATAGAGGAGACTAAAGAAGGAATCCTACTAAAGGAAGTATCTGACGGCAGCGCGGCTGAAAGCGCTGGACTGGAAAAAGATGATATTATTGTCAGGTTCGGAGATTGGCGGTTTAAAAAAGGAACAAAAAAGTTTCAGGAATACCTCGTAAATCTAGAACCTAAGAAAATTATCACCCAAGTCTTAAGAGACGGCTCTGAGCTTGATCTCGAAATTAAACCCGATCCGGCAATTGCAAGGGACGCGAAAGAAATCGCCAAGTTAATTTCAAAGAATTTACTATTTAGAAAAAAGTTACAGAATAGAAATTCAGATCTAGAAAATTCTTTAATTGAAGCGGTGAGGGCGAGTAGCTATCGGGAAAATGCTTATGAAAGCATGAACGAGATTGTTGACAGCTTTAAGATTTCTCATACTGCAGTCATAACTCCGTGGGTAGCTAAAAATCTATTTGGCGAAGGAGATAAATTTCACCTTGGTTTATTCCTTCAAATCGTAAACCTCAATGGAAAGGACAGATTTTTTGTAAGATCCATGATGCATGGATCTCCTGCCAGAGAAAATGGTTTATGGATAGGTGACGAAATTACATCAATTAACAAAATTCCGACACTCAAATCTCCTAGAAAAACTCTCGCAGGATATGAACACCATCGAAAAATGTATACCATTCAAATTGATAAAGGTGAAACAGTAGAATTCTCCTTTCGAAGGAATGAAAATGGATCCATACAAAAATCTAAACTTACGGCTAACGTCCCATTAAGTGCAAAAAAATCTATCGAGAAAAGCGCTCGTTTGATGCCACTGAGCAAAGAGCATGACGCTGGTTACATCCACTTATGGAATCTCATGTCCATGTCCAACGCATCAGCTCTAAGGAATGCCATGAATCAGAAATTTAAAAATGCGAGCGCTCTAATCATTGATCTTCGAGGCAGAGGAGGAAAAGTAAATGTTATTAGATCGATTTCGAGAACGTTAAAAGAACAAAAAAAACCTACCGTCTTAATCATTGACCGGGAAGCTCGGAGTGCCAAAGAAATGCTCGCTCACAGGCTTCAAGGATTAAAGCATATAACACTTGTCGGAGAAGTCTCGGCAGGAGCAGTACTCCCAGCCTCTTTTTTTGAATTAAGTGGAGACGCAAAATTTATGATCCCAAACCGTGGTGGTGATTCTCAATTACTTCGATTTATGAAAAACACTAGACTCGAAGGAAGAGGGGCCATTCCAGATGTGAACGTAAAATTCGAATTACCTTTCTCTGAAGGCAAAGATCTAATCCTTCTTAAAGCCATTAATATTCTCAAAAAGGATACCCTTGGAAAATTACTGAGAATTTAGCTTTAACGATGATAAGGCTCCCCCCTTTTTATTGTATAAACTCTATAAAATTGTTCAACAGCAGCAGTTAAAGCAAGCTCGTGCTGGATTGTCATTCTTCCAAAAGAAATGATAAGGTCTGCAGAATCTCTAAGATCAGCACTGTGACCTTCAGCTCCACCTATTAAAACTGTGACCAGTTTGCATGAGCCATCCATCTCCAACTTATTGACTTTTTCTGTTAAAGTTTTTGTATCAATAAGTTCCCCCCTCTCATCAAAAACAATTCGATAACTATTTTCACTCGCCTTAAGGAGTCGCTCACCTTCTTCTTCCTTAGTCCCATTCTTTACTGAAACAAAATCTACCCCTACATATTTTCGAATCCTCTTGAGGTACTCTTCGATTCCTAACCTCGCATATTTAAGTGAAGGTTTTCCGACTACAACAAACTTCCATTTCATTTTCTTTTCTCTTCCCTCTCACGAACTCCCCTTAACCTGTTACGTAAAGTTTCTACCTGATCTTCAAGTTCACGCATCTCTTCAACGATCGCTGAGTAATCTCCTAGTTTTGAATTAGTTGATCCATCCTCTTCATTAAGTTGAAGCGTTTCTTCCTGGGCCTCCTGCATACCAGTCATAATAACGCCAATAAAGAGGTTAAGCATGACCATCGTTCCGAATAAAACGAATGAGACGTGAAAAATAACGGACACTAGGGGTGACGCAGTAGGGACAATTCCTGGATACCGAGACATCTCAGACAACTCATAACCGTAATTATCAGACCCGTACATATTGATGTACATAATATCGGTCCAATCCTCAAGAGTCACGACCCTGAAAAGAGAAAGCATTGAGTCGCCAAGGTTTGCATAATGCTTTGGATCATTATCTCCAAAAAGCATTACTCCGAGAACGGCATAAATATAGAAAAGTATAAATAACAATATCGTGACGTAGAACATCGAAGGAATACTTCTTAGCAATGCGACAACCAAAATTTGCAATTTAGGAACTACACTCAATAGCCTAAGAACACGAAGCACTCTTGCCAATCTCAGAACGGCGACGTACTCAGCATCAAATGGCATGAAGCAGATAACCACGATAGAAAAATCAAAAACATTCCATCCATCTTTGAAATAATTACCTGGCTTAGGAAGGTGTGAAAGAATCTTTAGTAAGGCTTCCGCAGCAAAAACATAAAGAACTAATGCATCAAGAACATGAATTAAAGATCCATGCTTCGACATTATTGACTCGGATGTCTCAAGTCCAACTAACACCGCTGCTGCCACGATGAAAAAAATAACAATCCGCGTGAAGGACTTTGACTCCACTAAGGTTATTAGACTGGGATAAGATCCTGATCTCATTAAAATCAATATAGCGCTTGAACACTGAACACCAAAATAAGAATTTCACAAAATACTCCTTATTAATTAGTCATATTTAATAGAAACCGACGTTTACTTAAGAAGCCATTCAGATACTATAAATCCGAATTTAAATTCAATATTACTCAAACAGACAGATGATAACTAACAGAACCACTATCACTTCCTTATTTTTTTTCAGTACCTTATTTTTTAACTGGATATGTTTGGCTAAAGATTTTCCAGAAGCAGAAAAAAAAGCAGTTGAGCATGGTAAAGTCGCCACAACATCATCTTCCCCTTCAATTAACCAAAAAGACCTTAAAAATTTTCTAGAGAGACTGGCATCAAAAGAGTACGAAGGTCGTGGCACCGGAGACAAAGGAGAACGCATGGCCACTGCATACCTCGCCTCCTTTTTTAGCGAACTAGGATTGGAACCCGCCGGTGATAATGGCACTTACTTTCAGGAGTTTAGCTTCAACACTGGCAAAAAAATAAATAGTGACAACTTGATGACAGTCACAATTGAAGAACCTATCGGTGTAGTCAGGAAACTTAAACCGGGTCAGCATTACCTTCCTGTCAATTTTAGTCCATCTGGTGGCACCGGTGAAACTAAAACCGTTTTCGCAGGATTTGGAATCAGTACTGAAAACTACAATTCTTATGAAGGACTGGAAGTTAAAGACAAGTGGGTCATTGTTTTTCGTGGGGCACCCAAAGATAAAAACGAACTTCAGAAATTTGGACCACTAGTTAACAAGGCTCAGCAAGCCAAGAAACTCGGGGCGAAAGGAATTATTTATGTAAAAGGACCTCACCCAGGAGTAGGAAAGATGCTTGTTCCACCTTCTCAGAATGTCGGAAGCAATGACGAGATTATGCCGGCAATCACAATATCTGATGAACTAGCTGGCGCCATGCTCGGTGGAACCGAGAATGGATCCTTTAAAGAAATTTTTGAGGCCTATTTTAACAATAAAAGAGTGATAGGATTCCCTCTACCGTTTTCTATTCGTGCCCGTGTGGGGCTAGATAAAAATGAGGACCAAGGTCGAAATGTCATTGCGCGACTAAAGGTGAAGGATTCCGCCTCTGGAGAGGCTGTTATGGTGGGCGGTCACATTGATCACCTAGGCTTTGGCAATCGGGGAGGAACCCGTGCCAAAGGAGATGAAACTTCTAAAATGCACCTCGGTGCTGATGATAACGCGTCTGGAATAGCCGCGATTATGGAATTAGCTCAGCACTACAACGAACTAAAGAAAAAAGGCGAACTTAATCTTAAAAGAGATATCATCTTTGCTGCCTGGTCAGGTGAAGAAATGGGGCTCTTTGGCTCAAAACACTTCGCTCAAAAACAAAAAGAAATTAAGGAAGAAAAAGTTTATCCATCAATCGCTGCTTATATAAATCTCGATATGATTGGGAGACTCGAAGAGAAACCTCTCATTGTGCATGGCACTGGGTCAAGCCAAGCCTGGGACACTCTTGTCGATTCAGTTGCCGGTGAACTTAAGTTAGAGAAATCAGCAAGCCCCTATCTCCCAACAGACTCTACCCCACTATATAATGTAGGAGTTCCAATACTAGCCCTATTCACTGGACTCCATGATGACTACCACACTCCACGAGACACTCCTGATAAAATTGATTATCCAGGACTAGAAAAAGTTTCTAAGTATCTTCGGGACCTCACTTCAGCGACAGCAAATTTAGAATCTGCTCCTGACTACATTAAGGTTAAGAGATAAAGTTACTTCTTAAGCACTCTAAATTAACCTCTGCAGTAGATAATTCGGAAGTTCATCAATGGATATTCTCTCCTGTTTCATTGAGTCTCTTTCTCTCACCGTTACAGTTCCTTTCAACTCTGGATCCTCTTCACCAAGAGTTTCAAAGTCTATAGTCACGCAGAAAGGAGTTCCAATCTCATCCTGACGGCGGTAACGACGGCCAACGGCACCTGCCTCATCATAGAAAACATTCATGAATGGCAGGAGGAGCTCTTTAACCTCCTTAGCTTTGGCAACAAGCTCAGGCTTGTTCTTAAGCAATGGAAAAACACCACATTTAATAGGTGCCATTTTCGGATCAAAGCGCATAACTGTCCGGGTTTCTTCCTTGCCCTTTTCATTGGTAACCGTCTCTTCATCGAAGGCTTCACATATCAATGCTAAAACAGTTCGATCACAACCGGCACTAGGCTCAACGACATGAGGAATGAGCTTCTCTTTAGTCTGCTCATCAAAATATTCAATCGGCTTGCCACTCGCCTCACCGTGCTTCTTCAAATCATAATCAGTCCGATAGGCAACTCCCTCAAGTTCCTGAATTCCAAATGGAAAATCATACTCAATGTCATAAGTCTTACTCGAATAATGCGCACGCTCTCCGTCCGGCACATCAAGGACATGCAACTTATCACGAGGAATACCAATCGATTCGTAGAACTTCATCCTTGTCTCTAGCCACTCATCAGTAAGACGAAGGCCATCTTCACCACGGCAGAAAAATTCAATTTCCATCTGCTCAAACTCACGGGACCTAAAAGTAAAGTTACGTGGATTGATTTCGTTTCGAAAAGCTTTTCCGATTTGAGCAATTCCAAAGGGAAGCTTCTGCCTGGAGGTTTCAAGGATGTTTTTGAATTGCACAAAAATGGATTGCGCGGTCTCCGGTCTCAAATAAGCAATAGATCCTTCATCGCTAGAAGCACCGACACTTGTCTGAAACATCAGGTTAAATTCTCTAGGCTCAGTCAAAAGTGATCCGTTCTGTGGGTTAAATCTCGTCGTTCCTTTCAGTTCTTCCCTCTTCTCCTCAATAAGCTCGAGCTCTTTAGGAGAAATTTTTTTATCAGGCATTCTTTCACCATAAAACTGACGCGCCGTTTTCTTGGCTGAATCTGGATCCTTACCTTCGGGAACAAGAACTGCAAATTCGCTATCCACCGACCATTCACTCGCTTCGTGCTTGGCACCTGAATACCAAACTGCGGTACCATCCTGTTCTGGAACCTGATCCGCCCTCAGCCTTGCCCTCGATAGCAAGCAATCTGACATAGGATCAGAAAAGCCACCGACGTGACCAGAAGCCTTAAGAACATCTTGATGAGTTAGTATAGAGCCATCCATCCCAACTATGTCCTCACGCTCTGTTACATTCTTCTTCCACCAAAAATCCTTCAGATTACGCTTCAACTCAGCTCCCAAAGGACCGTAGTCCCAACAACCGTTCATTCCTCCATACATTTCTGCAGACTGAAAAATAAAACCTCTCCTCTTGCAGAGGCTGACGATTTTTTCCATCCTTTCGTTACGGTCGGATTCTGAGGACATTGCGTATTATATTGAGTTTTATTACAAAAATTAGCTAAAAGCTAAAGTAGGGGCGCTAATGATCGGGGAATTATATGAAAAATCAAGCTCTGGTAATACGTTCTATAAGCATGTAGAGAACCTTGACTTCGATCCAGCTCATAGGAAACTTAATATTATGGCCATCCAATCCAACTATGATTGGGAACCCGCCCCAGCTGGCGGGGCATCCTGGATTAAGCCGCTAATGATAATTGCGGTTATTTTCTCATTTGGCCTTCACTTTGGACTCTACAGCTGGTTCCAGAAAATTGTCATTCCCGCAGACGAAGCTCCGACTAGATCCGCAATTGAAAAATTAAAAGAATTTAAAATCAGGGGAGTCATTAATGATGAGCCAGAGAAAAAAGAACCTATGTCTCTTGATGAAGCAGAAAAAGCGAACCTTAACAACGTAAACGCTCAAGACTTATTAAAACAGGTTGAGGATCCTTTTAAAATTCCTGAGTCAGGAATTAGACTAAGGCCCGGCGAAGAAGAAAAACCTTTCGTAAAAACTCAGTCTGAACAAAAAAAGATGACGGCACTCCTAGAGCAGGAGGCTCAACAAATGCGTGAAGAACTTAAGGCCATCGCAAAATCCTCTCTTGAAGAAACACCAATCGCATCTCCCGATCAACTCGTCATAGGAATCGGTGATCAAGAAAAATCTTTATTAGATGAAGAAACACTTCTAAAAAACTATGAAAGTACTCTCGCTAAACTCTCAAATGCAGGAGAAGTAAAAGGAGGTCAGTTCAGTGACCTCGATGTTTTGCTAAATCAGGTAGGACCCATCCTAGATCAAACTAAGCCCATTCTTATGCCAACAGATCTACTCTTCGAATATAATGAAGACCAACTTCAAAAAGGTGCTCGTAAAAGCCTAATGAAACTCGGACTGTTAATCCAAAAGAACCCGAGATCCACATTCATCATCGAGGGCCATACTGACAGCACTGGACCAGATGATTACAATATGGAGTTAAGTAGAAAAAGAGCAGATTCTGTTAAGCGTTGGTTAGTTGATAATTTATCTATCCCAGAGCAATCATTAAAAATACAGGCATTCGGCGAAAGCAGGCCTTTAACCAATCCCGACGGAGCTGTAGAAGAGCAGACACTAAACAGAAGGGTCGAAATTGTAATTTTACCACCCACAGACTAAGGAAAGATGCAAATCCCCGAATCTATCGAAAAAGCCATCGA
>CABXDI010000064.1 GCA_902510815.1 uncultured Verrucomicrobiota bacterium | reverse complement strand
TGATGACGGGGCTCTATCCTCACACCTCTAGGTGCTACGGTTTTGAGCCTTGGGATAAGATAGAAGTTCTAAAGAACTCCCGTACGATGATGGATCATTTTAGAACGAATGGTTATTATGTTATTGGCACTGGTAAGGTCATGCATAGTCGGGATAGACAGGAATGGAAGGAATACGGTTATCCATCTGATTACGGACCTTTTGTAAATGATGGTGGAGAAAAAGATATTGCTCATCCGGACGTACCTTCTCCATTCAGTGAAGATTTTGGTCCGGTTGACGGTTCATTTGGTCCCTTAAAAAACCTTAAAGGAATGAAATCGAGGTTGAATGGAAATGCCTTAATTTGGCGAACTGGTAACTGGAAAAATAAAAGAGAACTTCGTTATTTATCAGATAATGATAGGGATCCTACAGGGGATGAACTTAATGCACAGTGGGCGGTTAAGAAATTAAAATCGCTAGCCAATAATCATAAAAACCAACCCTTCTTTATGGGGGTAGGTTTTGTTCGCCCTCATACCCCGCTTATTGTTCCTCAGAAGTACTTTGATATGTTTCCTCTAGAGTCTATTTCTTTACCAAAAATTAGGAAACAAGACGCTGAGGATACTTATAAACATACATTGAATTCAGACGATGAAGATGATCGTGGAGGAGATAGAGGGACCAAAATGCATGATTCTTTAGTTAGTGCATTTAAAGAAAATAGAGACCTTGCTTTAAAGAAATTCATTCAGGCCTACTTAGCGAGTATTGCCTCAGTTGATGATTTAATAGGAGAGATAATAGACGCCCTAGATAGCTCTTCTCTAAAAGATAATACGATTGTTATTTTTACTAGTGATCATGGGTGGGGCATGGGTGAGAAAGGCTATTTGTACAAGAACTCATTATGGAATGAGAGCACTCGAGTGCCCCTTATCATTCGTTCGCCAGGACACTCTCATGCGGGAAGTTTATCTAAGGTTCCAGTGTCACTCATTGATGTTTACCCTACATTGATTGATTTATGTAGATTGCCAAAAGAAACTAGAAAGAATAAACAAGGGCGCCCATTAGATGGAAATAGCTTATTACCAATAATTAAGGAGCCTAAGAAAAGTAGATGGAGTGGTCCTGATTCTGTGCTGACATCCATGTATAATTGGGCTCATGAGTATGTTCCTAATGAGCAGAGTTATTCGCTTAAGAATTCGCAATGGCGTTACATTCGATACTCTAATGGTAAGGAGGAACTTTATGACCTTATTAAAGACCCTAAGGAATGGCATAATATTGCAGCCAATTTAGAGAAGGTATCTTTAATTAAAGATTTCAGGTCGCAATTGCTTAGAAGAATATCCTCTGAAAGCTTTGATGCTTCAGAGAAGAGCGTTAAGAAAGATGCTGAATTTTGGAAGGCAAAATTTTTCGAGAAGCATCCAGAGTCTGACAGCAATAATGATGGCAAGTTGTCTTGGAAGGAGCACAGAACGTTTAAAGCCAAACTGGAAAGATTAAAAAATAAGCCTAATAATTGATCGCTTAGTTCGGATAAGTGTTAATTTTATCGTTCCTATATTCCAATTTATAACAAATAGTTGCTAGAGTATATCTTGTGTTTATTCACTAATAACTCATAAAATAAATTTCACCATATAACCGTTTTTAAAACTATGTTTGATAGAAGATTTTTTATTAGGAATAGCTTAGTGCTAGGTGGGGGCGCTGCAGTTATTACGCAGGCCAAAGCAGAACCCGTTAAATCAACTAAAGTGGATGGTTACGAATATAGATTACCAAAATTTTCTCAGGGAGAGCGACTCCTTTTTATTGGTGATTCGATTACTGATATGAATTGGGGTCGTAATGAAAAAGACCGTAATCATTATCTAGGGCATAGTTATGTTTACCTGATAGCTTCTCGATTGGGAGTTGATATGCCTCAATCAAAATTAGAATTTTTTAACAGAGGGATTAGTGGCAATCGAATAACTGACCTTAAAAGAAGATGGCAGAAAGATGTGATTGATATGAAACCGGATCTTTTGAGTATCTTAATCGGTGTGAATGACAGGAAGGTTAAAGAGGGGCAAACGTTTTCCTTTGAGAATTGGGAAGCTGATTATAGAGAATTATTAAATAGGAGCCGGCAGGCTAATGAAAAGCTTAGGATTGTTTTGATAGACCCTTTTGTTTTGAAATCGGGTTGGTGGATGACCAAAGGAGGAGAGTGGGATATTAGTAGAACTCAAATTGAGGGTATGGGTAAAATTGTTGCAAGTTTAGCTAAAGATTTTAAGGCGGTGCACGTTAAGGCTCAGGAAGTATTTGATGCTGCAGCCAAGTTGGCAGGCCCGGAACAATGGATTTGGGATGGGGTTCATCCATTACCCCAAGGTCACGAATTGATTGCTCGTGAGTGGCTTCAAAAATTGAGTGCTGGTTAATAACTTCTACTAATACCTCTAATAACCATAAAAATTGATGCTATTAGAGTATACAATTCTGATTGCATAGACATGAAAAGCTGTCTAATATTTGCATCATTATGACTCGTATTAAGAAAACACTTATTCTTATTGGAGCAGCTGCAATGGTTGCTTTCTCATTTAGCTCTTGTGCAACCACTAACTGTTGTGGTTCTGATGGTTCTTGCTGCAAAGGCGGCGCTGAGCATAGCCACAAGTAAAGCTAATCATAGTCGATACCCATTACATTTGTATTGAGTATACGGGCTAACAATTAACAAAACGATCCGTTGGCTCTTTTTAGAGTTCACCAACGGATCGTTTTTTTTTGCTAATGATGAAACTAATTATTACTTTTTCTCTTATTATTACGTTCTTGGGTTGTTCGTCTCATGAAGATGAAGACAAAAGAGCCCATCAAAAGTCTGAGGATATTATAATGACAACATTTTATCCTACTCAGTACTTTACCGAAAAAATTGCTGGAGGTTTGGTTCCTGTGATTTGTCCATTACCTGAAAATGAAGACCCGGTAAACTGGAAGCCTTCCCGTGACAAGATAGTCCAGTACAATTCAGCATCGCTTATTATATTAAATGGAGCAAACTTTGAGAAGTGGCCAAATTATGTGACTTTGCCTCTCGGTAAAACTATTAAAAGTGTTAATTTGCCGACTGAAGAATTGGTAACATACGAAGACAGTATTAGCCATCGGCATGGACCCTCTGGAGCTCATTCGCACGAGGGTGTTGACGGTCATACATGGCTAGATCCTGTTTTAGCAAAATTACAAAGTGAGGTGATATTCAAAAAAATGATGGAAATATGGCCAGAACATAGTCAGATATTTCAACGAAATTTTGATGCTTTAATTGAGGATCTTGAAGCTTTAAATATTCGTTTCAGGTCTCTGGGAAAAATTAAATTGTATGCCTCCCATCCAGCATACAATTATATTTCTAGAAGATATGATTGGAAGATAACAAACTTTGATTTTGATCCCTCTGAGCCCCTGAATGAATCACAAATCCAATCAGTCGGAGTTGCTTTGAAAAAAGATTCTGTGAAAATTATGTTATGGGAAGAAAGTCCTATTGATACTACCAGTGAAATTTTAGAAAAAGAGTTTGGCCTTAGAAGTATCGAATTTTCACCTTGTGAAAATCTTTCATCAGAAGAGCTGTCTAATGGCATTGACTACTTGAAGGTCATGTCACAAAACTTAGAACATCTCGAAGGGGCATATAATAAAAACCAATAAATTTAGGTATTTTTTCTAATTCTAAACAAATTTTCCTTACATAAACTTAACAATTCTTAACATTTTCTTATTTTTTTAAGAATCTGCAGTGACAATGGGCACGTTTTAAAGTACAATTCTTCCGAATTCGAATTCAATATATACTAAAATGAAAACACTATTCATAGCTATGATGGGCATCTTTGCTCTCAGCCTTGGCTTTGTTGCTGCAGCTGATAAAGATGCGAAAACTACTGCGTACATTGCGCAGATGACTGGAGTTACTTGAGCTGGCTGTAAGAAATATGTCCGTGCGGCATTATCCGATAAGTTCAGTGCAACTGACATTGTTATCTCCAAAGGAGATAAACCAAAAACCCAAAAAGTAACTTTTTCCTCTTCGAAGGGAGATATTACTAAAAAAGCGGCTGTAGCTGCTATGGGTAAGGCAAAAGACAGATTTGTTGTCACTGCCATCAAGAAAAAGTAGTTAGATTATTTAAAATCATTTCACAAAACCGGTCTCATTAATTTGGGGCCGGTTTTTTTATGTTTACGCCTATTTTTAAATGACTCATTATTTCTGAGTGCACCGAAGTTTTATATTATCTGCCATAGTATTTTTTTGTCTTACGGTCTTTTGCTTTTCCGCCCGAGCTGATTCCTCAGAAAGCGTATTTATTGGATCGTCGAAAACTGACATCACTCCCAATTTTCCTGTCGTACTAGCCGGCTATGGAGGTCGCACTAAAGAATTTGAAGGGATTGACGCTTTGTTATGGGCAAGGTGTGTAGTGATTGGAAAAGATGATCCGGCAGTTCTTGTCGTGGTAGACAATTGTGGAATTACTAAAGAAATAAGATCTAAGCTTGCCGGGCGAATAGCAGAGTTCGGAGTTTCTGAAAAAAACCTAGTTGTATCTGCTACGCATACTCACAACGCTCCTTCTTTAAGAGGGTATGCACCAATTTTATGGGCCGGAAGAACAAGCCCTGAACAAGAAAAAAAAATAGATAAATATACATCATTCTTGATCGATAAAATGGAGTCTATAGTAATTGAGGCTCTCAATAATCGGGAGCTCATGAAGCTCTCATGGATTAGGGGGGCAGTTAGGTTTGGTGGAAACCGAAGGGTGATCAGAAATGGCAAATGGTCTGGTTTTGGGTTTCAAAGGAATGGTCCTGTTGACCATAGTCTTCCAGTACTGGTAGCCCGCGATTTAAAAGGGGAAGCTAGAGTCGTGTGGTCAAATTATGCCTGTCATTGTACTACTGTTGGAGGAAGGAATCATATTAGTGGGGATTGGGCAGGTTATGCTAATGAGATGATAGAGAAGGATTTTAAATCTGCATTATCATTAATGACCATAGGGTGTGGGGCAGATGTTGGTCCACAGCCTAGTGGAGGTTTAGAGGATGCCAAAATTCATGGTTCCAGTATTGCTAAAGAGGTAAAGAATTTATTGGGTAAAGAAATGATCCCCCTGCCAGGCGTTACTTCTGTGAAGGGTTCTATTGCTAAATTGCCTCTCGCAAAACCTCTACCTCGAAAGCATTGGGAATCGCAAATTAATGTAGGTGGTTTTCAAGGACAATTAGCAAAGGCGATGCTTAATCAGATTGATTCAACAGGTAGGATTTCATCAGAAGTCGAATATCCTGTACAGTCTTGGAATTTTGGTGATCGGTTAGCAATGGTTTTTTTAGCTGGTGAAGTAGTGGTTGATTATTCGGTTCGTCTGAATGCTGAACTGGATTGGAAAAGGTTATGGATCAGCGCTTGGTCGAATGATATGCCCGGTTATATCCCATCGAGAAGGGTATTAAAAGAAGGAGGTTATGAAGCTGAATTTTCTCAAGTTTATTATGGTTTGCCGGGCCCATATTTGCCTGAAGTAGAGGACACTGTAGTTAACGCTGTAACCGACTTACTAAGAGAAGATTTTGGATCTACGAAGAATCAAAAAATGGCACCTTTTCATTCTTTTCCTAGTTCTGAGCCATCTACTTTTAAGAGGATTTCATCTTTGCTGAATGAACCTAAAGTTGGAAAAGGTAAGGAAATTTTGGAAAAGGCAAAAAAATGTATCCAATTGGCATTACCGATTAATGCGAGCATGATTAGTGGACAAGGCGAGAGAACCGAATGGCATAATTTTTCTGGTGATTTCGTGGAAAGATCTTTCATTCGTCAATCCAAGAGAGGAATTGAAATTTCATGGAATTTTCTGCCTAATGAATCAGAACCTATTAAAGAAATAATTTTGTGTTTTGTGGGAGGCTTAGGTTGGAAGTCTGAACCTGAGGTAGGTGGGTTTAGAATGCTCATCAATGGGAAGAACCCTATCTCATTTGATGTTACTAGTAGCCCTGCTCTATGGTCATCAGAAGACCAGCGGATTGAACTTATATATTTACCTACTTGGTCTTCGGAGTTGGATTCTGGGGGCTTTTTTTTCGTGCATATTATTAATCCTGATAAGCAGGAAACAAACAATATTAAGATTTCAGTAGCTTCGGACGGGCAAGGATCAAAGAGATGGTTTGCAGTAGATTTAGAACAGAAAATAGTTGGCCGTTTGAAGCATTTAAAAAAAACCTTTGAGTGAATCCTTAGGCCCTTTTATTTTCTAACAGCATTGTCTAGTAATAAAGGTTAGGCATTCACAAATGAAACACTCATTGATAAAATAATACTGTAAAAGAATTTAGATGAGGAAAAATACACCAATCAATTTCATGAGGCTTTTAATAGTGACTATTTTCTCCACTATACTGCTATGTATTAATTTGGCAGCTAATGACGGTGATGCGATACTTGCTAGTTTCGAGGATGAGGAGACCTTAGATGGATGGTCCGTCAGTCCTGATTCAACTATATCTTCTTCAGTCGAGCAGAGCTCCATCGGGGTAACTCATGGTAGTCATAGTTTAGCGATAACTCAGGACACTAATGGTTGGAACCAACCTGCGCGAGGATCTTTGAATATTGATACCAAGGCGTCGATTGCTCTTGAATACGCCATGACGATTGGGCCGGAGTTTTTTTTACTAGAGTATGACGTTACCTTTCTGATCGATAAGATGCCGGCTAATCCAAATTGGTTTCAAACACACCTAGCCATTAGCGACGGAGGGTGGGTTCAGCCAGTTGAAAAGCTGACAAATTGGACGCCTGCTGATGGAGATTCGATTTTTAGAGTGTCGAAGCCATTATCAACATGGCAGGTTCCACAGACCGGACCCTATGTATTCAATTTTTATGTTAACTATGACGCAAAAGTCGTCAACGAGTCAGTGACTTTTTACGTTGATAATATTCGTTTGGTGAGAACCGGTGGGATCGCCGAGACAATGTTGTTAGATTTCGAGGACGAGACTTCTCAGGGTTGGGGTTTTTCTGATAACAGTGTGTTTACCGAAATCGAAGTGACAACAGATCCTGAAGAAGTGATTAATGGAGGTGGAAATGCCAGTCTAAAGTTTACGTTCTCTGAAGGAGGCTGGGCGAATGGTGCTGTGCTAAATAATTATGATAACTCTGCAATTGATGCTGGGCTAACGTTGCGGATGGATTTCAAAGTAATTGATTCTGGGATCAATCAGGTCTTCATGGTTTTGCAGGAACCGGATTCTGGTGGCTGGCATCAAAGGGATCAGTGGTTTGGGGGGAACCCATTAGAGGGGACCTTAGAAGTTGACTATAAACGTACCGGTGTTGATCCGATAAATTTGATCATTGGACGAGCCACACAGGTTCCACTAAACCCTCCTGGAGATGTTTTTGTTATAGTTGATAATATTCGAGTTCTACAGGTATTACCGTATGACGCGCCGGCAGTAATCCCATTCGAAATCATAGATATTAATTATACTAATGATCAAATGATTAACCTCACTTGGAATTCAGTCGAAGGTGCGTTCTATGCCTTGGACTCTTCAGCCGACCTTAAGAATTGGGAAGAAGTAGATGACAGCATTTTATCGGAAGGAAAACGTACTACCTTTACAAATAAAGCTGAGAATGCTGATTCTCTCTATTATCGTGTGAGAGAATTAACTGGTCTGCCCTAAGGACCTTTGTTAGACCAGAATACGAATTTGTTCTTCATTGAATAAATAAGGGCGTATTCTAAATATAATTGGTTGTTTAAAGATTTATTCTGCTTCTTGTTTCATTATCCATGCAGTTACGTCTGCGACGTCCTGAGCACTTAGAGTGTGAGAAAAGCTGCTTGGCATGCTTGATTTTTTAGCATCGTTTCGACTTTTTATATCTTTCGTATCTACCGATATTTGTTCTCCTGTCAGCAGATATATCTTCAGGGCTTGCGCCGTTTCTTCTTGAATCATACCAAATAGTTTTCGGTTATCTGTTAGCTCCAAACTTGTTTGCTGAAATCCTTCAACGATATATTCATCTGGGATGAGGATAGATCGAATGACATAATCTGTGTCGCGCCGCTTACTGATTCCATTAAGATCTGGTCCAATTGGAACGCCTTTACCCTTCACTTGGTGACAGGCTAAACATGTGCCACGCCCAAAGAATATTTCTTCTCCACGTTTGAGATCGGTTTTAGCCATTGCATTGCTTGCTGCGGTTATGTTGGTCTTTTGACTTCCGCTTTTGGTTAGAAAGATCTGATACATTGATTCACCACCAGAACCTGCGAACTTATTTCCGTTTAATGTGATATTACCGGCTTGTATAGGGTAGCTATAGACAGAAAATGATTCACCGTTACTCATGCCTATCTTCATTGAAGTTTTCTTCATGCCTGATATGAGTTTCTCAGGTGGATTGACCCGATCGTCATAGGCGAAATATAGAGTGGCTGGTAAATTAGTTTTAAAGCTCAAGAAATTCGTTTCTTTATTGCTTTTGTCATCGTTATGGGTGCGGATATGAGTAGCACCAGATAACGCTTCTGGAACCTCTGTGAAGGTATAGTTGCGATCAGCATAGACTAGAGTGCCTCTTTGCAGACCATCTAGTTGAGCGCGATATAAGTTAGCTGAACCCTTGCCTCGGATGTCGCGTACGAAGAGGCGATCTTTCCATTCGGAGTCACTGATTTTATGTAGTTCCAGAGTTTCAATTTCGGATATTCTTTGACCGTCCTTAAATACGGCGGCTTTGAGAGTTGCGCTTTTAACTAAGGTTAACTTCTTATTAGCCTTCAAAGAATTTTTTGTCGTGGGTTCGGAGCCGTCAAGAGTGTAGTAAATGTCTCCAGGATTTGCAGAGGTAAATTGGATTTGAGTTGTATTGCGGAAATTTTTCTCGGTTGCTGATAAAGTTAGGATTTTTGATAGATTTCCTCCATCAGCTAGTGCATTACCTAGGAACTCGTCTGCTCGCTTCTGTAAATCTTGATCTCCATCTTCCATCAGGCTTAATGCGGCCATTCGACGAATGCCAAAGCGTTCGTCTTTCAATAATTCGTAGCGTTTTTCTTTGAGCATTTGGCGCCGCATAACTTGCCAGTTAGTGTAATAAGTTACTCTTTCAGTTTCATAGGCAACAGCATCAAGGATCGTTTTACTATTATTTCCCCAGCCTATGCGATCAAGGGATCCCATTGCGGCTAATCGTATACGTGGTTCTTGATCTTCAAGAAGTTTGAGTAGAAGTGGAGTTGCAGAAACGACCTCATTTTCGCCGATGATGCGAGTGGCCTGTATTCGAATGTTTAGTTTGTACAGTTTGTTTGCAGTATTCGTACTTTTCGTTGTGAGTTGCCACTGGTTATTAGCAAGCTTCAGTATACTGCTTTTGGAGTTATGATTTTTATTTTGACGTTTTTCAATATGACCTATTGCCCATATTGCCCAAGTCGATTGGGTTTCGGTCAGCATTCCAGACTTTATTGCAGTTAATAATTTCCCGCTTGCAGTATGACCTCGGCGAATCAGTTCGTCTTGTGCTTGTACACGCCATACGTGAACATTAGATCCTAAGTCTTCAAGTAGTTCATCAAAACTCCAGTTCTCTAAATTTTTCTTACGTTTTTTTGTATCCCATTTTTTCCTGGCAATGAGTGGTGACTTTTTGTGAGTGAGACGAAATACACGTCCTTGATATTTGGCATTTTCTTCGGCTGTCCATTTTTCATTGGGAACATATTCAGTGCCATAAACTGATCCCCAGCCTGCAATATATAGAGCGCCATCGGGACCGATCTCTATATCCGTGGGTCTAAAAAGTGATCGTCCCTTAGCCCCCTTGTATCCTAGGTCGCCTCCAAGGGTGGTTCCACCATCGACGAGTTTACTCTTTTTTTCTGCAGGGACTTGTAATGCACCAACCCATTTTGGGTTATAAAGAAATATGCAGTTGTTAGTCCAATCAGCAATTAAGTATTTGTTACGGTATTCTTTAGGAAAGTGCTCTGAAATATAGAAAGCTACACCTGTACCAGAACCGCTCACACTTGGGAATAAATCCGAGGAAGGAGCAATGGCAATGTGCTTACCCATCCAGTCGAACTTCCAAGGGTGGCGCATTGAGTAGTGACCGTGACGAATTGGCATAAAAATTCGCTCTCCAGGTCTGCCCGGATCATTATCGGTGGCCAACCAATTAAAACCGCTATCCATGCACATATCCCATGGGTTGCGCATCCCCCGAGCAAAGAGTTCAAGGTTATGTCCTCCAGGTCGGCATCGGAAAATACCCCCTTCTTTTTCATCTTTATTTAACGGGTGAAAGCTTTTTGGGTAAGTTTCTTTTGTGTAGACCTTTGTAAGAGGATATTGCGTTTTGTCATTTGATTTTATGCCTTGTAGGTCTCGAATTGGTTTTGGTGCATTTGGCTTCACCCAAGTGTTGCCCATAGTGAAGTAAAGCCATCCGTCAGGTCCCCAGTTAAGTCCGTGTACGCTGTGCCGAAGATTATTTAGACCTGTATAGATAATTTGATATTCATCGGCGACATCGTCCCCATCAGTGTCACGCAGAACCGTGAGCTCTGGTGCGTTTGCAACCCAAAGCTCATTACCCTTCCAAGCCATTGCCTGTACACAATTTAATCCTTCGGCGAAAGTCTTTACTGTTTCTGCGACGCCATCGTTATCTGCATCAATGAGTATTTTAATATAATCAGTGGGAGAATCTTCTTGTGGATGCCTGTATTGTGGCCCTGCTCCAACATATAGTCGCCCTTTGTTATCGAAGCAGAGTGAAGAAGGATTTATAATATGGGGTTCTTTTATAAAGAAATTAATTTGAAAACCTTCTTCAACATTTGGTAATGCATTTTTATCAACCTCTGCCTGAGTTTGTAAGGTTGATGTTTTCAGCAATACTAAAATTGCTATTAAAAATTTTAATGGGAAGGTCATAGCGGATTTTCAGAAAATGAAATTTATTAATCAAGGATAGTAAATATCAGAGTCA
>CABXDI010000063.1 GCA_902510815.1 uncultured Verrucomicrobiota bacterium | reverse complement strand
ATTAATTGGATTAGGTTTGGTTGTTTTTTGTCTTTTTGTTCATCTTTATAATGGAATTCAGATGGTAAGAGTAACATTAAATAGTGTTTCTAACGGTGCAAGCCGGCTTCGTTTTGCTTTGCTTATTGGATCGATTGCTGCATTAGCTGCACATTCATTACACGCAGTTGTTGACTTCCATATCAGGCTATTAGCTACAGCTATTCCAATTGTGTTTTGTTTATCAATTATATCAAATTTTAGTATGTCGATTCCATCACCAAAGAGGAAAAATTTTTCTTTGAGGGTTTTGCCGCGTTGGGTAATTGGAACAACCGGTGTTACAATTATTGTTTTAGGTGTTTTGATTGCTCCTTCATCTTGGAAGATTCAACAAGCCAAGGATTATCTTAGGAATGGTGACTCAGCAACGGCAATCAATTTTTTGCATGAAGCTTCTGAAATGACACCAGAAAATCCTGAGTCTTTCAGGGAATTAGCCCGGTTAAGGTACGAGAGGCTAGGAGAAGATATACCTGCAATTGTGAAAGTTGGATATGCTGAGAATGCTCTTAATGCATATGAAAAAGCATTAGATCTTAATAATTTGGATTGGAAATCCCTATTAGGTGCAGGAGTTTGTGAAATATTTTTGGCGTGGCATTCTACTACATCGACAAGTGATGAGTATTGGGATAGAGCAAAGACCTTTTTAGATAGAGCAATAAGTATTGCGCCAACAAAGTATGAGCCACGAGAAGAGTATGCATATTTTCAACTGAATTTAGCCTACTACTTGGCAGGTAAGGGGGATCTTGAGGGCGCTTATCGAGAAGCGGTTGGAGCGGCTAAAAAATTTAAGGCTGTTCCTGATTATTTTGTTGACGGTGCTCCCCGAGGGCATCGTGTAGCTGAAGGTGTTAGAAGCACCGAAGAATTGTTAAAAAGGCTAAAAAAGACTTAAATGATTAAAATAACTAGAATTTTTTTAGTGAAGGAGAATAGGTACTAGAGTTGTATACTTATATTAAAAAAACTATCATCAGAATCTTTGAAATCACGCGAGTGGTTTTAGTTGCTATGGTAGCTAAATTACGACATCAATTTACTAGATATCGTCGAGGTCCTAATAAAAAAGTCTGGGATATTGATATTGTCTACTTATGGAGTGATCCCAGTGATTTGGAATGGTCAAAGAAACGTTTACAAGTACTGAAATCAGAAAGCCGCAATGATTTTTGCTGTATTAACGATCAGACGATTTCATCTACAGTTACACTTGATGAATTAAGGTATTCATTGAGATCGATTGATAGTCATCTTGAGGGTTTTCGTTACGTTCATGTTGTAGTGGATGGTCAAATACCAGAATGGTTAAATTTGGATCATCCTCAATTAAGAGTTATTGAAGCTAAGAATATTATCACTGATAAAAATCACTATCCAAATTACAATACTCAAGCAATAGAGTCTTATTTTTTTAATATACCAGATCTTACTAATCGATTTATTTATTTTAATGATGATTTCTTTTTGTCGCGTAAGACTGGAGTTGATGAATTTTATACATCAGATGGTTTAATAAAGGTAAGACTTGGCCGAGCATTATCGCCCAGAGGGATAGCTGTTCCTGAAGAAGAAGGAGATTCTGCCGGACATAAGAATGCTAACAAAATATTAGATGATCGATTTGGCAAACGTGCTCGATTGACGGTGATGCATAGACCATATGCTCACAATAAGGCCATATTAAAAGAGGCCGAGGAAGACTTTCCTGAAGCTTTCGAAGAGACTAGGTCCTCACGTTTTCGGTCCACAAAAATGGTTGCTGTTCATAGTTTTCTTGTGCTTTACACAGCTGCACACTTAAAGAAAGCAGATCTTGTTCCACCAAGATTACTTGAGAAGGATATGTTCAAGTGGGGGGAATGCCCAAATTCAAATCATAAAGTGACCCAAAGAATAAGATCTCTGCGCGGCAATGGGTTTTGTATCCAGGAAGAAAGGGGTATTCAAATACCAGAGTCTGAAGTATCGAGGTTTCATGAATTCATGACAGATCTTTTTCCTGAACCTTCATCCTTTGAAAAGGAATAAAAAGACTTTTTGAGCAAGTGATAATTAAAGGGTTTTGTAACCAAACCCCTTGAGCTTTTTAATTGCTCTTTCTGGGTTTAGAGTTGCTAAAAAGTTAGGCAGCTCATACCGGGTTGTGTCTGGGCTTAATAAGAGGGGCCTAAATAACCCTTTTCGAATTAGAAATATTTTATACCCGTGGTCTTCGAGTAACTTGCTAACTGTTGACGGATAACCGTTATGGTCCTCATAGATTATATCGCGGACTTTCTTTTTTTTGAGTAATTCATTGGCTCCAATTAAGGCATATTTTTCATGTCCTTCGATATCAATTTTGCAAACTCCTATGGACTGTTCAGATGATGCAAAGTAATCATTTAATGTTGTCGTCGACACAGTGATGCGTTTTTTTATATGGCGCTCATCTGTTTGATTAGAAATTGATGCTGAGCCATGGTTGAAATCAAATTGGTTAGTTATTATCAGTTCAGCTTCACCTTGTTTATCGGAAATGCCAAAGTTCTCACTTTGAATTTTGGCTATCATATGCTGATCTTGCCATTTTGATGCGTTTTTCTTTAATGCTAAAAATATTTCAGGGTGCGCTTCGAAGGCAATGATCCTACCGTTAGGACCAGAAGCTTTAGCCATTAAGCTTGTCATTAACCCATAATTTGCTCCAATATCCATACAGGTTTCTCCTGATCTTGTTAACCGCAACAAACATTCTAATACTGCGGTATCATAAGTTCCCGTTTTCAATATTGATGCGCCAATTCTGTCGGATGGATCGGCTACCATTTCCATACCCCATGGCAGGGTTATCATTTTTTTTTCTGAAGATTTACAAAAGATCCAAATAATTCTTTTTAATAGCTGAACTGGACGAAATATCAGTTCAGGCCGACGAATTAACTTTTTAATGCAGGTTATCATCTTTTCTAATCAGATGAGATCATGAAGAACTAGACTTCCATTTATTACCGAGTTGATCAGTTTTATGAATTTGATCAAAAATATTAGAGATAAATTCTGAAATAATTTCGTCCGTTTCCTTGATACTATGTTGAGTGAACGGGTGAGTATTTGTACCCTCAATGATTGGGCTTGTTACTGTCACAAATGCCCATCTTTGATTGGTGCCAGTCGTTAACCTGTCCATTATATCAGTAATAGTTCTACTATAGTGTCCTGCTGTGATTACTTTAGCACCAGTGAACCAGTAATATGAAACTTGCTTTAAACCTGTGTTAAGATGCTTGGAAACGAGTCTTTTTACAGGAATGGAGGTATTCTCTGAGACCGGAATGTTCTTTTCTTCGGAAAAAATAATCTCGAAACCTTGAGCAGCAAGGCATCTTTCTGGTCTGTGGATACTGTTGTTCATATCGTCCCCAGAAAGAACAATAAAAGCATTGATGATGTCTATCTTATCGTCAGTTTTCGGTGTTCTTCTTTTGTATTGCGATTGTGCATAATTAGTGTCATCTGCTAATGCATTGACGACAACTTCACTCGTATCCATATTTTCTCCAAACCATTCGTTCACAGATTTTGGCAGTACCATTATAATGGCAGATTCCCTTATATCGTAACCTCTCGGCAGTAGGTAAATGCTACCTAAACCAATTAGCAATATGGCTTGAGCAATAATTAATCTACGTGTCATCTCCTTTACTTTGTTCTATATCGTTTTCTTTGGAGTCTTTACCTGAGACTAATTGTCTACTAATTACTTTTCGTTTGTTCTTCCAACCTGAATTCAATAAGAAGCCAACTAGAATGATGCCTATGATCCCAAGAGGAAAAAACAAAAATCCTGAGAAGTTGTGATAGGTATGTGCTGCAAATTCAGCATCCCAAAACTCAGCAATTAGAACAATGGTTGTAACTCGGATAGAGTTAGCGATGATTGCAAGTGGTAAAGATGAAAAAACCATTGTAACAAATTTCCAAATTTTATTTTGAGTTACATAACCATAAACGGACGCAACAAATACTAATGCGATGAGGGATCTAACTCCTGAGCAGCCTTCAGCAATTTTTAATGCGTCCCAGTTCTCATTAGTTGATTGGATTTCTGTACCAGCTGCCGTGACATCAGCTCCAAAAAGGGTTGAAAGGTGGTAAGCAATTTTAGTAGCTAGTATCTGTAGCCCGTTAGTAGCCTGAGTTAGACCTGGAAGTGGAATGGCGAAATAGAGTAGAGCGAGGGGAAAAATGAAATATTTTGCCGTTTTTCGTCCATATATGAAAGCGATTAGACCATATACTATAAATGGAATGGAACCTGCAGCTATCCTAGCTTGTATGGTTCTAACTGAGATTACGTAAAATACCATGCCAAGGAACAGAAAAGCGAGTCCCCACCATTCAGAGGAACGTTCACAGTTGGTAATTTTTTTTCTGCTTCGAAAAATGAGGCATAATATAACTAGGGGTACAAACCTGCCATGCCCATAATCGTACTCCTTTTTGCCGCAAACAGCCCACATCCATTCTACGACTGACTGTTCTCGGAAATTGCCAAAAATTGGAATGAAGCAGTAAAAATAACCGAAAGTGACTGTAATTGTGGTTAGTAGTAGTACGTTTAGCCAATCATGTCTGTCAGAATTCAATGTTTTGAATTCATTCTTATTTGCTGAATCCACATGAGGTTCTGAGTTAGAGGCCATGATATTTGAGTGGATTTACCAATTCTACTACTGAATTAATATGAGGGAAAGCTTGAAGATTTTAATTATTTTCCTTCATCATGCAAGGATTCCCAATCTATATTAAAAAGAGTTTCTCTCTTTTGATAGTTTTCTATTGAATTAGGGGCTTAAAAAGAGTATCCGCAATCTAGTAATGAAATTAATTTCAGGAACAGCGCACCCAGAGCTTGCCCAAAATATAGCTCAATATTTAGAAGTCCCTCTTTGTGACGTTACAGTCAAAGCCTTTCCTGATGGAGAAACATTTGTTAAAATCAATGAAAACATCCGTGGTCAGGATGTTTTCATTATCCAACCTACTTGCCCGCCGACAAATTCCAATTTAATGGAATTACTCATTACGGTTGATGCTGCTAAGAGGGCGAGCGCTAAAAGGATAACCGCAGTAATTCCTTTTTTCGGTTATGCGCGGCAGGATAGAAAAGATCAGCCAAGGGTTCCAATTACTGCAAAGCTAGTTGCAAACTTACTTGATGCAGCTGGGGTTAACAGAGTTCTGACGATGGACCTTCATGCTGGACAGATTCAAGGATTTTTCGATATTCCAGTTGATCATTTATATGCAGCACCAGTATTAATTGGACATCTTAGAGAGAGGGGAATTTCTAATCTTACTGTAGTTTCACCTGATGTTGGTGGCTTAAAAATGTCTGATGCCTATGCTCAGGCCCTTGATGTTCCACTTGCTATTGTTGGTAAGCGTAGAGTCAGTGCCACTGAAGTTGAGGCGATAAATGTCATTGGTGAAGTCGATGGTAAAGATGTTATGCTAGTCGATGATATGACCGAGACGGCAGGAACTCTTTGTGCTGCGGCTGAATTGCTCAAAGAAAATGGTGCTGGTAAGATTTATGCGGGCGTTTCACATGGAGTTTTGGGTGAAATTGGCCTCAAGAGGCTAAAAGAATCATGTATAGAAGAGCTTATTACAACAGATAGCACTCCAATGGCTAAAGGGGAGAAAGTGACTGCTCTTAGCATTGCTTCTCTTCTTGGCGAGGGAATTCGCCGAATTGAAAATGACGAGTCTGTGACATCTCTTTTTGACATCGTCAATAAGTAGTAATAAGCTTGCCGCCCTCTTCAAATTGAGGAATCTATAGGAATCACAGAAAATTCAAAGAGTTATGGCTGATCAAGTTAATCTGAATGCAGAAAAAAGAGAAGGTATTGGTAGTGCCGAATCAGGTCGTTTACGCAGGGCTGGAAAGATTCCTGGCGTTGTTTACGGAGCCTCACAGGACAGCTACGCAGTCCAAATTGATGCAGATACTATTAAAAATATCTTAAGGAATAGTGCCAGTCAGCAAATACTCGTAAATTTACAAATTGAGGGAGCAAAAGAAGCGAATAAGTTGGCTCTAATTCAAGACATTCAGCATCACTCCATTTCAGGGGACATTCTCCACGTTGATTTCAATGCCGTTAAGGAAGACAGTGAAATCCATGCTAGGGTACCTATCGAACTCACAGGTGATCCTATTGGTATTAAACAAGGTGGTATTTTGGATACACTACTTCATGATATAGAAGTTCACTGTTTACCAAAAGATTTACCGGAAACTCTTCAATTTGATGTAACTAATCTTGATATTGGAGATAGTTTGTCTATTGGTTCAGCTGAATTTCCTGAAGGGGTCAGTGCTAGTTTGGATGGAGATGTGCTCATTGCTATCGTGAACGAAACTCGTGCTTCTGTTTCTGAGGGTGGAGATGATGAGGCAGCTGAGGCAGCTGCAGAGGAGGAAGGAGAAGAGAAATCTGAGGAATCATCAGAGAGCTAATATTTTTAGCTTTAAAATTTTATTCAATGAAATCGGTGGCTGAATATTCGCTACCAAGGTTGATAGTTGGTCTTGGCAATCCAGGTAAGAAATACTTGGATACTCGTCATAATATAGGGTTCATGGTTTTGGATCAATTAGCTGGTCAGAGCTCTGTTGCATTTAATGAAGATAAAAGATGGGATGCGAGTTGGGTTAAGGGTTCCGATCATATATTTTTGAAACCACTGACATACATGAATGACAGTGGCAAAGCAGTGGCAAAACTTGCCACGTTTCATAAAATTAATGCTGATCAAGTTCTCGTTGTATACGATGATATGGATCTTGAACTTGGCCGTATTAGGATTCGTGCTGAAGGGTCTGCAGGTGGCCATAATGGTATTCGGTCTATTATTTCACACCTAGGGACTCAAAAATTTCCACGTTTGAGACTGGGTATTGGGAAGGGCCAAAATGAGGGAAGTGGTCATGTTTTAGGAAAATTTTGCTCTGAAGAGAGATCAACACTTGAAAAATCTATAAAAGAAGCGGTATTAGCTATAGGATTGATAGCCGAACAGGGCCTTCCCGCAGCAATGACAAGATTTAATGCTTCTCCAAAAGCCGCTAAAATTAAGTCTGAAACGCAGAAAAGCTCTCCTAAAACCGATAATTAGTCCATATCCCCCAAATAGAAAGAAAACCTAAAAAATGAAAAAAAACTACGAAAGTGTCATAGTGCTTAACACTACTGGTAGAGAAAGTGATGTAGATCAACTCGTCCAAGAAATAGGCAGAGAAATCGAAGAAGAAGGTGGTTCATTAGAGCAGATCGAGCAGATAGGTCACAAAGAATTCGCCTATAACGCACGAAAGTTAGCTGGTGGCCATTATGTAAATTATCAATTTGAAGCTGAGCCTGAAGTCATTGATAAAGTGAAGACTCGCTTGAAGCTAAATTCTGCAGTTCATTTGCAGCATTACCAGATACGTTAATTATCTGGTCTTTTACTTGATTTGACCTCATTCTAATTTCAGCATTTAAATATTGATGCTGATCATGTTCTTTTATTAAGAGGGTGGTCTTTCTAAGATTTTTACGTACACAAAATTATTATGGCAAATGTTAATAAAGTTATTCTAATAGGAAATCTGACAAGAGATCCTGAAGTAAGATACACACCTAAGGGAACGGCAGTTACTGATATTGGTTTGGCTGTAAATCGTGTTAGTTCCTCAGAGGGTGGCGAAAGAAGAGAGGAAACAACGTTTGTTGATGTTACGCTTTGGGGAAGAACAGCCGAGGTGGCCGGAGAATACTTAAAGAAGGGCAGACCTGTATATATCGAAGGTCGGCTACAAATGGATAGCTGGGATGATAAGACTACAGGCCAAAAAAGAACGAAACTCAAAGTCGTTGGCGAGAGTTTACAATTTTTAGGTAGTCGTGATGGTGGGGGTTCTAGTTCAGCTCCTCAGCAACGCTCTGAATCTAATTTTACCGAGTCAAATAATCAGAATTCGGGAGGAAATGATGGGGCGCAATTTGATGCTGAGGATGATGATATTCCTTTTTAGGAAATATAGATAGAATACTAATCGACAGTTGATTCTAATTCGCCGTCTTTTAAGCGGGTTATTATTTTATCTCCTGCATTGATATCTTTGGACGATGTGATGAGGTTTCCATCTTTGTCCTGAGTCAGAGAAAAGCCTCTATCAAGTACCGAATGTGGTCCTAAACTTTTGAGAGCAATAGCGCTTCTTTCGTATCGTTCCTTACATCGGTTTAGCTGTATTGATAGGCTGTGTTGGAGCGACTGATTGATAATTTCTAACTTGCCGGAGACCTCTTCCAGTTGTTTTGCTGGATGGCATATTGTGAGGCGATTGCTGAATTTAGATAGTGTTTTTTCTTTAGTTCCTAAAGCTTCTAAGAATGAAGATTGGAGCATTTCAAACTTCCAGTCGGTGCTCTGTTCGAGTTCGGTCAGGATACGAATGGGTTCATTGATGAGAGTCCTACTACCCAAATAATCGAGGCGCTCATTCCAACGGTTAATTTTATTGATCACTTGCGATTTGAGAACTTCAGCTAAGTTTTGAAGCCGGTTCCCTATTTCTATTTTTTCGGGGACCAAAATTTCAGCAGCAGCACTTGGTGTTGGAGCTCTTAAATCTGCTGTAAAATCTGAGATTGTGTAATCAATTTCGTGACCGATTGCTGATATGATTGGTAAATTCGTTCGGTGAATAGCCCTTGCTGTGTTCTCCTCATTGAATGGCCAGAGATCTTCGAGGCTCCCGCCTCCACGGGTAAGGACAATCGTGTCGATTGAAATTTTTCCTGCTTGAGTCCATGCTTCAATATCATCAAGGGCACGCACGATTTGCTGAGAAGCCTTTTCACCCTGAACTAAGACTGGGTAAACTATAATTTTTATCCAAGGTGCTCGTCTTTGAATAACGCTGATCATGTCCCTGATTGCAGCTCCTGTAGGTGAAGTGATGATACAAACTGTATTAGGAAAAGTAGGGATAGTTTTTTTGATTTCTTCCTTGAAAAGACCCTCATTGTTGAGCTTTTTCTTCAGAGCCTCGAATTGTGATTGGAGGTTCCCTTGTCCTTTAAGCTGCGCATTCCGAACGATAAGCTGGTAATTACCTCTTGGCTCGTAGACTGTTATATCCCCACGAATTTCAATTTCCTGCCCATCTTCAAGGTTTAGATTTATTTTTGATGCATTTCCTCTGAAAAGAACACAAGGCAGTTGGGAGTTTGCGTCTTTGAGAGTAAAATATTGATGGCCAGAGGCTTGTTTTCTTAGATTGCTAATTTCACCTTCTACCCAAACTTCGCCCACCCGATATTCTAAAAGATTACGAATCTTTCTAGTTAATTCACTGACACTAAATATGGACTTTTCCGCTTTTTTTTCCTCAGAGGGGTCAAGGTTTTTTGAGAATTCAAAGAGGTCGTCCATTGAGTCAATATAGCATTAAGATTGGAATTTGAGGAGTACTTTACCGTTTCGACCCTCCTGCATTGATCTTTTAATGGCGTCTTTTAATTCTTCAAGACCGTAAACACTATCAATTGGCTGATCTAATTTTTCATCCAACATTTTTTGAGCTAAATCTTGATAAACCTCTTCAATATTTGACTTATCTTCATTCTTTAACCAATGACTGAGCCATAGGCCTCTTATATTAAAATTCTTAAAGATCAGAAAGCTATTTGGAATTTTCAAAGGCCTTTTAGACATGGCTCCATAAGTGATATGAGTGCCACCTTCTGAGAGTAATGACATGATCCTTAGTGCGCTTTCTCCTCCAACCGCGTTAATGGCTAAAGGCAAATTGATGTTTTTATTTTTTATTAACTGGGCAGCTTCAATTTTTCCAGATTCATCATCAGTGAAAACAGCGTCTGCTCCCAAGGATAAAAGTTTATCCTTGCAGTCTTCACGTCGTACAAAGTTCATTGTCTTAATGCCAAGAGCCTTTGCTAGTTGGATAATAGCAACTCCGACACCCGAATTAGAGGCATTTTGCACAACCCAACCATGACTTTCTATTTTAATCCCTTGATTAAGAAGTAACCAAGCGGTGGCAGGATTCACCTTCAGCATAGCGCTTAGCTTAAGAGGTAGAGAATCAGGTAATTTGATAATTTGATCAGGGGTTGCCGTTACGAATTCCTGCCAGCAGTCTTGTCGGTTCATGTAGAGAACATGATCGCCTTCTTTGAAATGCTCGCATTCTTTGCCGACAGCGATTACTCGACCGCTTCCCTCATTGCCTATGACAGCAGGTAGCTCAGGGAGTTTTCCATACTTCCCCTCTATGACATTAAGGTCGGCCGGATTAATGGGGCAGTAACCGGTCTTAATGATCAGTTCTTTAGGTTTTGGATCTTTGTAATCCTGCTCTCTGACTGAAACTCCTTCCTCTGGAGTCGAGAATTTATTTACTATGATTTGTCGATTGATTGTACCCATCATCAATTGTCAGTATCAGATCACATATGGTGAGTTCTGTAAACAGGTGAACAAATACTTTTATTTGAAAGTGAGACTCTATAGCATGTCCTAATAACATGAAAATTTTAGTTACGAGCTTTTTTATTCTATGCATATTCTGGCCTTTTGTAGCTCTCTCCGAGTACAAATACACAAAGGACTCTTTTCCAAAGGAGGGAGTTCCAAATGGTAAAATTATTAAAAAAGAGTTCGCCAAGAGTAAAATTTATCCTGGTACTGTGAGAGATTATTGGATTTATGTCCCTGATCAGTACAACCCTGAAAAGCCAACATGCTTCATGGTTTTTCAAGACGGTAATTGGTATCAGGCCGCGAAAGGGCATACAAGAGCACCAGTTGTTTTTGATAATTTGATCCACCAGAAAGAGATACCGGTCATTATCGGAATATTTGTTAACCCTGGTGTCATTCCCCCAAAGAAAGAGGGAGGTAAGCCGAGAAAGAATCGTAGCTTGGAATATGATACGTTAAATGATCAGTATTCTAGGTTTCTTTTGGAGGATCTTCTCCCTGAAATAGAAAAGGACTACAATTTAACCAAGGATCCAGAGGGAAGGTCTGTGTGTGGTATTAGCTCTGGTGGGATTTGTGCTTGGACCGTGGCC
>CABXDI010000062.1 GCA_902510815.1 uncultured Verrucomicrobiota bacterium | reverse complement strand
AAAAAACTTTATGATAAAGATCCTGAGCACATGGCAAATAGGGTCGAAGTAGGTGGGCTCTTTTGGCACTTTGTTGATCTTGTTTGGATCTTCTTATTTCCTATCCTTTACCTAATGTAGAATTTTTAGTTTATTAATATGGCTGATACACCTGAAGAAATACAAAAGCACCTCAAGTTATACTGGAAAGTTGGATACGCTTTGTTGTTTTGCACTGGTCTTACAGTGGCTGTGACATGGTTTACTGATAATATATGGGTTGGTTTAGGTATTGCGGCTTTCAAGGCCGGTCTTGTTGCTGTTATATTTATGCACCTCAATGATGAGAAACCCCTCATATATAAAGTGCTACTTTACACAGTGTTTTTCGCAATAGGTATGATGTTCCTTACCCTTTTGGCCATGTACGATCCAATTATAAGTCCTTTTAATAGAAAATAATGTCCTTAAGAAAATTCCACATTGTCTTTATTAGTATTTCAACTCTTTGTCTTTTAAGTTTTGGGCTTTGGTGTTTTTTCGCGAGCGCTTCAATTTTTGAAAATCCAGAGAATGGAGAAAGCTTAAGATTAGCCAGTGGATCTTTTAGTTTATTTCTAGCGTTATTTACATTGGTATATGGAATTTGGTTCTACTTCAAAAAAATAAAAAATCTTACCAATTTTGAAATCACTTAACCTATAATGAGCTTTTTGAATTTAAATTTACTTGGTTGCTTTACTTGTATGAAAGGCGGTGAAGAAGTCACTAATGCTGCAAGCATGGCTATATTATTTATGCTAGTTATCCTTTTTTGTGTTTTCTTTGGAATCTTTAAATTCATAAGACACTTGTCACGCCTTGAGAAAAATGTAGGCAAAAGATAATCAAACTGATTTTATTTAAGTTAATCACATGCAAATACTTGGTTTAATTAATGAATTAATAGGGCTGCCAGAATTAGCTTCTGAACATGGAAGTATGGTTGATCACATGCTTGAAATGGTTCACTGGCTTATTGCTGTTTTACTAGTAGGGTGGACTTTTTTCTTTTTATTCTGTCTTGTAAGGTTTAGGAAAAAAAGAAACCCTAAAGCTAGCTACGTTGGAGTCAAAGGTCATGCTTCAACACACGTTGAGATTGCAGTTGTTGCCGTTGAAGCAATTCTTCTTCTTGGTTTTGCTTTCCCATTGTGGGCAGTGAGAAGTGCAGAGTTTCCTACTGGAGCTGATGTTGTCAGAGTCAGAGCTGTCGGAGAACAGTTTAAATGGACGATGCATTACCCAGGACCAGATGGAACGTTTGGTATGACAAAACCAGAGCTAATTAGCGGTAGCAATCCTTTGGGAAGAGATCCGGAAGATCCAAACGGTAAAGATGATTTTGTATTCACTGAACTCGTTTTGGCAAAGGATAGAGAATGTATCGTAACGATCACCTCAAAAGATGTAATCCACAATTTATCTCTGCATCCAATGAGAATTGGACAAGATGCTATTCCTGGTACTGTGGCTGATATTTGGTTTAAACCTATCAAGACAGGTCGCTGGGAAACAGTATGTGGTCAACTCTGTGGCGCTGGACATTCAGGAATGGTTGGATACATGGAAGTCATGAATCAAGAAGACTTTGATGCTTGGTTTAAGGAGAGTACTCCTGCGACGACCGAAGACAAAAAGCCTGAAGGAGTGGCTTCTTCCAAGGAGCCTAGTTAATGCAGAACCATTAGTTTGTTATTAGCTAATTGTTTTATTTAGTTAAAATAATCACTTTGAAATTTCTTATATTATAATATGAATTATTTTCATACTGTTGTTTTATAGTTAATTGTGGACAGCGCTTTTTCAGATAAAAATGCTAATGACAAGAAGAAGTCTGAATTTACTAAGAATGATTTATTGTTACTAACCAAAGCGAGGCTTAGCTTGTTAGTTATAGTTACAGCAGTAGTCGGTTTTATCGTTGCGTCGAAGTCTAGCCAAAATTCAACCGACTGGTGGTTGTTATTTCATACTGTTTTAGGGTGTGCTTTAGCAGCTGCAGCTTCTTCTGTATTTAACCAATTAATGGAAATAGACATTGATGCAAAGATGTCTAGAACCTCAGACAGACCGCTTCCTGCGAAAAAAATAAAGCCAGCGATCGCTTTTGTTTTGGGGTGGGTTTTTGCGGCAATTGGCCTTGTGCATTTGGCTGTTAAAGTTAATCCGCTTACTTGCGCTTTTGCAGCAGCCACTTTGTTTGTTTACATGTTTATCTATACCCCAATGAAGAGAAGGTCTGGAATGAATACCTTAGTGGGTGCCATCTCTGGTGCCTTGCCCCCATTAATTGGATGGGCGGGCGCAGGTGGTGAGTTCAATTCCTTAGCACCTTATTTTATTTTTGGACTTCTCTTTTTATGGCAGTTGCCGCATTTTGTTGCAATTAATTGGATGTACCGAGAAGAATACGAGTCTGCGGGTTTTGTAATGTGGTCAAATGGAGACATTGATGGAGCGCGCACTGCAAACTTAGCGATTCTATTTACTGTCGCTATTATCGTATTAATGGGAATGACTAGCTTTACTAATTTTATCAGTATTTGGGCTACTTTTGGATTAGTCTTAATTTCTATTGTTAAGTTGAGGTATTCTATAAGCTTTAAGATTAATCCTTCGAGGGACAAGGCTCGAAGCTTATTTTTATATACTCTTTTATATTTACCAGTGAGCCTTGCTATAATCATTTTGGGGTGGAAAGTGCATTAAATCCTTTGAAGATTTAAATTCGTTGTTAAATAAGTGATTTATGAGCGATTCAGATAATCCCAATATTAACCCGTGGACGGTGTGGGCTTTGATTTTTATAATGCTAATGGGCATATTAGTTTACTATAGCTGGCTTAAGACGGTTCAGAGGCAATATGTTGATGGAAAGCCACCGTTCTTGAGGCCGGTTGACAGATTTCGCGCTGACGGTCATAAAAAGGATTCAATAGAGTTATTTGATACTAAAGGTAGATTTTACTTGGTAGGATATTTTTATTCAGGTGATGAAAAAGAGGCATTGGCAGTCTGCAATAGAATGATGAAAATGAGAGAAGCTTTTCCTGAAGTTGATGAATTTTCATTGGTTGGGGTTTCTATGGCTCCTGAATTGGATTCATCTGAAAATCTAATGAAATTTGCAAAGAAAAATGGTTACACTTCTGATGATTGGATTTTTGTGACTGGAAACCGTGATAGAATTAGAACTTACATGAATAAATTTTTCCGTTATCCAGGTCACGAAAAACCTGATGAATATAGGGAAACTGAAACGGATCTTTACGCTCGTGAACTTAGATTATCCTTAGTCTATCAAGGTGCTTCGGATGAAGAGGCCTTCATACGTGGAGTCTACTGGGAGGGTATTAGAAAAGGTGAAGTAAAGAATGATAAGGCTGCTGGTGATGACATCACATACCTTTTGAAGCTCAAAGAAAATCTACCCACTAAAACAATTGAATAAAGAAAAGAAAATTGTATTTGTCTTTGTCGTTATTGCTGTTCTGTTAGTCTCAGGCTTCATGGTTCTTTGGCAATTTAGTACAGCTAATCTCTACACATCGAAGGGTAATTCTTATAAAGATAATCCTAGGCTTGTTACTAAAGATATAGAAATGATCGACTCCAATGGAGAGTCTAAGAGACTGATGGATTTGCGTGGTAAGGTTTGGTTAATTAGCCATGTTTTCACACGATGCCCAGGTCAGTGTGCTGGGGTTTGTGTAGTTTTAGACGAAATTCGCCAAGAACTTAAAGAGGAGGAAAATCTCCACCTTGTTTCAGTAACGCTTGATCCTGATCATGATTCTCCTAGTCATCTTAAGGAATTCTCTCAGAAGCACGGTTTTGATTCAAAGGGTTGGTGGTTTTTGACTGGCCAAGCCACGGAGTTGAATGATTACATGTTGCAGGTTTTTTCTTTGTCGGCTCAAGAAAAAGAGGAGTCTGAAAGAGTTAATCCAGATGATCTTTTTGCGCATAAGCCTATGGTAGCCTTGGTAGACCATGAACTTAAAATAAGAGGGTGGTTTAATCCTTTTGATAAGAGTTCTAGTAAAGCTTTACGACAGCAATTGCTTTTAAGTCTAAATGAGTCAAAGTCTTAGGTAAATTTACCGCTAATGACATTACAGGATCTCCCAGCCGTTAACGCTAGTCTTAATGCCACTGCTACTATTTTTATAGTTGCAGGTATTTTCTTTATTAAAAAAGGAAATAAACGTGCTCACATAATTTGTATGATTACAGCGCTTTTGGTCTCTGCTGCTTTTCTTACATGCTATTTAATATATCATTATTCTAACCTGACGACAAAATTTACACATGAAGGATGGCCAAGATTGATTTATTTTATCGTCCTATTTACCCATATTCCATTAGCTGCAATATCGCTACCGATGATTATTATGACGGTCATTCCAGCCATAAGGATAAGGTTTGACAAGCATAAGCGTATAGCTAGATGGACATATCCAGTTTGGTTATATGTTTCTGTTACTGGTGTTCTTGTGTACTTTATGCTCTATCAGTGGTTTCCTCCATCCGGCTAGTAGGTGAAGAACGTTCCTTGTTATTCTCAAAACTATAGTAGATAATTATAACATGAGAGTTCTAAGTGTTTTCATAATTTTATTATTTCCTTCATTGAGTTGGAGCCAAATCACATTTGATAAAAAAGAAATTGAAATTACTGCATCTGCAGATCAGGAGACCGTAACTTTTGTTTTTCCTTTTAAGAATACAGGTAATGAAATGGTTGAAGTTGTTGATGTTAATCTTACTTGTTCATGCCTTAGTGCAAAAACAGACAAAGAGCTTTATTCTCCTAAGGATAAAGGGAGGCTTGAAGCTGTTTTCTCGATTGGAAGTTTTACTGGGGTACAAAGAAAATCGATGACAGTTATTACTCGGCAGAAAGGAAAAGACAAAGTCAGAGATGCTCTCCTAGCGATACTAACGATTCCTGATGTTATTACAATAGAGCCTGAGTTGGTTAAGTGGAAAGTGAATGAAGAGCCCTCAGAAAAAGTTTTTTTAATGAAGGTTCCTTACACTGAACCAATCAAAATTCTGAGTGTAAATTGTTCCAGAGATGGGTTTGAATGCACTTGGAAAGAATTGAAGGAGGGTAGGGAATATGAAATACGAATTAAACCCTTAAGCACATCTTCTCCTATGCTAGGAATGGTTAAAATTGATACCGATTCTAAGCTAAAAAAACACCAGAGAAAGTTGGCCTTTTTCAGTATTTCTCGCTCAAGATCAAGAAAGTAAATGAGACTAAGTCTCCAGATACTGGTTATTATTATAATTGTAGCGGTTTCAGGACTGGGTATATATTTTTGGCACCCTGATCGTCCACCTCTTTATTTGGTGGCTGGGCAATTGCGGAATGATGAAGTGCAGTTAGAGCAAGTCCTGAAATGGGCGAATGATAAAGGTGTTGTATGGATAGATGCTAGGTCTAGAGAGGACTATGAAATAGATCATGTAGAGGGGGCTTTTTTATTAAATGAAATGGAAGACTTCTATCAACTTCTCGAGCCGATATGGTCTGAGGTTCAGAATAAAGCAGATCTACCTTTCATTGTTTATTGCTCTTCAGAATCATGTCTGGCTAGTCGAAAGGTCGCTGATAAACTTAGAGATACGGTTGGTGTAGCTGAAGTCTACATTCTTGAAGGTGGTTTAAAATCACTTATAAGTAGTGGCCTTATTGAGTAATTTTTTTAATCTTTGTTGGAGCTAATATTTAAAACTTGGTCTTTTGGCGATACCCAAGTCTTTTGGGAAAACTCAAGAATTTTCACATAAGAGCGACCTTGGGAATTATTTTTCCATTCGAGGCGAACAATAGGAAAATAAATCTCTCCCCACTCTAATTCATTTCGTGTGTATTCAGCTATTGCTGACTCTCTTTCCGCGAATACGTAGCCTTCATTGCTTACTATTGGATCAATTTTAAAACATATTTTTGACCCTAGTTTTGGGATTTCTGAGCCAAAGTAATGAGATCTTTCGAGCTTCACATAGAATTCTTTTTCACCAGATTGAGGTTGTTCAAGAAAATGACCTAATGAATTTTCATTATACTGAACGAAGGATTCCCAGTTTACTTTCCAACCGCGATCAGTGTTTTCTAAGAATACTGGAAATGGAAGATTTTGTGCTTTGGTGACAATATCAAATATCCGAAATTTGGAGTCTTTGTTTGCGGTGACCTCATTTTGTTCAATAGGCAAGAAAGAGTAGGTTTGTGGTTCTGGATTGTTTTGATGGTATTCAATAATTCTAGGCAGTAACTTTTCAGCATTAAGAATATATCGTGCTTTCTCATTAACTGTTTTAGCTTCTAGAAATTTTTCTAGACTAATCTTTGCTGCATCTAAAACTAAGATTTTATTTTCTTGAGATTCGACAATTTCTTCTTCGATTTTTGGATCTGAAATATTATTTAAATTTGCATCTAATGCTTTGTTAACTTTTTGCGGTTTTTCTATTGAGGTAGAATCAGTGATCCATAAATTATAACTAATGAATGTTGATCCAATCACGATAAGTGTGGATATAGTATAGACCAAAACTTTGCTATGTTGCTTATTTGAGGATTCTTTTATTTTAGGCTCGGACTCTGTTTGAACTCTATCTGGATTAGTGGTTTTTCCATTTTTTAATGGGTTTTTACGAATTATTTCGTTTGGTTGATGATCGATAAACTGATTCCTTTCGGTGAAGGTTCTTTCCAATTCATTTTCATCTTTTGGGTCTTGGGCAGGAGAAAGAATTTCTTTTTTGCAATTTGGGCAGGGTCCAGAAATGCCCGCTATTTCTAGAGGTACTCTCAACAAAGAGTCACATTCGGGGCAAGTGAATGTGATCGATTGTTTTAGAGTATTTTGCATTATATTGAGCTACGGAGTAAATTGAAAATTTAGTTTTTGAATTTGATATAAATTAAATTAATTGCCGAGTGACCAGTTCATAAGTTTCTCGGAATCTTTCCAGATGTTGCTTGAGTTGCTTCCAAGTACGACAACAATAACCTCTCTTGAAGCATTTTTTCCAGAGCTTATGAGGCAATTTCCACTAGCGTTTGTGTAGCCTGTCTTCAGTCCATTGCAGTAGGGGGATCTTGACAAGAGTTTGTTTGTATTGTTGAAAGTTTTTCGTTTTCCATTGGCAAATCTAAAAGGTAATTTCTTCAATGAAGTAATTGATCTTATTGTTCTGTGAAAGTATGCAACCCTTGCAAGTTTACTCATGTCGCGAGCTGTTGAGTATTGACCAGAAACAGTTAGTCCATGAGGGTTTTTGAAGTTCGAATTATTCATACCAAGACTTCGAGCCTTTTGATTCATGGCAAAAGAAAATGACTTTTGTGAACCTGAATGATGTCGTGCTAGGCATCTAGCGACGTCATTTCCACTTCTTACAAGAAGCGCTGCAATTAGATCAGATTTTCTATATGATTGGCCGGCTTGGATATAAATTTTTGAGGGTTCAACCTGAGTGTCAGTACTTGCAACAGTTACTCTCTCATTCATATGCCCTTTTTCGAGAGAAAGTAGAGCAGTCATTAATTTTTGAGTACTTGCTACGGCACGTCTTTGGTCAGCAGATTTTGAGTAAAAAACATATCCAGTATTAGCATCTATAACTATTGCAGATTTGCCGTAAATTTTTGGTGGTGCGGTTTTTGGACGATATATTCCGATCGCTTGTGAAGAGCTTCGGTTAGCTGCAACCAATGACTTACTTGGAGACCTATAATTTTGAGAGAAAGAATTAAGGCTAAAAGTAGAAAGAATTATAAAAAGAATAAGAAATGATCTTCGAGATGGCACAATTAATTATTAAGAATTATTAAATATCTATGATTCTAAATCATAATAAAAACGAAATTAAATTTGCAATAAATAAAAAAAGAAAGATACTGTTCCAAAGAACACTGTTCATATGCTTACTGAAAGACAACAACAATTATTAGAATTCCTAAAGGAATACCATACAAATAATGGGCTTATGCCTTCAACAAGGGAAATACAGGAATTCTTTGGATTTGCTAGTCAGACGGCAGCAGTGAGTCATTTGAGAGCTCTAGAAAAAAAGGGAGTGATACAAAAGGTACCTGGTAAGGCGAGGGCATTAGTTTTCCCTGAGCAGCTTGATAGGGAAGAAATTGTCGATGTTCCAATTTATGGTCAGATTGCTGCAGGGATGGCGTCTGAAACTGAGCAAGCAAACGAAGGGTGTTTATCTATTGATATTGCTTCCTTAGGAGTGCCCAGATCAGCTAAAACATTTGCACTGAAAGTTAGAGGGGACTCTATGATAGATGCCCACATAATGTCAGGGGATTGTGTGATACTAGAATTAAAAGAACCACGAAGAGGTGATATTGTGGCGGCATTGATAGACGGTGAAACGACCTTGAAAAGGTATGTCATTAATGATGGAATGCCGTACCTGCAAGCTGAGAACGAATTGTATCCCGATTTAGTACCAGTTAGAGAACTTGTTATTCAGGGTGTCATGGTGGCGCTACTTCGCAGGGGCGAAGGAATGGTTGCTTAATTAAGGATACTCCTAGTCTATTTTTATAATTGCCTTTCTTTTCTTTTTTGCAGGAGATTGTGTAATAAGTATTGCTGCAATTAATCCACCTAAAAGACCGAAGATGTGTCCATGCCAAGAAATTCCATCTTGGTCTATTAAAAGTGTCAGTAGCAGAGTCCCATAAAGACTTACAGATAATAAAGCAAGTAACCCAGTTAGAAGGCTTCGGACTAACCAAGCTTGAACGAGTATAAAACCAAGATAACTAAAAATTAGAGTACTGGAACCCGTATGAATACTTCCATCAGCACCAAATATCCATATTCCGATTCCAGCAAAGAGTGCACAAAAAATACTCGTGAAAATGAATTTTTTTCGCCCATTCATTAGGACTATACCAGCTAAAGCCATGAAAGGTATAGTATTACCGATAAGGTGAGAATAATTGATATGAATTAAAGGGGCCGTAAATATACCTAGAATTCCAGTTAGAACCTTTGGTTTTATACCATGATTGAGAGTCAAATTCCAATTAGGTGTGTTTTGATCGATAAAGGTAATTCCCCAAAGGCAGAATGTAATGCCTAAGAGTAGTAAACTATTATCATAGAAAGGGCTGCGTTTTTTGTTTCCCATGCAAAATGTATCTCTAAGATATACTATCAATTAGAAATTGAAAATGACTGTCACTAGATTTGCTCCCAGTCCGACAGGTAAACTGCATTTAGGCCATGCTTATTCTGCACTATACTCGGAAAAAGTTGCTAAAGAGAATAATGGCAAATTTATAGTTCGTATTGAGGATATTGATAGTACTAGATGTAAACAGGAATATGTTGATTGTATTTTTGACGATCTTGACTGGTTGGGGGTTACCTGCCCTGATGAAGTGTTAATCCAATCCACTCGAATAGACCAATATCAGTTAGCGTCAGAAAAACTTTTATCTTTAGGAATGTTGTATCCTTGTTTTTGTACACGAAAAGAAATTGCTAGTAATTCTGATGCTGCTAATGGGGAATTAAATAATGGAAATAACTCTCTGTACCCTGGTACCTGTAGGAATCTTTCGGATGAAGAGGTGTCAGAGAAGATTAGAAAAGGGACACCTTATTCTCTTAGATTAAACTCTGCTAGAGCTAAGGAGAAAGTTGGTAAAGTTTATTGGAATGATCATTTGAGTGGGATACATGAAGTTGATTATGATTTAATGGGTGATGTTGTCATTGTAAGAAAAGACATTGGAACTAGCTATCATTTGGCGGTCACATTAGATGATGACTTTCAAGGGGTAACACGAGTGACTAGAGGGCTTGATTTATTTGATTCGACACACGTTCATAGAGTTCTTCAATCTTTATTAGGCTTAGATGTTCCAGATTGGTTCCATCATAAGTTAATAAAAGATCATGAAGGTATAAGGTACTCTAAAAGTGATCAGAGTTTACCCTTAGAGCAATTAAGGGAATCCGGTGTTAACGCTGAAGAGATAAGGAAAGACTTTGGTTTTAATTAAAATCCACCTTTCTTTTACCAAATAATAGAGTAAAACTAAGATCCACAATCAAATATAAATTATCCATGATAGAAGACGTTAAAATTACAATAAAGACTAATAAAGGAAATATTTCCCTTACGATTTACGCTGCAGATACGCCCACAACTTCTGCTAATTTTCTTAATCTTGCCTCTCGTGGTTACTATGACGGTATAACTTTTCATCGAGTGATACCCAATTTTATGATTCAAGGTGGAGATCCAACTGGCACTGGATCAGGTGGCCCAGGTTATCAGTTTGAAGATGAGTTTATTGCATCGCTTAAACATGATAAGCCAGGTGTTTTATCAATGGCAAATGCTGGTCCCGGTACTAATGGAAGCCAATTTTTTATTACTCATGGTCCTCAGCCCCACTTAGATGGAAGGCACACTGTTTTTGGGCATGTTACCGAGGGGCAGGAAGTAGTAGACTCAATTGAAGGGGGAGATGAAATTCAAGGAATAGAAATTCATGACTCTACTGAAAGTTTGTTTGCAGAGGAATCAGAAAAAATTGAAAAGTGGAACTCAATATTGAGTGATTAGGCATGGCCGTTGAACGGCAATTTATTTGTAACGTTAATGATGTCCCTGAGAACGAGGGTAAGTCATTTACTATTGATGGTATTTCCGTAGCTTTATTTAAAGTTGCTAATGAGTTCTATGCCCTTGAAGACCGTTGTAGCCATGTCAATGTTCCTATATCGGGTGGTTATGTTCACCAGAGGGAAAAGTGTGTAGCATGCCCTTGGCATGGAGCACAGTTTGATTTGAAAACCGGGAAAGTTGTAACTCCACCCGCCTGTGAAGATATTAAGTCATTTGAGGTGTCTATTGAAGAAGACAAAGTGTTGATTGTACTGTAATCCACAAATAGGTTATTGATTCTCAGATGTAGTTTTTTTTGGTAGAAAATATTTCAGCGTCATTCCCTGAACACCAATACTAAAAATAACAACAATATACGTAGCTGTAAGAAGAACATCTCTTTCAAAACCCTTTGGAATCGATAGTGCTAAAGCTAGTGATATTCCACCACGTAAACCTCCCCATGTTAGTGCTTTAATGGTTCCTTTCGTGAATTCCCTTTTGTTTTTTAAGATAAACACAGGAAGTGAAACGGCAAACATTCTGACTCCTAGCGTTAATGGAATAGCAATGAGTCCAAATAGAAGGTGGCTAGTTTGAAATGCAAGAACCAAAATTTCTAATCCTATTACCAAGAAAAGAATAGCGTT
>CABXDI010000061.1 GCA_902510815.1 uncultured Verrucomicrobiota bacterium | reverse complement strand
GGATTGATCAGCGGAAATATGGCAAGGGGCTCCACCTTTAGTAGACAAACGATCTATAATTTTTAATGATCCGTCATTACGATTGATCTTATAGGAAGCTAAAGAACCACTCGATTCACCCTGATAGTCATTTGTCTCTTCAACCGCCACAAGAAACTCTTCATTTGGAAGGATCGTTACAAATGAAGGATTGTCCCCTGTCGCCGCAAGCAATGGTTTTGATAGTTTGCCGTTCTTTAGGTTTAACTTGGAGAAATAAACCCCTTGGCTCTCTTTATCTCGGGTATAAGTTCCAAAATAAACCCACATCTCCTCACTCTTCAATTGCGCAATTGGCCCAAGAATAAAAATAATGACTAAAAGAATTAGTATTTTCATCGTATTTTAAAACTTACAAAGTTAAATGTAATCAAGCCACACTTTTCTAATGTTTTTCATACCTCCTGTGTTTAGAAAGGCTTTGGACAAATTAGTGGCATTGTTATAAATAATAACAGATTCCATAATTTACAATTCAGCCTTTGATATGCTCAACCTCACAAAGAAAACAATTATTCCTTTTGTTGTATTGGTTTTTCTTTTTATATCAATATTTCTTACAAGCAAATCACCCGCTCATACCTTTCAAACAAACCTTTATCCTGATATTGAATTAAAAAAAGATCACTTAGTTATCGAATTATGGATAGCTACATTTTTATTTCCTCCTTTAGAAAATATAAATTACGGAGACAATAACCCTCGCCCGACACTGGATAAATCAAAAGAACAAATAGAAAGCTTTTTTGATTCGAATTGCCCGGTATACATAAATGGGAAAAAAATTCCCCCCAATACTCAGTGGCTTAAATTTGAAGAAATGGAGGAAGTTTCTCACTTAGGAGAAAATGCTGATCTCACAATGGCCAAAATGCTCTTTCGTTATCCAGTTTCTGAAGAAGTTAGAAACATTAAATTTGGTTGGGGGCTTTGGTTCACTGATCAGGCTATTAAGGTAGAAACAGAAGATGGAGAAGAAACTATTTCTCATGATCCAAACATATTGGATATGCTTATCTTCGTTGATGGAGAAGCTCACCCAATGTACTTAACGAAAGAAGAACCAGAATTTACTTGGCATGCCCCAGCGAAAATCCTTACAAACAATGCAGAGATCGCATCAATCGAACCCGTAAAAAGAATAAAGGCTGGAATCCCCATTATCTCGATTTGCGTTTTAGTTATCGGTTTCTTTTTAACTATAACCCGACAAAGGGGCAAAACTTTTCTGCGTCTAAGTATAATACTTTCAAGTTTTCTTATAGCCTTTATTCTCCGCAACACTGTAGTTATCGAAACCTCTAAGCCTTTTGCCCAGAACCTTGATGCCTCCTCAGCTGCAGATCTATTTACAAAACTTCATAGAAGCATCTACAGAGCTTTTGAATCTGAAAGCGAAGATGCAATTTACAACAATCTGGCCAAATCGGTATCTCAAAAACTTATTGGCCCTCTATATGAAGAAGTTTACCAAAGTCTAATATTAAGGGATGAGGGAGGCGCCATATCAAGAATCAATAGAGTCGATTATATTGAAGTAAGTGCAATAGCGATTGAAAATTCAAATGATTTTAAGATATCTTGCAAATGGCAGGTTCATGGAAACGTTAGACATTGGGGCCATAGCCATAAACGAAGTAACGAATACGAGGCTGATTACACATTGTCAGTAGAAAATGATTTGTGGAAAATAGCATCTTCTTCTGTAAACCTACAAAAACGTGTTCCCTCGCCAAATGGAAAATGAAAGACAGATTCTACAAATAGAGGATCTTAAGTTCTGGTATCCAGGAAAAGGATTTCAATTAGAAATCTCTAATTTGAAAATTAATAGAGGGAGCAAAGTTGCAATCCTTGGTAAAAGCGGATCAGGAAAAACAACACTCGCTCATCTAATATCGGGTATCCTAAAACCTAAATCAGGCAGCATTAGATTCATGGGACAAGATATTACTGATTTAAATGATGCGGAAAGAAGAGCTTACAGAATAAAAAGAATAGGTTTCATTTTCCAAGAATTTGAACTTATAGAGTATTTAAACGTGCTCGATAACTTAATTCTTCCATACAAATTAAATCAGTCTCTATCATTGAATGAAGAAACCATCAACAGGGCTAAAACAATCGCAGGAAGAATAGAAATTGAGAATAAACTAGATAAATACCCCAATCAACTTTCAGGAGGTGAAAGACAACGACTTGCAACTGCAAGAGCATTAATAACATCACCTGCCCTAGTTATTGCTGACGAACCTACTGGCAATCTTGACACACAAACTGCAAACAAGGTACTTAATGAAATTATAAACCAATCATCCGAAAGCAGATCAACGTTGTTAATGATCACTCACGACCCTCGTCTCCTAGAATCATTTGATCAAGTAATTGACCTCAACAAATTAACCAACCCAATTACACTATAAAAGAAATATTACAGATCTCATGGAATCACATCCTCTATCATCGGGGTAAATCCATTGTGCAGGTGGCAGCATTAGCTATAACAATGAGTCTACCTATCACTGCAAATATGATTGTTAGTGAAATTTCCGATAAACTTCAATCAAGAGCAAAAAAAACCCCTTTGATCTTTGGAGCAAAAGGTGATCGTTTTGATTTAGCAATAAATTCACTGTTTTTCAGAGGCGCGCCTTCAAGTCAAATCTCGATGCTTGAATACAAAAGGGTTAAAAATGAAAACCGAGGCTCTATAGTCCCCATCATTCTTGGCTTCACAGCAAAAGAGTATCCAGTTGTTGGCACTACTACAGAATATTTCCTAGAACGTAACCTGGCTTCGAAATCAGGGACATTACCCCTGGTTTTGGGGGACGTAACACTTGGTTATTTATGCGCCAAAAAACTAAACCTGAAGGAAGGTGATCACATATTAACTGATCAAGTTAATCTTTATAATCTATCTGCAAACAATCCAGTAAAACTAAATATTACCGGTATTCTAAAAGAATCTAAATCTGCTGATGATGAGACTTTATTCGTAAACCTTCAAACTTCATGGCTCTTATCTGGCATTGGTCACGGGCACGTGAAGATCGATGATAAAACATCATCAGAATCTATTCTTTCAAAAAATAAATCTTCTATCACTGCAAATGCTTCTTTAGAAAATTACATTGAAGTTACTGATAAGAACATCAATTCATTTCATTTTCACAAGGAACAAGAAAGCCTTCCAATTTCATCATTATTGGCATTCCCAAGAAATATAAAAGATGAGACGATTCTCAAAGGAAATTACATCAACAACAAAACCATCCAGTCAATTAGACCGAGAGAAATCGTTAATGAACTACTGGAGTTTGTATTTAAAATTAAACGATTCCTAAATACCTCTTTTATACTGACTGGAATTGCCGCCTTACTATTTCTTTTGGCCTTAATTCTCTTATCCATTCAAACTCGAAAACGAGAAATTAAAACTCTTTTTCTAATAGGCTGCGACCGCAAAACTCTAGCCCTACTTTTCATAGGAGAATTAGTCATTCTCTCAAGTATGGCGCTTCTAGTTTCAATAATTACTGCGTATGCTCTAAAAGGTCTGGCCATTGGTCTTATCGTATAAATTACTTATGCCCTATAATTTAGGGCTTTTATCAAAAAAAACTGATCCTCATAAATTTAACGATGACAAATATTTAAGAATGGTTTAATAATTAATTATGATAAAGTCATTTCAAAGAATTGGCATAATCATTGGAGCGATAACTTTGTTATCTTCATGTCAAACTTACAAAGTATCTTTGACTTACAATCCTCCAAGCTTAAGCCAAAGAATTATCAAAGGAGAGCCACTTATTAAACTTGATAAGATTAATGATGTTAGAAATCTAAAAGGTTCCGAAATAGGATCTATAAAAAACGAATTCGGAATCCCCATTAAATCAATTTACGCAAAACAACCAGTTAGTGAGATTACAAAAACGGCTTTCTCTCATGCTCTAAAAAGCAGAAATCTTCTTAACGAAAAAGATGCGAAGTATTTATTACAAGCAGATATTTTACAATTTGAGTGCGCTCAATTTTCTACACAAAATGCAGAGTGCAGAATTAGAGTACATTTATATCAGGCAAAAACAGGGCGTCTAATTTTTAGCCAGTATTATTATTCTACCAAGACCAAAGTTTCACCAAATGTATCATATTGGTCAAAAGTTGACGAGATCGCCTCAGTCGCATCTGAAGCCCTTCAAGATGTCGTGGACAGGGCAGTTGATGACAATAGGCTTCGACAAATAATTAAGTAATACTATTAAGTTAGATACTTACTCAACACGGTCCAGATCCCTACGAATAGGATCATTGCTGAGCTTAACCAAAAAGCAATTTCATAAACTTTACCAGTCTTAATTTTTGAGTTCTTTCTTTGCACTTTAAAAACGATTGCAGCAAAAAGAACTACCAAAAGTATTATCGAAGTAGCAACACCACCGACGACAACCATCCAAACTGGACTCTCGAATAAAAGAAATACCCCTGCCCATATGGCAGGAATGCCCACGGCAAGAATCGCAAAACAAGTTCGCCTCGATTTGAAATCATCGAAATCAAGTATTCCTATCCTGCCAAAAGCATCAGTAAATTGTCGAGTCCATGCTCCTAAAGCAGAAAATGCAGTCGAAAAAAGGACTACAAATGCACCAAAATAGAAAAAAGGCTCAGCCCAATTACCCAAAGTAATGGTATAAAGATTTGATAAATTCTCTAGGAAATCCTTCCCACCTCCCTCGAAATTACCCTTCCCATGAAGTAGAGCTGAACCTAGAAGAAAAAATGCAACCGTTACAACTGTATAAACAAGCATCGCAAATATTGCATCTATATACATAACCTTAATCCATCCCCTTGCTCTAATAGCCCATTCTTCAGATCCATCATTTTTACCTGTATTCGAAGCGTACCCCTTCTCTATCAACCAATAATTATAAGCCATTATCTCATCTCCACCCACCCCTGTCAGCCCAAACGCACCAATGACTAAAATAGTCATTTCGGCACCTTCAGGCATTTTGAACTCTAAACCAGAAAGCACATCCCCTATTGATATAGCAGCATCGGTATTCTGAAGTGCTATTAATGAGAAAAATGTAAACAGCGTAAAGAGTCCTATCATAGATACAGACATAACCTCTAAAATCTTGTAGTAACCTGACACTACAATTCCAGAAATCGATAAAACTACTATTAGTAACCACCAGAAAACAGAAAGACTCGGTACGGCCATGTTAAGCAATACAGCGACTAGCCCAACAATTCCCCCAACTTGCAAAAATTTTACTAACATCAAGCCCAACCAGGTCCAGACTGACCAATTAGCTTTACCTATTTTAAATCCTGGCAATAAATTAAAAGAAGCAAATGTCGTTTCCCCTGTCATGATTGCTCTTTTACCAAACTCAAGCTGAACAGCCACCTTAACAAGACAACTTACCAAGATTACCCACATAGCAATAAATCCAGCTTGGGCTCCAAGCTTGGTTGTTGCAATCAATTCACCTGACCCAACAATTGAAGCTGATAATATAAATCCTGGGCCTAAATGTTTAATCGTCCCTCCAATTGATTTAGGTGGATCGAGAACTTTCGATTTGTCTAGTGAGTAAGGGTCTTGGGTTTGCATACTTAAGTATTTCCGTATAGCCTGATGCTAAGAACCTCACAAAAAAAGACAATTTTCAATGCGCTACCTAATGAAATGGATTTTTATAGGCTACATAAGCTTATTATGCCATTTATCAGAGGCTTCAGAGGTGAATTTTTTTGAAAAGAAAATTAGACCTATCTTGATCGCTGAATGCTACAAATGCCACAGTGAAGAAAAAAAAATTAAGGGCAACCTCAGACTAGATTGGAAAGGTGGTTGGTTAAATGGTGGCGACTCTGGACAGGCTATAATTCCAGGCCAAGTAGAAAAAAGTCTACTCATTCAGGCAATCAGACACACAGACAGCGACCTAGCAATGCCGCCAAAGAAAAAATTATCTCCACAACAGATTAAAGATATAGAGAAATGGGTTGCTGATGGCGCATACGACCCAAGAACTTCAGATAAAATATCAAACACCGACAAACGCCTTAACATTGAAGCTGCACGTAGACACTGGTCATTCCAGCCGATAAAAGATTACCCAACTCCAAAAGTAAAAACTAAGAACTGGTCGAAAAACTCAATAGATAAATTCATCTTAGCAGAGCATGAGAAAAGAAAATTAGTGTATTCTGAAGATGCAGATGATATAACTCTTCTTAGAAGAATATATTACAACCTCATTGGGCTCCCCCCTCAAGACAGAGAGATCAAAAAATTTCTAGAAAGAATCTCTGCTGACCGGGACAATGCGATAGGAATCACTATTGATGAATTACTATCAAGGGATGATTTTGGAATTAGGTGGGGAAGGCATTGGCTTGATATTGCGCGATATGCTGATTCAACTGGTGGAGGTAGAACTCTATTAATGAAGGAAGCATGGCGTTATAGAGACTACGTCATCGAATCATTAAATAATGACAAGCCGTACAATTTATTTATCAAAGAACAAATCGCTGGTGATCTACTAGAAAGTTTGAACCCTGAACAGCGAAAAGAGCGCTTAATTTCGACTGCCTTCTTACTGTTAGGGCCGACCAATTATGAACTTCAAGATAAGACCATATTAGAAATGGACATCATTGATGAACAGCTTGATACCATTGGAAAATCTTTCATGGGACTAACTTTAGGCTGTGCCCGTTGCCACGATCATAAGTTCGATCCTATTACAACAGAAGATTATTATGGCCTGGCAGGAATACTCAAAAGCACAAAATCAGTAGTCCACAGCAATGTTTCTTCATGGAACAAACGTCCACTTCCCTTATCTAAAAAACAGGAAGAAAATGCAAAAGTTATTCAAAATGAAATTCGAGAAATTCAAAATGAGATAAAGGCATTAAAACTAGAACTGCCAAATGCCAATGTCCTTAGCAAAAAATCTGAAAATCTTCTTGGTCAAATTATAGATAATGAAGAGGCTGTAAAAAAAGGAAAATGGATTAAATCAACCGCAGTTAAAGGGTACATCGATGAAAATTATATCCATGACGATTCAAAGGATAAGGGCAATAAAACGGTCAGTTACAATATTAAAACACCGAATACCGGAACATATGAAATCAGAGCTTCATATACGCACGGCACGAATAGAGAGACTAAAACCCCATATACTGTGAATCATACAAACGGTAAGTCCACAGTAACAATAAACCAAACACTGCCACCTCCGATTAATGGTTCATTCGTATCACTTGGCGTCTACGAATTTAATAAAGACATTGAATTCGAAGTTGTTATTTCCAATAAAAACACCACAGCAGTAGTTATCGCTGATTCGATTCAAGTTATTAGCGAAGAAAAATCTAAGGGGGAAGTTACAGCTGATTCCAACCAACAAATAAACATATCTAAGATTAACAAAAAAATTAAGCTACTTGAAAAAGAGCTCAAAGAACTTCAGAAAAAAGAACCAAAAAATATTCAAGTTATTGCCGCTGAAGATCATAAAAAACCTGACGATATAAATATTGCTTTAAGAGGCAATGTTCATAGTAAAGGCAATAGGACTCCCCGACAATTTATCGAGGTAATGACATATGAAGAAACCCCAGAATTTAATCAAAAATCAAGTGGGCGTATCCACTTAGCAAATTGGATTGCAAGTAAGCATAACCCTCTAACTGCAAGAGTAATTGTAAATAGAGTATGGTTTCACCTATTTGGTGAAGGAATTGTATCAAGCTTGGACAATTTTGGCCACATGGGCACTCCTCCAAGCAACCTTAAACTTCTTGACCATCTAGCTATTAAATTTATTGAAAATTCTTGGTCCATCAAAAAACTAATTCGTGAAATCATGCAGTCTCGTACATATCAACTCAGCTCTACAACAAACCATGAAAATGAAAAGATAGACCCGGAAAATATTTTTTTGTGGAAACAAAATCAGAGGCGTTTAGAAGCTGAGGCAATAAGAGATTCAATTCTATTTGTAAGCGGGAGCCTTGATAAATCCAAAGGAGGAGCGGCAATTAAATCAGGAACTAAAACTGAATATGGATATTCATTTAGTTCTAATAAACGTAGCATCTATTACCCTGTTTTTAGAAATACTTTGCCTGAGATAATGCAAGTATTCGACTTTGCTGATCCAAATATGGTAACTGGAAAAAGAACAACAAGTAGCGTACCAACACAGGCTCTTTACATGCTGAACAATCCATTTGTTAGAGATGAATCAAAAAGATCAGCCGAGAGATTAATTAAAGAAAAAATCTTAAATAAACCTATTGAAATAGGAATGGCTTACAGAAGAGTGCTTTCTAGAAACCCTACAGACAAAGAAAAGCAAATACTCTATGATTTTCTGGAAAAAGAAAATGAAAGCATCGAAGCGTGGACGACTATATTTCATAGTCTTTTCTCAAGTTTTGAATTCCGCCACATCAATTAAGGTTCTTGAAATAAGCAGCTAATTGGTTATTTTTTATATTGTTGATGGATTACTGTAATATAGATCGCAGGCAAACGCTCAATAATCTAGCTTGTGGCTTCGGAGGCCTTGCGCTCGGTGCTCTTGCTCACAAGAATGCCATTGCTTCCAACAACACTCCCAAGGATTTTTTCCATCATCGACCAAAAGCGAAAAGAGTCATATTTATTTTTATGGCTGGTGGAGTTAGTCATCTTGACTCATTCGATTTCAAAGAAAGCCTTATAAAAAATGACGGCAAGATGATGCGTTTTGATGATGCTAGAACTCTCGCGAAAACACGAAAGATTATAAATCATCGCGTCATGAAACCTTTATGGAAATTTAAAAAACATGGCCAATCAGGAAGAGACGTAAGTGAACTTTTCCCAAACATTGCAAATCATGTTGATGACCTTTGCTTCATCAAAGGCATGCACACAAATGGGATTGCACATGGTCCAAGCACCCTGTTTCTCCATACTGGAAATATAAACTTAATTCGCCCCTCAATGGGATCATGGATCAATTATGGTTTAGGAACGGAAAACGATAACTTACCAGGATTTGTCAGCATCGGTCCATCAATGGGCAACGGCGGCCCCAGAAACTTTAGCAACGCATTTCTACCCTCATCCTATCAAGGAACACCACTTGGTCGTGCAGGCATACCTGCCAAAGAAGCAACTATAAAGAATCTTGTTAACCAAAATTTGAATCATCAAGACAATTTGGAACAGTTTAAATTGCTGCAGAAGATTAATGCGGAGCAATTATCAAATTACCCTAATAACGATAAAATCAATTCTGTCATTAACTCTTATGAACTTGCTTGGCGAATGCAAAGCAATGCTCCTAATGTATTAGATATTAAGAATGAGAGCCCTAGCACCCTAGAAATGTATGGGATCGGTCAAAAAGAAACTAATGATTTTGGACAGTATTGCCTCAAAGCAAGGAAATTAAGCGAAGCAGGCGTACGTTATGTGCAAATCAACTATACCGATAACACTAACAATCCCGCTTGGGACCAACACTCGAATATGCCGAAACACATGGACCATGCTCGAGCCACTGACAAACCTGTCGCAGGGTTAATTACTGACCTCAAGCAAAGAGGATTGTTAGAAGATACCATTGTTTGGTGGGGAAGCGAATTTGGCCGAACTCCTTATGCCCAGGACAAAGGGACAGGACGTGACCATAACTCAGATGGATTTACGGTCTGGTTAGCTGGAGGAGGCTTCAAACAAGGCTTTAGTTATGGTGAAACAGATGAATTTGGACACCATGCAGTTGAAGGAAAAGTGCATATGCATGATCTGCATGCAACGATCCTACATCAACTTGGAATCGATCACGAAAAACTAACATATAGATATGACGGGAGAGACTTCAGACTGACTGATGTTCATGGAAAAGTAGTACATCAACTACTGAGTTAAAATCCTCATTTTAATCATCTCCAAGCATTTCTTTCATTCGGGAAAAGTAGGCATGCGCATCTCCTTCATCTATTGGTGCTCCCATCGCTTCTTCATTGGATAAAACATCAATATGCGTAGGGTCTAACTCTTCTAGAAACGAGCTTTGCTCTCCTCTAATTAATTCACCATACTTCTTCCTCGATGCACAATAAGTTATAGTCAGACGATTCATTGCACGAGTCATTCCAACATAAAAAAGTCGTCGCTCTTCATCTTTTGTACCCTCTTCAAGCGATCTTTTGTGCGGCAACATTCCCTCTTCTATTCCCACCATATATACATCAGAAAACTCAAGACCCTTTGCTGCATGTAGGGTAATTAAATTTACCCCCAAACTAGAGTCATCATCTTCTTCACGGTCCTGTTGTAGAGCGACATTATCTAAAAATTCCTGCATGCCATTTTTTTTACCTCTCCCCTCATAATCTTTCAAAGAAGATATAAATTCGAAAACGTTGTTTCTTCTATTTTGATATTCATTATCAGTTTTACAGTTTCTTTGCAGGAAATCATTAAACCCAATTTCTTCAACTAATTGATCAAAAAGAATACCAAAAGAACTATATTCTGAAATCATTGGAGTTCTATATGATTCCATAAGACTTACAAAAGACTCAACTTTTGATCTAGACTTTGGGGGTATCATTGAAAGAAAATCTCCATCTTCTAGAATAGTATAAAGACTACATCCAAGATCCCTGCTCTTCTCAACCGCAATATCAATAGTTGTATTACCAATACCTCTAGGGGGATTATTAATAACACGTAATAGATTAATATCATCATCAGGATTTTTGATAATGTGTAAATACCCTAAGAGATCCTTAATTTCTCTTCGATCAAAAAATGATTGCCCACCTATTATCCTATAAGGAATTTTATATTCTCTTAGCTTGGATTCGAACAATCTAGACTGACTATTCATTCTAAATAAAACAGCTATATCATCATAAGAGCGCTTTTCAGTTGCTGTCATTTCTAGGATTTCATCTACAACAAATTGCGCCTCCTCTTCCTCTCCTGGCATTGCAATAATTCGTACGCTATCAGAGGATGACTTTTCACTCCAAAGGGATTTTTCACGTCTACCAGAATTATTCAATATAGAAGAATTTGCAGTGTGAAGAATGGCCTGATTACTTCTATAATTTTGTTCTAACGTAATAACTTTTGGGGATTTAAAAAACCGTTCAAACTCAAGAATATTACTTATCTCAGCTCCCCTCCAACCGTAAATTGATTGATCGTCATCTCCAACAACACATACATTTTGTTCCGTACCACTCAAGAGCTGTACGAGCTCCATCTGCTGTTTATTAGTATCCTGAAATTCATCAACAGTAATATATTTAAACCTTTCTCTCCAAAAATTAATAACCTCTTTATTCTCTCTTAATACTTGAACTGCTAAAATTAAAAGGTCATCAAAGTCTACAGCATTCAGATGCTTAAGCTCTTTATTATAAGACCTTTCTATCTCACTTATTAAGGAGTCTTTAGCATCAGAAACAGGTACCCCTTTATTCTTGCTTCTGCTAATTAATGATATTGCAAGGTTGTGATCAAGGGATTCATCCTTAGCCGATTTTCTAGATATCAATTTTCTTACCAACCCAACTTGATCAGAAGATGTGTAAATTGTGAAATTGTTTTTGTAGCCA
>CABXDI010000060.1 GCA_902510815.1 uncultured Verrucomicrobiota bacterium | reverse complement strand
AAGTTGTTCAATCTTCTTGCAGTATCACCTAATCCGTCAGCTACCGCTTGGCTATAAGATCGTCCATCTGTGGTGTCAATTCCATGACCGGGATCTAAATTGCGAAGTGCTTCGAGTGCAGGGTCTTCATGGTGAAATAATTCAACAAACACAAATTCTAGCTTTCCGCTTTTTGCAGCGGCTGATAACAGGGCACTTATCCAACCGTCATCAGTTGAAAGGCAACCTCGAGTTGTTTTGGCTGAAGCATGAAACATGCTAAATTCATCAGAGTCGGCAATTTCTGTAATCTTTGACTGATTCTCAGGTATCGAAAGTTCAGAGTCTCCGCAATGGGCTGCATCGACCATAACTCTAAAGAATTTTGATCCTAATTGTTGGTTAGTAGCTTTGACGACTTCCCAACACTTGGCAACGTCAGTGAAAGTTTGAAATTCACCTCCACGCAAGAACTCGATGTGCCAGTTCTTAATCCCTGATGCAATGGCACCAGACTCTTGAACGGCTCTAGCATGAACTTTAGCATTTTGTGTAACTGCTGCAGTGAATTCATCACCAGTCTTTGGTGTTGCTCCTTCTTGCATCCATTCTTCAATGGATGTGGATGCGACTTGTTGAATATTGTATTTCTTAGCAACTTCAAGACCCGCTTTGAGCATTTCAACGACTTTGTCTTCGTCATCAGGATTCATGGGGTCTGCTCCTCCAACCATAAGCATCAGGTGAACGGCAAGGTCTAATTCACGAAGGCCAGTAATCATATCATCTGTATCATTCTCATCGACTCCAGGGAAAACCGTGATCTGTGCACTTCCGATTTTAACTGGAGAAATTTCAGTGAGGTGTTTCATCTCACTGACGACTAGTAGTTGTCCATCATCTCCACGAGGCAACCGTCCCGTGTCATCGGGGACTAACCCTCCTACGAATTTAATATGAGTAGGGACTACTCCCAGTTCGACATTAGTTTTAAGAGTGATTTTTTCAGACATATTTTTTTGGTATTAAGAAATTATTACATTGATACTGAATTTGGCAATCATACTTTAAGATGTAGGTATTGAAGTTTTTAAATCATTTTTTGAAGATAAAAAAATAACTCTACCTATAGGAGGATAAAAGTTTAACTGGTAGGTGGGTGGTTTTTTTGATTCAATATCAAACGACCGCTAATTTATGAGAAGACTGACTTTATCATTGTTCTTCACTCTGTTGATATTCAATAAAGGGCAGGCTAAATCGCAGAGTTATTCTAAGGTCGTCCTGCCTCTAATTGAGAGATTCTGCTTGGATTGCCACTCGGCTGACAAGGCTGAAGCTGATGTTAATTTTGATAATTATAAAACAATTGAAGATCTCCGAAGTGATGTAAAAACATGGATTAAGGTAGAGAAAATTGTTTCATCAATGCAGATGCCTCCTAAGGATTCGGATCAGCCGACTGATGCTGAACGTAAAATTCTTTCCAACTGGGTTCATGAATTTTTAACCGTTGAAGCGAGAGAGCGTGCAGGTGATCCAGGAAGAGTAGTTTTACGAAGATTGAATAACGATGAGTATAATTATACGGTTAGGGATTTAACGGGTGTATTATCACTTAACCCTACCCGTGAATTTCCAGTAGATGGAGCAGCTGGAGAAGGATTTACTAATGCTGGGGATGCTCAGGGAATGTCTGCCGCATTAGCGACAAAGTATCTTGATGCAGCAAAAGATGTGGCATCTCATGCCGTTCTCACACCGACAGGAATTCGATTTTCCGAATTCACGACTGAACGTGATCGGACCGATGAATTGCTTTCCCGTATTCAGGCATTTTACCGTCAGTTTACAGATGATGGCGGAGGTTCGGATGTTGATCTACATGGAATAAAGTTTACCACTAATCAAGGAGGTCGACTTCCTCTTGCAAGGTATTTGACAGCGATTCTTGCAGAACGCGAGGCGTTGAAAAATGGCACAAAAACTCCTGAATCTGTGGCAAATGAACGTAGTCTAAATGCCAAATATCTTAGAAATTTATGGGAAACCCTATTAATAGATAAGGCGGGTGACGAAACTGCAATTGGAAAGCTTCGGGAGAAATGGAATGCCACGGTATCGGAAGACCCATCGGAACTGGTCGCTCTAATTGGTCAGGAGCAAAAGAAGTTGTGGAAGTTTAATACGATTGGACACGGTCTACGATTAGCTATTGAAAGTGGTGGTAGTCCACCTCGTTGGATGGAAGCGGTAGGTGCTCAGGACTTAGTGACTATACGGCAAGATATAAAATGGAGTCTGCCCGTTGGATCTAATGGTAGCGATATTGTGTTTTATCTAAGTACGGATGACGCAAACGATGGGAATAAAGATGATTATGTTGTTTGGAGGAATCTAAGGTTAGAGGGAGGTGGGCATCCACCAATGAAATTGTGGGAATTGGCGGCATTACAGCGCCTCATTGATGGACAGCGCCTCAAGATGCTTGGCCTAACTACAAGATATCTTGACGCTGTGAGTGCTGTAAAAGCCGATTCCGATCTTGCCAAGATTTCTTCGGTATATAATGTCGACGTAGAAATATTGAAGGTGTGGCTAGATTATCTGGCCATTGGTCGTGCCAGTGGAGTGAAAGTTGATGGTCACTTAAATAGGAGAATTAATATTCGGGATGGTATTCAGGGTTTTTCTGCAGAGTTGCCGGATGCTCTTCCATCTGTTGTTGCGAATTCGTCGGATAAAGATGAACGGATCCCAGGTTTGGCGAAGGCTCATACAGTAGTCATGCATCCAACTCCGACTCATTTTGCTGCCGTTGGCTGGCAAAGCCCAATCGAAGGAGAGGTAGTAGTCGAAGCGTATGTAAGCGATGCTCATGCCACTTGCGGGAATGGAATCGAATGGCTGTTACAACATCGAGTAAGTGATAAGACAGCACTTTTGTGGCAAGGAGAGTACGAATTAGGAGGTTCTGCAGAAATGACTCCTAAAAAGATTTCAGTCAGAAGAGGTGAGGTGTTGTCGTTGATCGTTGGTTCCAGGGATAATAATCATACCTGTGACTTAACTACTGTTCAGCTTGTTATTAGCGAGACTAATGGCACTAAACACGTTTGGGACTTGGCCAAAGAAGTATCACCAAATCTCCAAGCCGGGAATCCGCATGAGGATATATATGGTAACTCTAAGGTTTGGCATTTCTTTCACGGTGAAATGGCAAAAGTTGATAGAGTTGGAGCATCAATTATTACAGTGCCGAAAGGGTCTGTATTGGAAGAATGGCTCGTTGAAAAGAAACCGGAAAAACGGAAAGAGTTAGCGCGTCGAGTTCAAGCATTAGCTACGGGTGCGCTGCTAGGGGATTCAGATTTACCTGATTTCTTATTACAGCGACAACTTAGAGCTCTTCGAATACCTGTCGATTTACCCAATTTATTGCAGAGGTTAAAACAAGGAGATCAATTCGGTCGACACCCGTTGGGCCATACTGTCGATATGGATGATTTGGTAGTCAAAGCTCCCAATACTATTAAATTTCGTATTCCTGCGGAGTTAGCTAAGGGTCGGGAATTAGTTGGTACAGTCGAAATGGATCCCAAGTATGGTCAAAATGGTTCCGTTCAAGTGCAGGTGTTTTCCTCTGAGCCGGTTACTTCAAATGGTCCAATATTAATTCGGAAGGGGAGTCCCGCTCAAGAACGGATTGAGGGGCCAGTTAAACGGTTCGTTGATTTGTTTCCTCCAGCTCTCTGTTATGCAAAAATCGTACCGGTTGATGAAGTGGTTACTTTGACGCTTTTTCATCGTGAGGATGATCATTTGAGGCGCTTGATGTTAAATGACCGGCAGGCCGATCAACTTAACCAATTGTGGGATGAGTTGTTTTATGTTGCCCGAGAACCCTTAAAGTACCAGGTCGCTTTTGAGCAGATTAGAGAATTTGCGACTCAGGATCGACCTGACTTGGTTAAGTCTTGGGCTCCTCATGTTGAATCAGTTAATCGTCGCGCGAGTACTTTCAAAAAGCGTCTTATTGATACCGAGCTAGTGCATCTAAATGCTGTATTGGATTTTGCTCAACGTTCTTGGCGTCGTCCATTAAGTGTTTCTGAAATTGATAATCTACGAAATTTATATCAGCAATTGCGTAGTAGTGATATTTCACATGAAGATTCGATAAGGTTAACAATTGCACGAGTTCTAACTTCGCCTTCTTTCTTGTATCGCCGTGAAAAGTCAGGGCCTGGTAAGGATCCAGTTAAAGTAAATGCTTATGAGTTAGCAACGAGACTTAGTTATTTTCTCTGGTCATCATGCCCGGACTCTGAGCTTATGGAGTCTGCAAAGAATGGGTCCATTCTTTCAAATCAAGGATTGTTGAAGCATGTCAGAAGAATGCGTAAGAATTCAAAAATTAGTCGAATGGCTGAACAGTTTGCCTGTCAATGGCTCCACTTAAATGATTTTGATAAGAATGATGATAAAAATGAGAAACTCTTTCCTGAGTTCTCTGAATTGCGAGAAAGTATGTACTCTGAAACTTTGAAATTCTTTGAGGATATGTTCCGTAATAATGGTTCCGTGCTAGATATTATTACTGCGGATCATACTTTTGCTAATGGTCTTCTACTTGAACATTATGGAATAGAAGAACAACGTAAAAGTAACGAATGGATTAGAATTGAAGGAATGCATGAAAGGGGCAGGGGTGGTGTCCTTGGTATGGCAACAGTTCTAGCTGCTAATTCAGGGGCTTCTAGAACTAGTCCAATTTTGCGAGGTAACTGGATTTATGAAACTCTCTTGGGTGAGAAATTACCAAGGCCCCCAGCAAATGTTCCTGATCTTCCTGAAAAAATTCCAGACAACCTTACAGCAAGACAGCTCATTGAACAGCATAGTTTAGTAAAGGAATGTGCGAAGTGTCATGAAAGAATAGACCCTTATGGTTTTTCTTTAGAACAATTTGATGCCGTTGGTAAGATGAGAAAAGAACATCGTGATACTTCTGTAAGACTCTTTGATGGAAATCATATAGATGGTCTTAAGGGGCTTCGCGATTACCTTTCTGATCAAAGGTTAGATGATTTTCTAGAACAGTTTTGCCGGAAATTTTTAGGTTATGCTCTCGGACGTGAAATTCAGTTATCGGATATGATTTTAATAGAAGAAATGAAGAATAAACTCAAAGACAATAATTATCGATTCAATGTGCTTGTTGATTTAGTTGTTAAGAGTGATCAGTTTCTTAAAATTCGAGGTCGTTTAGTTAAAAACGATGATTGATTCTATTTGTAAGTAATTTAAAATGAGTGAGAAATGGGAAGTTTGAATCAGAATAGTTTTCAGTTTTCGAGAAGAAGAATGCTTCAAGGTATTGGAGTTTCAATGGCTTTACCATGGATGGAATCTCTAAGGGTCTGGGGGGATTTAAATATAGAGCCTAAGCAGGCGAGTCAGGCTCCCACCAGAATGGGGATTCTGTTTTCAGGATGTGGATACCATAGCCGTGAGTGGTGGGCCAAAGGAGAAGGTAAGAATATGAAGCTGGGCAAGGTTCTTAAGCCGCTTGAGGAATTTCGCGAGAAAATGGTTTTTATTAGAGGTTTATACAATGCTGAAGCCCTTAAGGGAAATATTCACAGCTCGCAAACTGGAAATCTGTTATCAGGCGCTCCTCTGGCCTCGGGTGGCAGAATTAAATCCGGGACCAGTATTGATCAGTTCGTAGCCCAACAAATTGAGCACAGAACAAAATTACCAAGCATTGTTCTCGGTTGTGAAAAAGCAAATCCCTCTGTCCACAAGGACTATTCAATGCTTTACAGTTCACACATCTCATGGTCCAGCCCTACTACCCCGACTCCTCTTGAGGTGTATCCTGATCTTGCCTTTGATCAACTCTTTAAAAATAAGGCTCAGGCCGGCGATGAGAGTGTCCTTGATGCTGTGCTTCAGGATGCCAAGGGTCTGCGGCGGGGTATCAGTCGACTCGATCAGCAAAAGCTTGATGAATATTTAAATTCAGTTAGGGAAGTTGAAAAGAGAATTGAAAGTGCTGGCAAGCGAGGTGAATTCCAGGGATGGAGGCCGACCTTGAGTGGTCCAAATATGCCGCGTCCGAAGGATGGTTATCCACAGGATATTGTGGAGCATATGCGCCTAATGTCAGATATTATGGTGCTTGCTTTTCAGACAGATACGACTCGTATATGTACTCTAAAATTGAATAACGACCATGGAACACTGCGTTTTCCTCATCTCGGTGTGGATTACATGATCCATCATCTTTTATCGCATAGTGATACTGATGATTGGCTAAAGGTAAATCAGTTCTTCCTTGAGCAAATGGCATATATTGCTCGAAGACTTGATTCAATTCAGGAAGGAGACAGGACAGCTCTTGATAATAGTATGATTATGCTTTGCTCAAGCATGTTAACGGGTAGTCATAATGCTAATCAATTGCCTGTCGTAATGCTGGGTGGAGGAGGAGGAAGGATAAAAGGAGGCCAAAATCTTGATTATCTTTCTAACAAGGATCGTCAAATGTGTCGTCTCTATCTGAGCATGATGGATAAGATGGATGTTAGGCCTGGTTCTTTCGGTGATGCTAGCAAGCCACTAAATGAGGTTTAAATAATAAGAGACTTTGCTCTTATTTATTTTTTGATCCAATGCAATAAAGAAATTTTTCGCCCCTTAGAAAAATTTGATTATTAGAGATGGCTGCAGATGCGCTGAAGGAGTCATCTAATTTATTAAATGCTACAGGTTTAGGTTCACCTTCATGGCTTAAAACGATTGTAAGGCCCTCTCTTGAAGTGATGTAAATATGGTCCCCAGCGCCAATCGGGGAGGAATAAATATCACGGAGTGCGCTAATTCTAAATGGGCCTGCTTTTGTTTCTCCTGATTCTGCATGCGTAACTGAAAGAATACCTTGATAATGACTCAAGTAATAAAGTGTCCCTTTGTATAGTAGGGGTGATGGCACGTAAGGTGTTCTTTTGTTAGTAGACCACATTACGTGATCTGTATCAGTTATATCTCCCTTAGCTCCCTTAATGTTTATCGCGATCATTGCTCTCTTATCATAGCTACAACCAAGATAAACTTTTTCACTTTCCGATACTGGGGACGCAACAACATTATTTGACATGCCTGAACATTCCCAAATGACCTGTCCGTTATTCATGTCATAGCCTCGAATTCGATCAGTGGAGCTAACAATGACATGGTTCTTTTCTCCTGATTTCACAATTAATGGCGTGGACCATGAGGTGACTTCTTTTCTGTCTACTTTCCAAATATTTTTACCTGTATTCTTATCTATTGCATAGATGGCAGATTCTTTTTCATGGTCCCAGTTTATAATGATAGTATTGTTTTTTAGTACAGGTGAAGAACCTTCACCGTGTCCGTGTTTGGTTGCCATTTTACCAAGATCTCTTTTCCAAAGAATTTTACCACTTTGGCAGTCAACTGAGTAGAGTCCATGCGATCCAAAGTAAGCGATCACTTGTTTTCCATCAGTTACTGGCGATGCTGAGGCTAAGCTTCCGCTTTTGTGCCCACCTTCATGAGGGAAGGATTCGTTGCATGTTGTTTCCCATATTATTTTCCCTGTTATTTTATCAATACAAAAGACAACGAACTTGTGCTTTTGAGCAACGGGTAAATTATCATGAGATCCGGGTGCATTATCATAAATGGGTGGCTCTTTTTTTTCACCGAAAGCAATAGCTGAGGTTAGAAATATCTTATCCTTCCAAATTATTGGAGTCGAGTGTCCTAATCCAGGGAGATTTATCTTCCAAAATATGTTTTTTTCTTCAGACCATTCTTTTGGAGGTTTTGATGAATCAGGAGCAGTGCCATTTCCGGTGGATCCTCGCCACGAAGGCCAATTTGAGTCTGCTTTTAATGTGCTCTTACCCGTGAGGATTATCCCAAATGCTAACAAGGCTAAATGGGTTAATTGATGTTTCATTTATTCTGATTCTATCTCAATTCTGTATCGTGGAATCGAGGAGTCAACTTCTTGAGAGTAAGCATCTATTCCTCCAGCTAAAGCAACCGTTCTTTTCATGCCATGACCTATAAAAAATGCAGCAACATCTAAAGATCTGTCGCCAGCATGATCAATAATGATAGTTCTAGTCTCTTTGTCCCAATTGCCTAAGGCTTCTTGTTGAAGTTCTGCGGTCATAATTTGTGAGCCTTTGATTTTAACGGCTTCGACTTCTTCTCTTGACCTAATGTCTAGTAGCTTTATAACCTCTTTTTCTTCATCGATTTCAACCTTCAAATCTTTCGGGTTAATTTGAATTTTCTGATCATGCTCAGCACTTAGCAAGAGGTGTTCGATCACTTCACCTACAGGGAGGTCCTCATTTCTCTTGCAAACATCACTTATTGTCTCTTCATCATCAAAGCCGCAACTCTGGCACCCTCCGATATGATATTTTGCAAACAGAGCTCGTCTGGAACCAGGAATAAGCTTCTGAAGTTGCTCCATTGTGGTTTTTGGTGATATCTTTGGTTCTGCTTGCATCGAATTTAGTTGGGCAGTAATAAAAACTCGCATACCTTAAAGTGCAAATATGAGTAATTAAGTAGTGAAAGAAGAGGAAGAATACGAGCCAAAGATCTATATGCTGCCAAACCTAATGACGGCAGGTAATCTTGTTTGTGGTTTTTTAGCTATAATGACGATTATTAATGCCATTTCGAAAGGTGGTATTGATAATCTTGTTGAGTCGCGTCACCTCTTTGAGAGAGCGATATGGTTTATTCTTGCTGGCTGTCTTTTTGATGTTTTAGATGGGAGGCTTGCGCGGTTAGGTGGGCAAGAAAGTCCATTTGGTAAAGAATTTGATTCGATTGCTGATATTGTTTCTTTTGGAGTCGCGCCTGCGTTATTGGTTCAGAGTGTCATAATGAATGAGTTTTCTGGTAGCTTTCCAATTATGGTTGCTTCGATTTATCTTGTTTGCGGAGGGATGCGTCTTGCGAGGTTTAATTGTATCGCTACTTATGGAGAAGAAACTTCGGGACACTTTAAAGGTTTTCCTATCCCCGCAGCAGCTGGTCTTATCAGTGCTCTTACTTTATTTGTTCTGTGGGTTTCAGAAACTGAGAAAGACTTAAGTCGACTAAAAATTATTTTCCTAATATTGATGCTTTTTTTATCTTACCTAATGCTGAGCTCAATACGTTACCCAAGTTTTAAAAAAGTTAGCTGGAGTACTCAGCGCCCACTTCCATGGTTAGTTGCTGCTTTTATACTTTTAATGCTAACAATTTATTATCACGAATGGCTGCCAGCGCTTCTTTTGGTTCTTTATGCAGTCTATGGCTTAATAAGGCCTTTCATCGGAAATAAATTACGCCGTGATATTGAAGAGGAGATTTTGAGTCCAGAAGATGATGAAAATCAAAAGAAAGAGAATTTTGGCACGGATAATGTCTAGATGTTAATACTAAAGTTTTCTCTACCGAAAATTATACTGTCTCAAATATAAATATTCAGTCTAGTGCCTGACTTCTACCAACATCGTCTCGTAACCACTCTTCACCAATTAGCTGACCCTTCTTTCGAGGAACAGCAGGAGCAATTGAAGGAGTATACAAAAGATAAGCCCATTACTCTTGTAATGCCGGCTCTCTATTCAGAAGTTGAGGGGCCTGCACTGCCTGGAATATTAGATCATTTGGAGAAAGTTGAATTTATTAATGAGGTCGTTATTTCAATGAATAGGATGGACGAGTCTCAGTTTAAGAAGGCTAAGCAGTTTTTCTCAAGACTTCCTCAAAAGCATTATATTATTTGGAATGATGGGCCAAGGGTGTCCCAAGTATATGATGAGCTACAAGAGGCTCAGATTACACAATATATACCAGGTAAGGGGTGTAATGTCTGGATGGCTTATGGCTTTATTATTGCCAGAGGAAATGCAGGAGTCATTGCAATGCATGACTCAGATATCCTGTCCTATGATAAGGAAATGTTGGCAAGGTTGTGCCTTCCCACTGTTCATCCTGGATTAGAGTATGATTACTGTAAAAGTTATTATGGTCGTGTTAGTGATAGGATGTATGGAAGGGTCACAAGGCTTTTTGTAATTCCATTGCTCCGGGCTCTAATTAAGGTTTTTGGTAATCTTAGAATACTTGATTATCTGGAAGGATTTCGCTATCCGTTATCTGGTGAATTTTCAATTACTACTGATTTAGCAAAAAGAGTTAGAATGCCAGGAGACTGGGGGCTTGAAGTTGGAATGTTGGTGGAAGTCTACCATAATACTGCTATGAACGGGATATGTCAGGTTGATCTCGGCTCAAACTTTGAACATAAGCATCAGCACCTTGGTCATCAGCATGATGATCCTGAGCCTACAGTCGATAAAGGGCTAATGAAGATGGCTAGAGAAATTGCTTTGAGTTTATTATCAAGCCTTGCTTCCGAAGGCATTATAATGAATTCAGGTTCATTGAAGTCATTGAGACTCACTTATGAAAGAATGGCTAAGGAGTTGATACGCAGATATCATGACGACTCAACGATCAACGGGCTCAAGTATTATCGTCATGAGGAGGCTCAGGCGATTGAAGCTTTTAGCGCGGCCCTTAATAATGCAACGCAAGTATTTGCTACCGAGGGACACGAAGCAAAACAAATCCCTAATTGGAATCGAACTTTCTCTGCGATACCTGAACTTTCAAAGAAGCTTAAGAAGGTTATAGAAGAGGATAACGAGTAAAATTTACTATTGGTTAGCTAAGGCTAAATACCAAGAATTGCAGATGCGATTCCGAAGTAAATTAATAATCCCAAAACGTCTACAATAGTTGTAATTGCAGGTGAGGCGACGACGGCAGGATCAAGTTTGAAAGCCTTTGCCATCATAGGTAGAGCCGCCCCAATGAAAGTTGATGCTGCGACTTGAATTGTTAGGGCAATTCCAACGGTCATAATAAGTTTATTAAGGCTGTAATTCCCAGTAATTGTTTTAAGAGACTCCTCATTGATAAATGCGTTGATGAGTAACCAGCTACCAATGGCAATCAGTGCTCCTAAAAGAGCTCCGAGGGCTACTCCGATTCTTAATTCTTTCCAAACGACTCGAAAAAATTCTGATGGTGAGAATTCTCCTAGTGACATGGCTCTTATGACCATAGTTGCGGCCTGAGATCCTGTATTACCTCCGGTAGCAACAATCATTGGCATGTAAACAGCAAGAATGAAGACGTTTTCGAGTAGCTTCTCGTAATTCAAAATAACTAAACCTGAAAGAATGGCGACAATGGCAAGTAGGAAAACCCATACAGCACGCCTCTTAAAGTGAGCTATTACAGGAGACTTAAGATAACCCTCTTCGTCTCTCTCTCCGGCAATGGCTGCAGCTTTCTCCAAATCTTCAGTGGACTCCTCTTCCTGAATTTCTAAAGCATCGTCAAACGTGATGATTCCTAAGAGTCTGTTATCTGAATCTACGACGGGCAGGGCGAGCATATCGTATTTGACCATTAATTTTAAGGCTTCCTCCTGATCAGCTTCTGCACTTATTGAAATCTGCTCATTATCCATGATTTCATTTATTGGTGTGCTCCACTTATTAAAAGTGAGGTCTCTTAAACGGACCTTGCCCAGTATTCTGTTATTGTCATCAGTGACGTAGATTCGCGCTAGAATCTCAGCGTCCTCCTTTGTCTCTTCAAGCGTTTCGATAGTCTCTTTGACTGTCATCCCCTCGCGAACTTTTGCGAATGCAGTGGTCATTCTTCCGCCCGCTGAATCCTCAGGATAGCTCAAGAGC
>CABXDI010000059.1 GCA_902510815.1 uncultured Verrucomicrobiota bacterium | reverse complement strand
TGATGCCTGAGGGTTTGTGCAAATTACCGTCAGAGATTGTCCATCCTGTAATTTTTCTAGAAGCAGAGTTGTAATATCTCCATCCCTTAATTTCTTTTCCATCGAATAATAATTTCCATCCCTCATCAAGTTCTTTTTGAGAGAGTTTATTATGGGATTTTTTTTGTTGATTTTCGTTGGATTGCCCGAAGGATCTTAACTCTATGGCCGAGAGAATTAGGATAAGTGTCAGAAGAGTTTTAATATAAAATTTCATATTCTAATATGTGAATAAAAACGCCTCACTGTGTAAGGTGAGGCGTTTTAAAATTAATATATAATTGATTTGTATAAAGTGTATTAGGAAGCAGCATCAAAGCGTGCGGCTGCAGCGTCCCAATCTACAACACTCCACCATGCGTTGATGTAGTCAGGTCTTAGGTTTTGATACTTTAAGTAATACGCATGTTCCCATACATCACATCCAATGATTGGGGTGTTGCCATCCATGGTTGGGCTGTCTTGGTTTGCTGTTGAAGTGACTTCTAGTGATCCATTAGAAACACTTAACCATGCCCAACCACTTCCAAATCTGGTCATTCCTGCCTTGGTGAATGCTTCTTTGAAACTATCAAAGCTTCCAAATGTTGAGTTGATAGCTTCTTCAAGTGATCCGCTAGGCGCACCTCCTTTTCCTGGGCCCATGATACTCCAAAAAAGAGAATGGTTTGCGTGCCCTCCGCCATTATTTCTAACTGCACCTCTTATGTCTTCTGGCACTGCATCTAAATCTGAAATCAGTTCGATAATAGATTTTGACTCTAGATATTCATTGCCAGCGATTGCATTGTTGAGATTAGTTACATATGCATTGTGATGTTTTCCATGATGAATTTCCATCGTTGTCTGATCGATAAATGGTTCCAAAGCATCATGTGAATAAGGTAGTTCAGGTAATTCGTGTGCCATAATTTCTATACTTTTTTGATTAACTTTGTGTCTAGGATATCCGTAAGATGCAATATGTCTAGATTTCAATTGTTAATACTATTTTCTATATGGTTCAGGGCCTTTTCATAACTCATATTGCTTAAATAGTGTCGTAATCTTGGATCTAGTGTTTTTTTTAAAGATTGATGTTTGTCTTCTATTGCTTCAGATATTCTTTTAAGTGATTCAAGATGTGCATTTGAGTCCTTGTCGCGAAACTCGTGATCTGCGATAATTTGTAATCTATCTTTTAAAAGTTTAGCCAAGTTTATTAATTCATTATTCATTCGCATTATTAATTTTTTTAAAAATTGGCATGGGATTAAAGAAGTTGGACTATTCTAAAGAATAAAATAATTAATCATGAGTATCCATGAGAATTTTACCTTAATAGATTGGGCCGTTGTTTTTGGGTACCTTTTGCTCACTACGTGGGTGGGGCATGCTATGAGAGGAAAGCAAGGTACTATAAAAGATTTTTTTCTAGGAGGAAGATCTTTGCCTTGGCCTGCAGTTAGTGGATCAATTATTGCTACCGAAATTAGCGGTGTGACTTTTATTGGTGTGCCTGGAACGTTGTTTGCTTTGCACGGAGATTTTACTTATTTGCAGTGGGCCGTTGGATCAATTATTGCACGAATTATTGTAGGTACTTTTTTTGTTAAGGTATATTATGAGAGGGAGATTTACAGCCCATATGATTATATGGGAATTCGATTGGGATCGGGAGTAAAGGTGCTGGCGACAATGTTATTTACGGTTGGTAGTATACTTGGCCAGAGTGTGAGAGTTCTTGTTGCTGCAATTCCTTTAAAAGTGGTAACTGGTATGGATATTAGTATATGTATTATTATTATTGGTGTTTTTGCAATTGGTTGGACGCTCATGGGGGGAATGCGAACAGTTATTTGGACAGACGTTATGCAATTCCTTCTGTTTTTAGTGGGAGGGATTATTGCGCTAATATGGTTAATTGGTGGTATATCAGGCGGATGGTCTGAAATGATTGAAACAGCTAAGGAATTTGGTCGAACGAGATCAGTTGATCCTAGATTTGGAATAGGGCCTGAGTTAAAGTTTACTCTTTGGGTTGCTATTTTTGCAGTGCCTTTTCAAAATCTTGGTATTTTTGGAGTGGATCAATTAATGGCTCAAAGAATGTTTTGCTGTAAAACTGCAAAGCAGGCAGGAAAGGCAATTATTTACAGCTCAATAGGTCAATTAGTGACGGTTTTAATGCTTCTTATTGGTGCAGCACTTTTTGTGAACTATCATCAGAATGGATTCACGGACCAAGAAATATCAACTATATTTGATGTTCCCTTTTCTGAGGTACAGGAAGTCAGGGAGGGGGTTCAATATTCTGAGCATCCTGTTACCCAAGAAACTTCTAACGTGCCTGTCCCAGAGTCATATGGAGGAAAGTCGGGATATGTCTTTCCTGTTTGGATAGTTAATGCTCTTCCTGTAGGTCTTAGCGGTTTGATATTGGCGGGTATTTTTGCTGCAGCGATATCTAGTCTTGATTCTATTCTAGCAGCCTTGAGCCAGACATCACTCTCTTTAATGTATAATCCTGAAAAGAAGACCCATAACCTTTCACAGGCACAATTAATGCTTCGCTCTAGGTTACTTGTGATTTTTTGGGGACTAGCTCTAACTGGATTTACTTTACTTCTATCTGTAGCAAAAAACATTCCGATTTTGCCGCTCGCCTTTGGAATGACTACATACACGGTTGGCCCAATGCTTGGTATATTCATTTGCTCGATACTTGGCAAAGGAACATTTAGAGGTTTGATGATAGGTGCAGTGATTTCATTTTTTGCAGTGATGTGTGTTCAAACGGATATATGGGATTTATTAATAAAAATGAAATTTTTGGATCTGCAAAATTTAGACTTTTTACCGACCTTGGAAATCGACGAAATTAATGGGTCTTTAAACTCTAAGTTTCTTTTTGCTTGGATGTGGCCGATAACCTTTTTAATAACAATGACTTTTGGTCTGTTTTTTCCGGGAAAAAGAAACTCCCAATCGTGATTGATTCTTTTATAATTAAAAGTTAGTCATCCAAATTATAGTGGTTAGAAAAAATCACGGGTTAGATTCCCTTTTTTCAGTATGTTGATAGAAAATTCTTGAGGCGAGGGGGTAATTAATTCTAGCGTTTTAATGGTAATAAAAAAGGAGGATTATTTTGTAATAATAAGGCTTTGACTTTTGGCCCTAAAACAACAAATAATCATACCCCCTTCGCGTTGCCACAAAGGATTTAGCTTATTTTCCCAATGAGTTAAATGCATCTGGTTTGAGTGCGATCAGACCAAAAGAATATAAATTTATAAAAGCTCAGCAGAACCAATAATGATCACTAATAACCAATATTTTTTTCCAGATAAATTAATCATAGCGTTAAGATCAATGAATAACATAATTCGCTAGTCATCTGGAAATGGGAGAAGAGCTTAACGTCATCTGGAAAGAGATTTGTTCTAATGTTAAAGAACAAGTCAGCCCTGATACATTTAAAAGATGGTTTTCCTCAACTCGGTTAGTTGAAGCTGATGAAGATTCTCTATCTGTTCAAATACCTAATCATATTTATGGTTTATGGATTGAATCAAATTACATGGCAATTTTGAATCATTCGGTTATGCAGGTGATCGGCCAGCCTCGAAAAATTAATTGGAGGGCTAATTCTGTTGAGGAGTCGAATGAAGCTGAAGATTTAAATACTGCATCTTCAGAAAACACTGAAGCCTCTATTATTAAACCTGCTGCTAAATCTAAGGCTAAAAGCAACACTCAGAAGTCTATCATTCATGCTAGTGACGATAGAATTGAAAAATTAGTTCGTAAGGTTGGTTTAAATAAGAATCATAGATTTGATACTTTTGTAGTTGGATCTAACAATGAGTACGCTTGTGCCGCGGCGCACGCTGTTGCTAAGGGTAATTCTGAGGGATACAATCCCTTGTTCATTTGGGGTGGGCCGGGCCTTGGTAAGACGCATCTTCTTCATGCAATTGGATATGAACATGTAAAAAGAGAACCAAAAGCTAGGGTTGTTTACATGACTTGTGAGCAATTTACCAATGAATTTATCGATGCTATTCAGAACAGTTCATTGACTAAATTTAGGAATAAATATAGAAAAGCTGATCTTCTTCTAGTGGATGATATACACTTTCTTGCAGGTAAGGAAAAATCTCAGGAAGAGTTTTTTCATACTTTCAATATGATATGTGACGGGCGTCGCCAAATTGTTCTTACAAGTGATCGGCCAGCAGCTGAGAATGCAGACCTTGAGGAAAGAATTGTTTCTCGATGTGAATGGGGTTTAACAGCTGGCTTAGAGCTACCTGATTTAGAGACTAGATTGGCTATTTTGCGAAAGAAAATGGCAATGTGGCAAGTGACCTTGGAAGATAGAATCGTTGAGTTTTTAGCCGACCGTATTAGAAAAAGTGTGCGGCGACTTGAAGGTGCTATGATGAGGTTAGCTAGTTATTCTTCGTTGAGCGGAAAATCATTAACTGATGAGGTTATCGAAGGTCTTCTTAAGGATATTCTTAGAGAAGAGGGGCGACGCAGAGTAACCATACCTTCAATACAGAAAGAGGTTGCAGCTCATTTTGACGTGCGTGTTGCAGATATGAGCTCTAGGGGGCGTCGTTCAGACGTTGCTTTTGCTAGGCAGGTTGCAATGTATTTATCGAGAACAATGACAGATCACTCTCTTGTAGAAATAGGTAGGGCCTTTGGTCGAGATCATGGCACTGTTATTCACGCTGTAAAAAAAGTAGAGGAAAGAATGGAGAATTCACAAGATCTTCGCTATAAAGTGAGTCTTTTGGGGACTCGCTTATCAAATGTTTGACCAAATACTTGTTTTTCTCAATCGAGCTAACTTTATAGTTTAGTGTAGTAGGTACTTTGTATTAGACACTGCCCGATTTTTCGCTAAATATTTAAGAGTAGTTAACAAATTGAATAATTTCGAATTTGTTTCGTTATAAAAAAATTATCGGATTTAGTAGAAGGCAAAATGAAGTTCAAAATTTCTAAGGAAGACTTTCTTGAAGGTCTCCAGCAGGTTCAGCATGTAGTGAGTAATAGAACGACTCTTCCAATTCTTTCGAATGTGTTATTAGAAGCGGATGGTGATTCTCTTAAACTTACGACTACTGACTTAGATGTAGGTGTATCTGGTTCTGTGAAAGCCAATGTATCTAAATCAGGATCAACTACACTTCCTGCTAGAAGGTTGGCGGGTATTGTTAGAGAGTTGCCTTCAGATGAAGTGAGTGTAGAAGTCACCGCTAAGGATGTGGCTTCAATAAAAAGTGGTCCCAGTTTTTTTAAAATACTTGGCCTTTCAAAAGAAGAGTTTCCTCCTTTGGCAACATTTGAGGATGCCAGTGAATACAAGATTGATCAAAAAGTTTTAAAGGAGGCGCTTAAGATGACTTCCTATGCGATCTCAACTGATGAGACTAGGTATGTATTAAATGGTATTCTATGCTCTTTCAAAGGTGGTTCTTTAACACTTGTCGCAACTGATGGGCGGCGCCTAGCGATGGTTCAGCATGATGTGGAGTTTCCAAAAAGTTTGGAAACTGAGGTCATCGTTCCTACTAAGGCTGTCAGTGAACTACAAAGACTTTTATCTGACGAAGGAGAAGTAAAGATTTCCATTAGTGATTCCCAGATTTCATTCGAACTTAATGATAATATTTTGGTGAGTAAACTCATTGAAGGTAATTATCCTAATTACAACCAAGTTATTCCTGAAGAGACAAAAGAAAGAATTTCGTTAGATAGAGATAGTTTTCTCAGTACAGTGAATAGGGTTTCTCTGTTAGCGAATGAGAAGTCGAATTCAGTAAAGTGTGTTTTTAAAAAGGATCAAATAGATGTTACAGCGAATTCACAAGATGTCGGTGAAGCTAATGAAGCGATTACGGTTTCATATAAGGGGCCTGAGTTTTCAATAGCATTTAATCCAGAGTTTTTAATGGCTCCACTCAGGAATCTTGATGCTGATGAAATCTATTTAGAGTTGATTGATGAAATGAGTCCTGGTGTTATCAGAACGACAGGTTCATTCCTTTACGTTTTGATGCCAATGCGGGTTAGTCAGTAATTTTATTTGGTTAATTGTAGAAAATTACTAATTAGCCTTAGCCCAGCTACTTGACTTTTTTCTGGATGAAATTGGGTTCCGAAGATGTTCCCGCATCGCACACTTGAGGTAAATTCGAGGCCATAATTTGTGGTTGATGAAACTGATTCTGAATCAACTGGTTCCGGATAGTAAGAGTGAACAAAGTAGAAATGTGTTGAGGTTGTAATCCCTTGCCAGATAGGGTCACTGCTATTTTTGGTTTTTATTTCATTCCAGCCCATATGAGGTACTTTCAATGAATCAACCTCAGGAAACTTTACAACTTTTCCTGGTATTATTCCAAAACCTTCTGAGTTCAGACTTTCATAGCTTTTCTCAAATAACATTTGGAATCCAATACAAATCCCCAAAAATGGACGGTCTTTTTCTAGCCATTCTTTAATGGGTTGAAAGAGGCCTTGAATTTTTAATTGTTCTGATGAATCGCCAAATGATCCTACACCTGGAAAGATAATAGACTGAATGCCTTTAATGTCTTCCGGAGATCGGATGAGTGTTGAATCCACGGATAGTTTTTTTAAACTATTACACACACTCCGTAGATTTCCTGCTCCATAATCAATAACTCCTATCATTGATTTTTTAGAATAATATTTACCACTTTCTAATTTTTATTAAAGAGTCTCTTTAGTGCTTGGAATACCTTCAACTCTTGGGTCAATTTTGAATGCTGAATCACAGGATTTGGCTAACCCTTTAAATATTGATTCTGCCATGTGGTGTGCATCGCGACCGGATATTATCTCTACATGAATGTTTGCTCCAGCATTATTAGAAAAACCTCTTAGAAATTCTTCGACTAGACCAAAAGAAAATTCTCTAATACTTTCAATTTTTTCAGGTGCTTTAAAAGAAAGATAAGGTCGACCTCCAAAATCTACTGCGACTCTAGAAAGTGTTTCATCCATTGGTAGTAGTGACCAACCATACCTGTAAATTCCTTTTTTATTACCTAGAGCTTCTTTGATACAGCTGCCAAGAACTATTCCTACATCCTCAACTGTGTGATGATAATCTACTTCGATGTCACCATTTGCTGTTATATCTAAATCACAGAGGCTGTGTTTTGAAAACAATGTTAGCATATGATCTAAAAAAGGTACCCCGGTACTAATTTTAGATTGGCCACAACCGTCTATGTTAATTTTTACATTAACTTTTGTTTCTGCTGTTTCGCGCTTTTGTTCGGCTGTCCTTTTAATTGACATTTATAATTAATCTTAAGCTTAGGTATCAATCTTCAGAATCACTTTTTGCAAAATCCGTGCCTTCATCCTGCGGTTTAAAGAATAATTTAGCACATACTGTGGATACAGCCAGAAGAAGAGCAATGATGATAATTATCGTTTGAAGGCTAATTCCACTGCTTTCTGGGGCTGTTTCCGTTTTTGAGTTTTCTAAGTCTGTATTTTTACTAGTTGTTGGCAAAGGTTTATTTTTTAGAGCCTCTTGTTCTTTGGCTTTTTGTTCACTCTCTTCTTTCTCCTTTTTAGTAATTGCAGCTGCTGCAATAGCAGCAGCTCTTTCTGTTTCAATTTTTTCTTTGATTGCGCTTTCTATTTTGTTCGAAAGCTCATCAATTGATTTACCTCTTGCACCATTAGTCTTTGCAGTTCCTAATTGGCCCTTAGCGTTTTCAAGGTCACCAGATGAATAGCTCTGGTAAGCTTCTGAAAGCGCCTTTGAAGTGATTTTATTTACTGAAAGATTTAAGGATTCGAGAGTTTTAGTTTCTTTTACGATAGTTTGGCGAGCATCTTTAATACTCTTTAGATCCCATTTATTAATAGGTAACCATACTTTTTTAATTTCTTTAGCTTCGGTTACCTTTTCTTGAAATTTTTTCATGGCGCTTTGAAAGGCTTGTTCAGTACGCAATTTGTCGTCGGCTTCCATTGATTTGTATTGCTCTTCTCTTTCCTTATTACGAATTTCGAACGCCTTTTCTTCTCTAGCTAAAATTATATCATACTTTGGTAGTAACCCTAGAGTGACTGGTATTGACTCGTCATAGGCTATTGAATATGCATATTCTTTTTGGAGAATTTCAAAGTTATCCAAAGCTTCTGCAAACCTTCCTTTTTTGAGCATTACTTGCATTCTCGCTAATACTACTTTAGCCGAATGATTGTAATTATCTTTTGCTGCTTCATCAGGGCTGATCCATTTTCCGTTTAATTTTATATTTCCTGATTCAACCAATTTTTTTTCCTTTTGTAATTCATCGATAATATCTTGAACTTTACTTTTGAGATTGCTGGATGGGAAATCTCTGATGAAATCTGCTAAATGTCCGTTTAATAGTTCGTCATATCCTTCGATGGTTATAAGATCAGCAGTAGGTAAGATAGTTGTCAGCTTTTTTAATGCTTTTTCATCTTCAGCCTCTTTAGAAATTTCAAGAGTATCTGATCTCTTAACTATTTTTATATCTTTGATGCTTTTTGTAAGATTGTACTCAATTTTTATTGAGTCAGGAGTTTCCTCCAAAATTTTACCTTCTAAAACAGTTCCATTCTTTAGTTTGATGCTGTCTGCCATCGTATTATGACAGGTTAATATTAATAAGATGAGTAGATAGCTTACTGACTTAAAGTGCATATTTTTTGGGGTTATCATTAAAGAACTGAAATAACTGAGCTGAATTTTGGATCAGTAAAATTGCAGGATTTATTAAATTGTCCAACAGTGTTTGTAAATAACTCATTAATTGAACATTAACACTTTCTAGGAGTGGCAATTTTTGAAATTCATTCAAATGATAAATTGTTCTTTTATTCACTTCTAATTTTTGCAGAAAAGTCGTTAAATTTTTGGAAGAATAATCTACGCTTATCATTCACGTGAATATAATTGCCATTACTAGCCAGAAAGGAGGAGTTGGAAAGACTACCGTGGCAATTAATTTGTCTTATTCACTAGCCGTCAGAGGATATAGCGTCATTTTAGTTGATACTGACCCTCAGGGTTCCGTTGGTCACTCCTTATCCCGTAATACAAAAAAAAGGTTTGGATTTTATGATGCTATATTAGATGGAAAACCTTTTGATGAACTTTTAATCAAAACAAAATTACCAAACTATCAACTCATAACCTCTGGAATTACTGGAGATTACTTTGATGAATACCAAATAAATACAAGTACTTGCTTAAAGAGAATAAATTATCTATTTGATAATGTAAGAAGCACAAGCGTTGACTTTGTTATTGTGGATACTTCTGCCGGAATAGGTGCTATTACATCCAATATAATTAGAGAGATTGACACAGTTATAATGCCGCAACAATCTGAACCGTTAGGAGTTAGATCTGTTCCTCAGGTACTTAAAAAAATTCTGGGTATTCGTAAAGAAGGTTCTAAAATTAATGTTGCTGGCATCCTTATGACTATGGTTAACCCTCAACTTAGGGAGTGCGTGGAAGCTGAATCACAATTAAGATCAGTTTTGCCTGCAAATATAATGTTCCAAACATCGATACCAAGGGATAATGTTTTTTTAAGAGCAAGTAGCCTGGGTGTTCCAGTTGGACTTTTATCTAAGAACCCTGTGCCTGCGGCTATGGTTTTCGATCAGGTTGCTGCAGAGCTGGAGTTTAAATTAGGAATTTCTAATATTAACTATCAAGATAATGGCATCGAAGGATTATTGGATTGATTTAGAAGAGTTATCTGAGTTAGGTCGGGAGTTGGCAGAACAAAATTTCGACTTAGCTTTAAGCGACGTTGATATTTGTAATCTTGAACAAGTTCAATCAGAAACAATATTAAATATTGATGATAAATTTAAACCGATTGATGACGAAGTTGATATCAAAAAGATAGGTTCAAAGCTTGCAGAAATTAAGAGGCGTGCTGAAGAGAGCGGAATACTATCATCTAAAGAACAAAAAAAAGAAGGCAATTTAGAGGGCGGTGACTTATGCCAATTATCTGATTTGGTATCAGGAGAATCTTTAGTTCAACGTTTAAAAGCTTTTGTGCAATGGGCGTATTCTCAAGAACTATTGACCGGTATTTTTATATCTGACCTTTCTGGTAATGAGTTAATTGAATCAGGAGCTGATCCAATAATTGTTCGCTCTGGTATTGAGCTAGCAGAGCCTTACATTCGCTTAGATAATTCTATAACCAATGAGGTTAGTCATGCGATACATTCGAAAACTCAAGTTCGAGATTGGGAAGGCTCAGATCTTGTTGTATTCGTTGCAGATTCAGCTTATGGGAAACACGTTTTAGGAATTTTAACCAAATCCCAATTGTCTTCTTCGGAGCTTCTACAATATCGCGAAGGATTTTGTCTTGTAATGGGCCTTATATAGATTGACCTGATGAGCTTCTCAATTTTCTCCTTAATATTAGACCAGTCAAAGTTAAGAGGGACAAAATGAAAAGACACATGACAGAAAAGTTTAAACTGATTGTATTAAAAGTGCTTCCAAAAATATGTTTGGCTTTGCCTAAAAATACAGTTGGTTTTTTTTCTTCTGAGTCATTTCTATAATCTTCAGTTTCTATTTCTGCAAGAGTTACAAGATCTTTTACTTTGCTATTTAAAAACGCTTGAGAGGCGCTTAGTTCTCCATCAATTAAATAATCATTGGTATCAAATTTTTTCTGTGAAAGAGATTCTGTAATTTGGTTTATTAGGTCAGTAAGTTCATTGAAGTTTTTCGCTTTGAGTCCAAAGAGTAAAGTGTAAGCGTCTTTGTGCTGATTTAGTGTAACCTCGTCCTTTGGGCTAAGGTTTGTTTTTTTGAGTAGGTTGTTTTTGATTGAATTAATTTCCCTTAGTGTTGTTGCTAGTAAGTTATATTCATTTTGTGCAATGATTAGAGATTCATATGACCATCGTAAAGGAATGATATTACAGAATTCCGGCACTCGATGTTTTATGTGTTTATTTGAGGTGTCATTCCCAAAATATAATGATGGGTTGATCTTTTTGTATTCGATCAGAGCTCCAGCTAATAATATTTGAGGAATGATAATGATTGGAATTAATGATAGGGCGCTCTTGTTTGATTTTATGGATGCAGAAACCAGAAGCCCGATTGATGAGCCAACGAGATTTGTTATAACCATCCATAGCATGTAGTGCCAAGTCATCTGATGTATAAGTAATATTGAGTTACCGATCCATAAGTAGACCCATGATTGAGCTATCGAAAAAAATGATAAGATTAAAAATTTTGATAAAATATACTGACTTACAAATATGCCATATCCTCTTTCTCTAGACAGGATGCCTTTATCCTTAATAATTTCACTAGCGCTATTGGTGAGCCCTAGAAACATGGCAACAACAAGTGAAATGAATATATAAGCTGGGATGTGCGGAGCCTCGGAAAATATATAGTTTTCTCCTTCTGAGTATTTTAAAACACCAGCAATAAGTAATGCAAGTAATGGAGAAATAACGAGTGTTGAGAAGAGAATTGATTTGTTTCTTAATTTACTAAGAAGGGTACGGCTGAGGTGAGTATTAAATTGCTTAAAGTTTCGCTTTTTTTCTCTAATTAATGGTTTCTTTTCATTAGAAATTTTGTCTTTGATTTGCGGCTTCGTAAATTCATTATCAAACTTATTGTGCAAATCCAATTGGATTAATTCGATTATGAATTCAGGTGTTCCGATTTCTTGAATTCGAAGGAGTTCAGATTGATTAATCGATTTTGATTCTTCTATCAAAGATTGAAGCGCTTCCCTGAAGGCGTGCTCCATTTCATCAGGGCTTC
>CABXDI010000058.1 GCA_902510815.1 uncultured Verrucomicrobiota bacterium | reverse complement strand
TCGAGAAGGGCACGGTTTATCCGCAACTTGGTGGGATTATGATGGAGATGGCTTAATGGATATATACGTCGCCAATGATTTTGCTGATCCTGATAACCTATTTAGAAACAATGGTGATGGAACTTTTACTGATAAGATAAATGATGTTCTTAATTATACGCCATGGTTTTCAATGGGAGCTGATGCTGGAGATATTAATAATGATGGAAAGTTTGATTTCGTTGCATTGGATATGGCGGCAACGACTCATTATAAATCAAAGATGTCTATGGGAGAAATGGGTGCTTTAAGATGGGTTATTGAGGCAACTAAACCGCGTCAGGTAATGAGAAATTGCTTGTATCTTAATCAAGGAGAGGGTCATTTCTCAGAAAATGCTAGTCTCTCTGGAGTAGCTAACTCTGATTGGTCATGGGCTGCTAAATTGGCTGATTATGATAACGACGGACGAGTTGATCTTTTTGTATCTAACGGTATGGCGAGGGACTTTAATAATTCAGATATAACTTTCACTCCACAAGATCAGATTGGAAAGTCAGAATGGGATCATTATGAAAATGCTCCCACTAAGCCTGAGCAGAACCTTGCATTTCGTAATGATGGAGATTTAATATTTTCTGATGTCAGTAAAGACTGGGGTTTAGACCATACTGGAATGAGTTATGGTACGGTTCATGGTGATCTTGATAGAGATGGTGACCTTGATCTTGTTGTCGTTAATTTGAATGAGCCCGTTTCTATTTATCGCAATGAGTCTAATTCAGGGCACTCAGTAAACGTAAGTTTAGAAGGTGTAGATTCTAACAAATATGGGATTGGGGCTGTTGTTGAAATTATTGCTGGAGAATTAAATCACGTGCGGCAGATGATCCCCGTTTCTGGTTATTTGTCTAGTAATGAGTCTATCCTTCATTTTGGTCTTGGGGATGCAAAGAAAATTGAAAATTTAACAGTTCGTTGGCCTGATGGAACAATTCAACATTTTAGTGATTTGCCAGTTGATCAGCATATTCGCATCACTCATTCAAAAGACCGGATTCAGACAAAGGAAGATCAACCATCTGCTCCCATGTTTGCCTTGCATTCTCCTCTTCGCGGAATCTTTCATCAGGAAAGATCTTATGAAGATTTTATTCATCAGCCGTTACTACCCAATAAACTCTCACAACTTGGGCCGGGAATAGCTTTTGCTGATGTTGATGGTAATGGCACGGAAGATTTTTTTATTGGATGTCCTAGGGGTCAGTCTGGTGCAGTATTTTTAAGTGATGGTAAAGGATCATTCAAAGTAAACGGTAAAGGACCGCCCTTTGATAAACATTATGATCGCGAGGATATTGGAGCTCTTTTTCTGGATGCTGATTCTGATGGTGATTCTGACCTGTATGTTTCTTCGGGCAGTTATGAATACGAAAAGGGAGATCCATTAGTTCGAGATAGAATTTATATTAATGATGGATCTGGAAATTTTATAATTAGTAAAGATGGGGCTCTTCCAAAGAATTTAGATAATGGAAGTGTTGTTTGTGGTGCTGACTTTGATCGTGATGGTGATATTGATTTATTCGTTGGTAGTAGAGTAGTAAGTGGTGAGTATCCTACGAGTCCTAGATCTCGGTTGTTGATCAATGAATCTGTGAAAGGCAAAAGTATTCGTTTTGTTGAAGCTTCGAATACAATCACTGGTGATTTAGTCAATTCTGGAATGGTGACGTCAGCATTATGGTCTGATGTCAATAATGATGGATGGAGTGACTTAATTGTGACTGAAGAATGGGGACCAATTAGAGTTTATGTGAACGATTTTGGTAAGTTTATAGAAAGAACAGAGGAATCAGGTCTGTCTAAGATGAAGGGTTGGTGGAATAGTATTATGGGTGCTGATATTGATAATGATGGAGATACTGATTATGCGGTTGGGAATGCTGGACAAAATACGAAGTATCACACATCACCGAAGAAGCCGATTAGAATTTATTATGCCGACTACGAAGGGAATGGTTCCAAGAGTATTGTAGAGGCTAAATATGAAAACGGCGTGCTTCTTCCTGTTAGAGGTAAAAGCTGTTCTACATCTGCTATCCCATCTTTAGGAGATAAGTTTAAAACGTTTCATAAGTTTGCTAGCTCTTCTTTGAGTGAAATATATTCACCATCCAACCTTAAGGATGCATTAGTCTTTGAAGTTAATGAACTATCATCTGGGTTTCTAATTAATGATGGGAAGGGTCATTTCCAATTTAAATCGATGCCTAACATGGTGCAGAACTCACCAATATTTGGTATTGATTTTAATGATGTGAATGGAGATGGGTTTTTAGATATTTATGTAGTGCAGAATTTTTCGACCCCCCAATTCGAAACTCCACCATTTCGTGGTGGATTGAGTCAATTGATGTTGGGGGACGGTAAAGGTGGTTTTAATCCTATTGATGCTTCAGAGTCTGGTCTCATTGTTCGCGGCGATGGAAGAGGTTTGGTTAAGACTGATCTTAATGGGGATGGTCACCCCGATTATGTGGTTTCTATAAATGATGGAGAGTTATTGGCTTTTACTAGAACTACTGAGGAAAGTCCTCCGAAAAAATTAATTCTTTCTGGAAATATTGGTAATCCACTAGCCACAGGTTCGAGGCTTTTATTTAGCTCTTCAGTTTCTAAGAAACTTTTACGAGTTGAAGAAATTTACCAAGGCGGAAGTTATCTTTCTCAGTCGACTAACAGTATATATTTTGACAAGAAATTTAATTCAGTTGCTATCAGGTGGCCTGATGGCAAAGAGACTAAACACTCATTAAAAGGCGACAAGCGCGTTTTCAGAATATCTCAAGGTGATTAAATTAACAAAATTTATCACCAAATGGCTTGCTTTGATTGACACTTTGAATGATTGGGGGCAATCTAATCGCCCGCATTGATGCGGTAACAGATTAATGTCTTCACAAAGTTTAATATTAGGATTACCAAAAGGAAGTTTGCAGAATGCAACTCTCGATTTATTTGAGAAAGCTGGATGGAATATATATGTATCATCTCGTTCTTACAGGCCGACATCAGATGATAAAGAACTCGAGTTAAGGCTCATACGTGCTCAAGAAATTGGTAGGTATGTTGATCATGGTTTTCTGGATTGTGGAATCACTGGTCAAGATTGGATTGCAGAAAATCGTGCCGATGTTGAAGTTATATGTGATCTTGCCTATAGCCGGGCATCGACGAATCCGACTCGTTGGGTCTTAGTCGTTCCAGAAGATTCACCAGTTCAAACAGTCGAGGATTTGGAAGGAAAACGAATCGCCACTGAAAGCGTGGGATTGACGACTGACTTTTTAAAGAATAAAGGAGTCAATGCTGAAGTTGAGTTTAGCTGGGGTGCTACGGAGGTTAAGGTTCCTGAGTTGGTAGATGCTATTGTAGATGTTACGGAGACCGGATCTTCATTGCGAGCTAACAAATTGAGAATAGTTGATACTTTGATGGAATCTTTTCCACAGTTCGTTGCCAATAAGAGTGCCTATGAAGATGAATGGAAAAAAGAGAAGATTGAGAGGATTGGAATGCTTTTGAAAGCGGCTCAAGCGGCTAGAGATGTTGTGGGTTTGAAGATGAATGTTCCTAGTGCTGATCTTGAAAAGTTGCTTGAAAAGTTACCTGCTCTTAGAAATCCAACCGTATCAAGGCTTGCTGATGAAAAGTGGGTGGCTATTGAGACAGTACTTCAGGAGTCTGTTGTCAGGACTCTCATTCCAGAACTTAAAGCTTTAGGTGCAGAGGGAATAATCGAGTACCCACTCAATAAACTTGTCCTATAGTAAGGAAAGATTGTTATTTAAGTTGTCTTAATTTTTAAAGGAAAAACCCGCAACAAATTGTTATCTGAAGAAAAAGGATTGGAAAGTAGTCATTAATGATGTTATAGACTTCGCCCCCAAGACTTACTTGGAATTAAAACTTCATGGGATCACTTAAAAAGAGACGTAAACCAAAGATCAATAACCACAAGCGACGCAAGCGCATGAGGGCAAATCGCCATAAGAAACGCTTACGTTACAAGTCCTAGCGGGTTATCGCTTGTCTGCCTTTTGGTTTAACCTATTTAATTCTCTTTGAGTATTAAAAGTTAGGAATTTGGATCAATTTTGTTCCTCAGGATTATCTGAGCTATCATTGCTTGAGAGTTCTTTGAGAATTTCGCTTTTTAACTCATTCTTAATTTCATCTTTGATTTCTTGGATGATTTCTTGTTTAAGATCGTCCCTAAGCTCCTCTCGGAGGTTTCTTTTAAGCTCTTCTGTAGGACCGCTATAATATCCATCGCTATAGTACCCATGGTCATCGTGGTAACCATGATCGTAGTGATGGTCATCATGGTGTGTGTCTGAATCTTCAGGTACCTTGCCCCCCTTTGCTTCATCGCTGTATTCCCAAACGGCATCACTTTTTGGGTCAATGGTATTGGTGCTTTCATCAAGACCAGTGTGATATTCATCGAAGGCTGCGCTTTCATCAGAGGACTTATCGGCATTATTATTCTCATCTTCATAGATAGCGGCATTATCTGGATCGTATTCAAGTGTACCAGACTCTCCAGAATTTTTAGACTGATTGCCCTCTTTCTCTTGAATTTCTTTTTCTGACCTTATTTGTTCAATGAGTAATTTTCTCTCTTTTTCTTTTTCTTCAGCTTCACGTTTGGCCTCTTTTCTTTCCATGATCCAAGCCAACCAAATGCATATTTCATAAAGAATTACCATGGGTCCAGCGAGAAGGGACATCGTAAAAATATCTGGAGTAGGAGTAATGACTGCTGCTAGAACAAACATTGCAACGATGGCGTAAGAGCGGGTAGCTCTCATCATTTTGGAGTCAAGTAGTCCAAGTTTTACCAAGGTTAAAACGACTACAGGGAGCTCAAAGCACAGGCCAAATACTAGGCAGAGCATGGTCACAAACGAGACTGTATATTTAAAACGAAGATCTGTTTCAATGTCTACGCCTGAATTAAAAGTATCAAAAAATACCAAGGCTCTAGGTATGACGACGAAGTATGAAAAAAGAACACCTGTGGCAAACAAGATGAAGCTGGCGAATACTACAGGAATAATTAATTTTTTCTCTTTTCCATTGAGTCCAGGGATGATGAATTCTCCGATAAAGTAAAGTAGCAGAGGGAAGGAACTGATAAGTCCTGCGTACAAGCAAATCTTAATCACGCTCATGAATCCTTCTACAGGACTAAAGACACTCAATCGAGTTTCCAGATCTGCTCCTGCATCATTGGCTTTTTCTATTGGTAATTTTACGATCTCTATAAGTTGTTGATAAAAGACAAAGGCCACTACCGTAGAAATGACCAGAGTAAGAATGACTTTAAAGAGAGTTCCTCTAAGATCTTCTAAGTGATCTAGGAAAGGTTTTTCCTGATCCTGAAACTTTTTTGAAGCTGCGTTTCCGCCAATGCTAAGTAGTTTCTTTAAGAAGAACATATGATTTGATTAATATGGAGTCGCTGAATTTGAGGATCTAGACTGTGACAGTACAGTTTAAAGCAACCAAGGAAAATATTCAATTTAATGTATTAAGACTAGTATGAAACTTATTAGGACAACTTCTTTTTCCATTGTGCTATTTGGTTAGCCACATTTTTTGGGGAAGGTGCTCCGATTGCGGCACGTGAATCTAAGGCTGATTTAATATCGAATAATTCAAATACGGTTTCATCAAATTTGTTAGAAAGGCTTTTATATTCATCAAGTTTAATTTCCTCAAAAGAGGTTTGCTTTTCAATAGAGTGTGCCGTCAATTTTCCAACTATTTCGTGAGCATCCCTAAAAGGCACTCCTTTAAGGACTAGGTAATCGGCAATGTCTGTTGCGAACAGGAATGGGTCTGAACAAGCTTTGAGTGTACTCTCAGTATTTACATTCATTGCTTGAATCATTTCAGAAAATATAGCTACGGCATTTTGTATTGTATCTATAGAGTCAAAGAGTGGTTCTTTGTCTTCCTGAAGGTCACGATTATAAGTCATCGGTAACCCTTTTAATGTTGTCATTATTGAAATAAGGTTTCCATTGAGTCTTCCAGTTTTCCCTCTAGTAAGTTCAGCAATGTCTGGATTCTTCTTTTGAGGCATTAGACTCGAACCAGTTGTGTGCTGATCGCCGAGGGTAATGAAATTAAATTCTGCGCTAGCCCAAAGTATGATGTCCTCACTGATTCTTGATAAGTGAAGGCCTATCATAGCCAAACAAAATAGTCCCTCAGCGACAAAATCTCTATCACTGACCGCATCCATACTGTTTTGAGATATTTTAGAAAATCCTAAGGTTTCGGCGATAAAATTCCTGTCTAAAGGTATTGTGCTTCCTGCAAGTGCCCCAGATCCAAGCGGCATTACATCAACTCTTTTGATGGCATCTTCTAGCCTGTCAGTATCCCTTGATAGCATTTCAACATAGGCAAGTAAATGATGAGCAAAGAGGACTGGTTGGCCTCTTTGAAGGTGGGTATAACCAGGTAATACCGCATCAGGAAAACGCTCACAGCATGCCACTAATGAGTTTTGTAGGTTTTTGACCTCACTGATTAAATGAGACAATTCCTCTTTGCAGTACATTCTCATGTCGAGAGAGACCTGATCGTTTCTACTTCTAGCAGTGTGAAGTTTTGCTCCTGCGTCACCAATTCTTTCGGTGAGCGCGGATTCGATATTCATGTGAATATCTTCAAGTGATGTATCAAATTCGAAAGTCCCACCCTCAATATCTTTCCCGATACTTTCAAGACCTTCAGTAATGCTTGTGAGTTCTTCCTCTGAAATTATACCTTCTTTATTAAGAGCTTTGGCATGAGCGATTGAGCCTAATATATCATGCTTGTAGAGGCGCCAATCAAAAGATATTGACTCGCCGTACAATGTTAATAGTGAGGATGGCTCACTCTGAAATCGACCTTTCCACATATTATTTAATGATATTTATTAGAAGACGGATCAAGACCTTTAATTAAGTTTAGTGCATGCTCCAGTCTGTCTTAGCTTGTCGCATTTAGCCTTAATCTGGATGCTCTTACTCGCAGGACTAAAGCCCAGTCTTTTAGTAATGCAGTCCTCTAGGACACTGATATGCTGATCTTCGAATTCTATGACTTCGGAGCAATCGACACAGATAAGGTGATTGTGATAGGGGTTTTCAATAAAATTGGGATCGTAAGAAGTTACACCTTTTCCAAGATCAATTTCATGAAGAAGGCCACCTTCTACTAGTAAACTGACAGTTCTGTACAGTGTGGCGAGAGAAGCTTTTTTATCAATCTTTCTACTCTTTTCGAAAAGTTCCTCAGCGGTAAAATGATCGCCTTGTTCGGAGAAAGCGGCTTCAATGATGACTTGTCTTGGTCTGGTCATTCTAAGCCCCTTTTTTATGAATAATGATTCAATTTTTTCTCGCACTTCTGGGTTCATTTGGCAAATTCTGGTTATGTCCACATTCGACCGAAGAAATGCACTCGTCAAATGCGCGACTTCAGTAAAATTCATTAAAGGTCTTGATCCTCGAATTGCTGCTCCAGTTCTAATAGTTTCTATATTTATTGTTGGCTTATTTCTGTGGTTTTTAGGCCAGACACCTTCAAAGAACAATTGGGTAATTTTACGAGATTATGAAGGTATGAGGCCTCATCATGTGCCTGAACCTTCAGATGATTCTTACTTAGAAAGTTTTGCCTTTGTGCGACCAATAGAATCTGCACTAACTCCTAAATCTGTTAGATTTGATAGCCCCTTGGGATCTGAACATGGTGCAATGACTTATAACGCGCAATCATTTATGGTATTAAATTCTCGTTTTGGTAGCAATCATTTGGCTGATGATTTGAATGGAATTGGAGGAATGAATACTGATCTGGGTGATCCGGTTTATGCTGTTAGTGCTGGTCGTGTCGTTTATGCTGCCGGTGCTGGAGAGGGTTGGGGTAATATGGTGATTATCGAACATGCTATTGGTGATGGGGTAAATAGGAGATATGTACAAAGTCTATATGCTCACTTGAAGGTCATTAATGTTTTGAGTGGAGCTATTGTGCGTCGAGGTGAAGTCGTTGGTGAAGTTGGCGGTGCCAATGGTAAATACCCAGCACACCTTCATTTTGAGATGCGAGATTCAAATGTTGTTGATCCACACAAGGGGTATTCTAGGAAATCTCTTAACAGATTAAATCCGACAGAAACAATAAGGAAGTGGAGAGGAGCAGATAATGATTTACTAAATGTGTCTCCTAAGATTCAAGGTGAAGATGGATTTTATCAGGACCTTGAGTTCGGTTTTTAAGTTATAAAATTTACTCAGTGGCTGCCAGAGAACTACGGCACCATTGAACAAACTACCGTTGCTGCCGTCAGGCCCTGGCGGATTCGTCAGTCAATAGTCCATAGACCCTGGACAACCGTTTATAATCTATTCGATCAAATCAAAGGGACAACTTAATTTTTACAGTCCTCTATAGAATTTTTATTATCTATTTTGAGAGGCTTTAGATCTTATCAGAGTTGGCTTTTTGCTCCGACACATTCAGCAATGTGAAGATAATAATTCAATTCATCCACAGAGTAACTATTTTCTATTACATGATCTAGATAGTTAATAATGCCTTTTGATTTACAGCCTACGATATGAGGTATTCCACAAGATCGTAAGTTTTTAGCATCTTCAGTTGAAAGATTGAACATGATTGCGACATCGAATTCAGATTCAGTAATGGCTTTTCGTAAAGTTGGACTCCAAGCACTTTTTTCGATGACTTTGACTGGCTTCTTTTTAGTATTCCATATATCTGCATGATTATGACTACAGAGAATAGTTACTTCTGCATCAGGTCTGCCTTTTGAAATGGTTTCAATTGCCGGTATCGATGATTCAAAAATCTCTTTTGTTTTTGGTGTTAAAATCAGAATTTTAAATTTTTTTAAATTAGCTAAATTAAAATCATCAGGGATATGGTATCCTCTTTTATGACTTCCAATTAAGAATTTAGGTTTGAGTGTTTTCCAGCGATTATGCAGCCAGAACCAATCTTTTGGAGAATATTGAACCATTTTTTCTACTAATTGATTCATTCTAGCGGTCGTTTCAGAAATCTTTTCGCCTTCATTTATTACAAAAGGCTCCAATACTGTGACTTTCCATTTGGCTGGCTTTATAGTGGATAAGAAATAGGGAAACATCGTGGCTCCTGTCTTCTTTGCTAAGAGAGGCGCTAGATTTGAGGTTGATGCTAGTTTACCAAATAGTGGGCACCATACCCCTTTGTGTGCAGCGCTCTGATCAACCATGATACCTAGAGTTCCACCTTCTTTAAGGTGCTTTATAGGAATTTGAAAACCATCATTTCTGTCGAAGGCTTTGAGTCCGCGTTTTTCTCTTTTTTGAAGCACATGCTTATCGATAAGTTTATTTGATAATGCTCTATATAGAGCGCCTCTTTTCATTGTTGGGACAATGGAGTCAATTTGAGCTAGTAATTCCCAAGCTCCCATATGAGGTGTGACATAAATAATGGGAATATTTTCCTTCTCGTTATTAATTAAATGTTGTACGCCATCATACTCAATGAAATTTGCTAATTTTTTAGACGGTAGGGTTCCAAATTTTAAGCTACATAAAAAATTTGATGAGAGTGTTGCAAAATGAAGCCTTGCTAATCTCTTTTGTTCGCTTGGAGAGAGTTCTTCTCCAAAGGCTATGTTTATATTCCGAATCGCCAGTTCTCGATAACGCTTAAGTGAGAAATACAATATAACGCCAACAATGCTTCCAAACCAATAACATAGCTTCATTGGGGCTATGTATAAAATTGCCTCAGCTAGTCGAAATAAGATAAATGAAACCCAGTCGACTAATTTTTGGTGCCGCTTGCCCATACTATAATGAGTTTGCGGTCATAAAGACCTAAATTCAATCAAGGAGATTGCTTAGCATCGTCCTCTGATGATTCGTTGGCAGAACCTGGTACTTCTTCGGTTGGATTTTCACCATCTGTAGCTGAGGCATTTTCCTTAGTTTTATCAGAATCATTTGCTGGAGCTGCTGGAGCTGCGTCATCTGTTTTTTCCTCTATTGGAGCTGGAGCCGGTTCTGGATTAGTTTCAGTTTCGTTTTCCGCAGGGTTTTCATCCGGCACGATTAGAGAAGGCTCGTTATCCGTTGATGTAGGCCCTATGCTTGTCGGCTGATCAGCTTTAACATCGAGTTGTACTTGTCCATGTTGCTGTTTCTTTGCAACTAGTACGGATAGAATTAATGTAATGACAAAGAAAATAATGGCTAAGCTTACCGTTGCTTTTTGCAAGACGTTCGAAGTTTGGGCGCCCCACATTTGATCCGTAATACCACCACCAAATGCAGCACCGAGGCCTTCTTGCTTGGGGCGTTGCATAAGTACAGCAACGATCATCAATAAGCAGACGAGTGCTAAAATAAAAATAAGAAATACAATTAAAGCATTAATCATGGGGCGCGAAGTATAGTGCTTACGCTGCAAATGTAAAGGTTTTGAATTTCTATTCGGAGAAATCTATACTTTACCTATATAGAATAGGGTATATAGTTGTATTCCGCCAAATACCTCAAAAATGGCATTTACCCTTAAAAGCAGGCATAGTTTTAATGTTTCCGAAGAATCTGAACGCTTAGAAAGCGTTCAGCTTGATGAATTATTGCTTTGGTGTTGGGAAAATTTTGGTGATAAGGCGGCTATTGGTACTAGTTTTCAAGGTTCTGGACTCGTCATTATAGATCATGCGATTAGAAATAACTGTAATTTCCCGATATTCACGATAGATACTGGATTCCTATTTTCTGAGACTTTGGATCTCAAAAAAAGACTAGAGGATTTTTGGGGAATTAAGATTCAAAGCGTATTGCCTGAGCAGTCCATTGAGGAGCAGAGCAAGACTATGGGGCCTGAGCTTTGGAAAACAAGGCCGGATAGTTGTTGTCAGATGCGCAAAGTATTGCCTCTGCAATCCAAGTTATCCACACTAGATGTTTGGATAACTGGGTTGCGAAGGGGGCAATCTGAAGAGAGAAAAAAAACTAAGGTTCTTGAAATGTATGAGTTTGATAAATTGCGTGAGAGTTGTATTTACAAATTGAATCCCATGGTTAATTGGAGCAGGGAGAGTGTCTGGAATTATATTCGTACCAATGAGATTCCTTATAACATTTTGCATGATAAAGGATACCGTTCGATTGGATGTTGGCCATGCACAAAGGCAGTGGTAAATGAACAGGATGAAAGAGCAGGTAGGTGGGAAGGTTTTAATAAGACAGAATGTGGAATCCATACTTTTCTGGGAGAAGGAATTTGATTAAATAATTTTATGGGGCTCATTACACCTAGCTATATTTGATGTCGTCTTACCAAGTAAACCATCTTCAGCAGCTTGAAAGCGAAGCGATTTTTATCCTTCGAGAGGTGGCTGCTCAGTTTGATAATCCAGTTATGTTATTTTCAGGAGGTAAAGACTCTATAGTAATGGCTCACTTGGCATCTAAGGCTTTTCATCCGGCAAAATTACCTTTTCCTCTTCTCCATGTAGACACGGGGCATAATTTTACAGAAACTATTGACTACAGAGATAACTTTGTAGCTGATGTCGGCGCCCGCTTAATGGTTGCTCAAGTTCAAGATTCGATCGATGCTGGCAAAGTAACCGAAGAAAAGGGCCCCTTGGCGAGTCGTAATGCATTACAAACAGTAACTTTGCTAGATGCTTTAGAAGAGGGTAAGTACGATGCAGCTTTGGGTGGAGGTCGACGAGATGAAGAAAAGGCTAGGGCAAAAGAAAGATTCTTTAGTCATAGAGATAGTTTCGGACAATGGGACCCAAAAAATCAAC
>CABXDI010000057.1 GCA_902510815.1 uncultured Verrucomicrobiota bacterium | reverse complement strand
TTCTGATTTCAAAGGCCGTATTCAGTGTTACTTAAATGCAAAGGCTGTAGGAGATGATAATTTTGAAATTTTCAAACAGCTAGACCTTGGTGATTGGATTGGAATAGAGGGTGAAACTTTTAAAACTAAGGTAGGTGAACCAACTGTTAAGGTGAGCTCTTTTAAAGTGCTTTCTAAATCTCTTAGACCTTTACCTGATAAATATCATGGACTTTCAGATAAAGAGACGCGATACAGACAAAGATATTTAGATTTAGTTTCGAATGAAGCGAGCAGAGATATTTTTCTGAAGCGTTCTTTGATAGTTAGAGAAATTAGGGATTTTCTCCAAGATCGTGGATTTATAGAAGTAGAAACACCAATGCTTCAGGATGTTCCAGGTGGTGCAGCCGCTAGGCCATTTGAAACTCATCATAATGCATTGGATATGCCTTTATATATGAGAATTGCACCAGAGCTTTTTTTGAAGAGGTTGTTAGTAGGGGGAATGACTAAAGTTTTTGAATTGAATCGGAACTTTCGAAATGAGGGAATCAGTAGAAGGCATAATCCAGAATTTACAATGCTAGAAGCTTACTGGGCTTTCGCAGATTTCGAGGCGATGGCTGATCTAGTAGAGGAGATGGTATGTGTCGTCGCTGAAAAATTCTGTGGAGGATTGAATATTGAGACCAAAGATGATGATGGGAAAGTTCTTAAGACTATAGATTTGAGTAGGCCTTGGAAAAGGGCGCCATACAGAGAATTGATTATAGAGGTTGCTGGTGATGATTGGTTTGAAATTAGTAGTGATCAGAGGCGCGAAAAATGCAAAGACCTCGGCGTTGAAATATCAAATCAGATGGAAGATTATGAGGTAACTCAACAAGTTTTTGAAAAACTTGTTGAAGAGAAAACATTTGATCCACTTTATGTAACTCATGTGCCCAAAGAGCTAGTTCCTCTGGCAAAACAAAACACTGCGGATGATTCTTTGGTGGATGTATATGAGCTTATCATAAATGGTCAGGAGATTTCGCCAGGATATTCAGAATTAAATGATCCTGATATTCAAAGAAAAAGGCTCTTAGATCAGGCAGGAGAAGAGACTCAAAAAGTTGATGAGGAATTTTTGATGGCACTAGAGCATGGAATGCCTCCCGCAGGAGGAATCGGTATTGGAATAGACCGACTCGTGATGATGTTGACTGGCGCTGATTCTATAAGGGACGTGGTACTGTTTCCTCAATTGAAAAGAAATCCTGACGAGGACCAGTCTTGATTTATTATGGTAAGTGTTTTTATCTAGTTATGAATTAAATGACCTCATCTAGTGATTAAGAACTTTAGCTTATTTTTGGCTTTACGCTATTTAAAGCCAAGGCGGACCTATGTTTCAATTATAACTCTGATTTCTATTATTGGGGTTGCTTTGGGAGTTGGTGTTCTAATTGTTGTTATTGCAGTGATGACTGGATTTGAAAAAAGGTTGGAGGATTTAATATTAGGATTTGAGCCTCATCTCAGAATTGAACAATATGGTTTAATTGACAGTGAGGATCCGAATTCTGATGCTGCCCGATGGGATCTTTTAATGGAGAAGATTTCAAAAATTAATGGAGTAAAATCCGTTGACCCTTATGTAATGGGACAGGTTTTACTTCAGTTTGGTGCTGAAAGTTCTCGTCGACAATCAGCGCTCATGATGATGGGTATTGATTCATCTGAGAGCACTTTAAGTAGAAGAATAAAAGAAATTGTTGATCAAGGTGTTTTAGATCTTTCATACCAAGCCGAAGAAGGGAAGTATGGTTGTTTGGTTTCTTTACAGTTTGCAGAGAGAAATGGATTAAGACTAGGTGAGCATATAGAAGCATTTTCAACTGCAGATATTGAGCCTATTGTTACTGATCTTTTTGAAGCGGCCGACAATGACAATTTAGATGATAATGCGCTAAGAGACAGAGTTAGAGAATTAACGGAAAGTATTAAGACTCCTAAGGATTTGATAGTTACAGGTATTTTTGATTCTGTGAGATATGGAGAAATGATCTTAGTTCCTCTCGAAATTGGACAAGATTTGTATGAATTGGGCCCGAATGTTCATGGCTTATCTGTAGAGTTAGAAGACCCGTTTATTGCAGACATTGTGAATAGAGAAGAAGTTAATAAAATGGTTCCGATAGGGTGGAAATCTCAGACTTGGATAGAGCGTAATAAGCAGCTATTTGCAACTATAAGAAACGAGAGAGGGATGATGTATTTTGTTCTCTTTTTCATTATTTTGGTCGCTGCATTTAGTACTATGAATACCATGATCACAGTAACTGTTCAAAAGCGTCATGAAATAGGAGTCATGAAAGCTTTAGGAGCAAAAATTTCACAGATCGTTGGTGTTTTTATTGGTCAAGGGTTGATCGTTGGATTCATTGGATCTATTTCAGGTCTCGCTGCCGGATCTTTAGTTTTATATTATCGTAATGGTATTCGTGAAATTTTATCTAGGAATTTAGGAGTTGAGGTGTTCCCAGAAGAAATGTATGGGGTTGCTGAAATTCCAGCACAAATAATCCCCACTGATATTACTATTATTTGCCTCGGAGCATTTGTGTTGTGTACTCTAGCAGCGTTACCGCCAGCATATATGGTTGCTAGGCTTGATCCGGCAAAAGCGCTTAGGGACTAACCTCAGCTTTTAGCTTTATGAATTTCATGTCTAGACTTTCGTTATCGATCTGATTTTCAAATCTTATGAAAAATTCAATATCAGAATTTTTTGATAAAGATAGAGAAAGGAGTTCGATATTTTTGGCGTCCTGCCAATTAACTAAGTCATCAGATAGCATTACCGTCACACTGGTGTCGTCTGCTACAAGATTTTTCATGTATTTTAATTCGATGGCTTCACCTGATGAAAGAATAATTGCATTATTATTATTTCCTAAGGCATAATTGATTAACGAGCCACCGTTGAAAGAAGTGGCATCCGATGATCCTGGGTTTCCATCATCTTCTGCACTAGGTCTCCAGCTTGTAGGTAATTCGGGGTCGAGTTGTTTTTGAGGTGATATTCTGACGAGACTAGGACCTCCTCCATCTGGAGCCTCAAACCAAGGTGCTTTGTCGTTATACCTGAAGCTCTCAATGATAGCTCCTTCTGCATCGATTAATGTGAGTCTCTCTCCGCCATTATCTAACTGTCCGTCATAATCTTTTGGAGTTATAACTAGCCTTTCCATTGGGCCTAGTTTGTCATTATCTTTGAAGGTATAACTAATCCCTGTCGAAAAGCTAACCCCAGCTAATTCAATGCTTTGATCAGTGATATTCATCAGCTCAATGAATTCATTTTCTTCTGAAGGTCCGCTTGGGTTGTAATGGATTTCCGAAACAACCAAGTTATCCGCTTTGGCAGGGGAACCAACGATAAATCGAGCCTCATTGAGTGCTGACCAAACACCATCTTCAAGAACTCTTGCTTTGACGGTACCGCTAGATGACAAAGTCACAGGTGCTGTGTACCTGATGGCATTTTGTGATATCCCATTTGAAGATCTCGTTCCGTAAGAAAGTTTCGGAACAATAAGAAAGTCACTACCAGCTCTTGAGGTGTTCATTCCTTGAATGGCGAGAACGTTTTTTCCAATCGTAAGCTTAGGGATCAAGGTGGTGATGTCGATAGGTTCGAATTCTACTGCCAGATTATCTGGATGAGATTTAGTGGCCCTAGAGTCCCAGGACAGTGGATCAGGGTTATTCTTTCCTGCAGCAAAATGACCATTAATGAAGGCGGCATAACCATCATCGTATTTCATTTTGAGTGTTAGTGTGGAAATTTGCTCGAGGGTTTCTTGGTCGGGAATAGTGAAAGCTATACGAATAAGGCAGGAGGCGTTAGTGCCACGCATCTGAAGAATAGAATAGTTAATAAATTCACTAAATTCGCCAGCGATTCTTTCAAACCCAATACCAGTTTGGGCCGATTGCCATGAGGCGTCATCAAAACCAAGTGTAGTCCATTTAAGGTCCAAGCCCGTGTCTTCGGGCTGCACATGAACAAGGGCAGGGGACTTCTCAGGAATAAGGATAGTCTCATTAGGGGCCACAACTGATATATGAGGATCAGAGCCATCAATCGTATAATAGATAGCCCCTTTATCATTTGGATTTTCTATACTAAGGGTGTAATCCGAGACAACCTCTCCGCCATGCTGGCTAAAATTAGGTGCTTCAGTATCAGGATATAAACCTCGTGCCCTCAACTGATTTAACAGTATACCAGTTCTATTAGGTAGATAGGATTCAAATATCCAATTTTGCGTCTGCTTGTAATGAGTATTTTTTGTATAAAGATCAAATTGTGATGGGCTCCATCTACCTGAGTCTACATCACGTCTAAAATCTCCCCATCTTGCAGATTCAGCAATTATAGCTGTTTCTAGAGAGTCAGATCTTTCTTGCCAAATTGTTTTTGCGCCTTCAGGGCTGAGCGATCCACCATTATATAAATGTTCTCTAATGTGATCTGCAAACTTAAGTCTATACCAACTATTTCTTTTGAGTTTTTGATGGATTCCAGTAGGTCGCTGATTGCCATTTTTATTAGTCACATCAGTTAGCAGCGCATTACTAATTGGATTTGGACTTTGAATTGCTCCTGCATTATTTGGCGAAAGGGCGAATTCACTATCCCATGGGAAGAAGCGAAAAGGTTCACCGCTAGGGCCATTGCCCGCAGCTCTCCAGTTATGTCCATCCCAATCACGGTTACCGATATAAAAATTTAGAAGTATGTAATCAATGAATGATTCAATGTGAAGATGCTTTGTCAAAATTTCATACTCTTGGGGTGAGTCAATTAAGCTTGAGGTAACGCTTACCATCTTGTTATAAGCTGCAATACTACCATTCGTTGCAGAGCTTGAATTAATAGTATCGTAGGATAATTCTTTTTCACCAAAATAGGCATTCATGAAGTCAGCATCTGGTCTCTCATGAACATGATAAATCCCCCAATAAAGACCATTTATATAGAGATGGGTCCAACGTCCATGGATTCCAGAATTTCCCATTGCAAGAAAAAGATCATTCGCAAACTGATCACGATTATACTGAGCATGTCTTGATTGATAATAATGTCTGTGGGTCCAACCAAAATTGAAGCCTCCCCTTAATTGCAAATAATCAAATTTCTGAACTGCATTTTCTCCATAGGGTGAATTTTTAAAAAGCGGATAATTTAATTTTCCAGATCCATATTCTTTTCTAAATCTTAAACTGAAACTGTGTTTAGGGATATCTACATTTCGGCTGCTGCCACCTTGTATGCGCATGCCAGAGTTGATTTGAAAGCCTTTTTCAATTCCGTCTGTTGTTATTAGCTCAACTGAGATTGATCTCTCCCATCTTCCTCCATCGCTTTTTGGGTGTTGATAAATACCAGAGGGACCATAAAAATCATCAGGGTTGATAGCTATAGATAGGCTAGGTAAAGCTTCTAATGCAGGTATTATAAATTCAGAATAATCAGGATCATTTACGATTTCAGGATCCATCTCATAGTCTGCTGGTTCACCTCCCCAAGTCCTTGGGAGTTCGGGATTTGTGCCTTTTTGTTTAATTACAGCTTTAGGGAAAATGTAACTATGCGTATCAACATTAGTTTGTAATAAATCTTTTTTGTATGCAATGGCCCTTATAATTTTCGTGCTATTTATTAAGATTGGGTTCTTGTAAATAAGACTATTTATAGGGTCTGGTATGGTGCCATCTTCCGTGTAATAGATGGTGCTATTTTCAGTTTTACTCGTTATTTCAAGATTAAATGGTTCGGAATATATTCCTCGGTCGTGACTGAATTTTGTGTCTTCAACGAAACCTTTGACTGTGGGGCCAGCGTTTGCAGTCCCTGGCGTGGGCTCTAAGAAAAAGCCTGATGTTCCATATGATATATCTTTGGGCATTGAGGCATAAGAAGGATTAAACTCTTGAATTATGGTTTCACCGTCGGGATTAATTAGAGCTAGATATTCTCCTGAATTATCAATTGCAAAATTTGTATGAATATTACCATCTGGGTCAATATGCTCGGACTCAGCTTTGGCTGATGCAAAGATTAGAAGATAAGAATTACTTTTAATTATAGTTTGTGCTGGAAATCTCCATTTCTGAAGATTTGAAGGGTCATCTGTCAAAAAAAAATTAGATAAGTCAGAGTCTATAAGTTCTAGATTTTTAAACTCTATCCAATCAGATGTTTCTCCATATCCATCTTGAATTGAATTCTCATTGTTCGCCATGAATTCAGATATGATTACTTTCTCCGCTTGAAGCAAATTAATGGAGTAGAAAAACCAAGAGCTAATTGCTAAGAGTAATCTGAATTTCGGCAAGGATAAGAATTTTCTAAGCACTTCTCACAATACTTTAGTTTGATTAAATTTGCATAATAAATTCTATTTAATCCCGAATCATTCAGGAAGATCCCATTCGACTTCTGCAGTTTGAATGTTACCAAACTTATCATCATATTTTATGTAGCCGTTTTTTGCTCCAAATTCATGTACCAGTTTTGTTACTTTAACATCATAACAACAATATTCTGCGACTTCTCTACATTTCCCTTCACGCCACCAACGAATTGCGTCTAACCCTTGGGCTGTTTTTCCGGCACCCAGAGTCGCAGAAGCTACCGATTCGAGTTTAATTCGATGACCTATTTTTTCTTCGATACTAACCATTAGATCAAGGCTTATACATTGATCGGCCAATGAAAATGGGTGGTAGCCCTCTAGGACTGGATAATCAAAACTGATGTGATTGTAACCAATTACAAGATCGGCTGAAGCAAGCTGCTTTATAAGGTCTTCAACTTTTTTCTCTGGATACGCTATATATTCATTCGACTTCGAACTGTATGTGACACCGACTGACATTCTCATGTCGCCTTTGTTATTCCAACCTCCAACATCATTAGCAGAATGTATAGTTTCTAGGTCGAAGTAAACGTAGTCTTTTGTCATTGTTTGATTTCTATTGATTGATTTGCTCGGTCTGCCCCGGTGATAATAATAGAAGTCCAATAAGATTATGAGTTATAAAAAGTGCAACAATGCCGGCCAATATTCTTAATCCAGTTAGTTCATTGTGAGTTACTTGCAATTTCAACCAACGATCCCATTGGGTGGATTTTTTCTTTATTAGTGAGATGTAAGAAATTAATGGGCAAATAAGTAAAAATGGAAAAACCCAAAGGCCAAAGCCGAAAACCAAAACATAAAATGATCTGATTAGAGCTGTTAGTGGGTCTATTCTTTTTCCATTTAATTTTAATGTTTTGATGTTTAAAATCCATTTTCCAAGAGTGGTAGAGAAGCAGGCTAGAAAAATTCCTTCTGTGATTATCCAAGAAACAATCATAGCGATAGTGATTAATGTAAGTGTTTCTACCTCTGGTTGAGTATTTACTTCGTTTTTCAATAGGGCTTCTAATGCTTCAGGTCCCATGATTGATTTAATTTTCTCTTCCCCTAAATAAATTTTGAGAAATAAAAATCCTAGAAAAGTATGAATTGGAAAATCGATTAATTTGGACCAAAGTCTGATCCAGGGCTTTGGTTGTGATATTGTATTAGTGATTTCTTTGATAGAATCTCGCTCTTCCTTATTAACGACGATTTCATCGAATCCAATTTCCGCTATTTCAACATCAATACTATTTTTCAAAGGTGGACACTCTCTTAAGGGTTCCCATTTTTTCATGCCTTTAGTCCAAGCCAAAGTTTTAGAATTGATCTTATCCTTACGAAGTAATTCTCTTACCTCGTAAATGGTCATCGGTCCATTCTTTGCACCATCTATTACTAGGAAAATTTCCATTGATATGAATTTATAATTAATACAAAAAAAAATATTTAAACAGCAATAAAGGTCAAAAATCTGTTTGTTTATTTTTATTAACTATTAATTAAGAGCTCATTAAAAAAACTTTTGCATTTTGTGTTCAAATCATTTATTGAGAACTATTCTCAATAAAATATCTCTAATAACATGAAAACATTGTTCAAGTCATACAATTCTATTATCAATATTTCTTTCGCGGTATTCGCTTTTAGTTTCTTACCAGCTAATGCACAAGAGGTGACGCTTTATTCTCACAGGCACTATGAAGCCGATGATAAGCTTTATGAAAAATTTACTAAGGCTACGGGAATAAAAGTTAATGTTGTTAAGGCTTCAGCTGATGCGCTTATTGAGAGAATTAAAGCTGAGGGCAAGGAATCACCGGCAGATTTACTTATAGCTGCCGATGCAGGGCGATTAGTTAGAGCCCAAGATGCAGGAATTTTACAATCTGCAACAAGCGCAAAGCTTGAAAAACAAGTCCCTAAAAACATGAGAGATGAAGAGGGGCACTGGTATGGATTTACTGTTAGGTCCAGAGTTCTGATATATTCCAAAGATCGCATTAAACCTTCACAGCTGAGTACCTATGAAGATTTGGCTGATCCAAAATGGAAGGGCAAACTTTTAGCCCGGTCTTCTTCAAATATTTACAACCAGTCTTTACTAGCATCTATTATCGCCAACAATGGAAAACAAGGCGCGGCCAAATGGGCTGCTGCTGTGCGCAAGAATATGGCAAGACCACCAGAAGGTAGTGACCGTGACCAGATGAGAGCTGTTGCTGCTGGTATTGGCGATGTTGCAATTGCAAACACTTATTACGTCGGTTTGCTTGTAAATTCATCTAATCCCAAAGATCGCGAAGTTGCTGAGAAGGTGGGAGTCTTTTTTCCTAATCAAAGCGGAAGAGGAGCTCATGTAAACATTAGTGGAGGAGGCGTAGTCAAGTGGTCAAAAAATAAGGCCAACGCAATTAAACTTCTCGAGTTTTTGACTGGCTCAGAGGCGCAAAATCAATTTCCTGTTACAACCTATGAGTTTCCTCTAGAAGTTTCCTCAACGGATTCGCCATTGTTGAAATCTTGGGGTAAATTTAAAGCGGACTCGTTAGCGCTTTCTGAGTTAGGTAAACTAAATGCTGAAGCTGTTAAGGTATTTGCTTTGGCAAATTGGAAATAATTTTTGCTAATCGGTAAAAGGCAATTAGCCCGTTGCTCTGCTTCGATATATGGTTGATGTTATTAACCTTGTCGACTGCTTATGCCCAAGGGCCTTCTAAATATCAATAATCAGCGTTTTTCATCATTTTGGTGGTGGCTTTCGGCTGCTTTCATAGCAGTTGTACTTTTTTCGCCTCTAACCGTTGTGCTTTCTTCATTATTTAAGGCGCCCGGCGAAGGCTGGGAGCTAATAACTGAGTATTTATTAGTCGATTATATTTTAGGTACTATAATTATGACTCTCGGAGTAGGGCTCACAGCTCTTTTTTTGGGTGTTGGCTCTGCGTGGATAATTACTGTTTGGGACTTTCCTTGTAAAAGATTTTTTTCTTTGGCGCTTATGATGCCGATGGCAATACCAACATATGTCATGGCCTTTGGTTACTCATTTGTTAAATATGATATTAGGGATCCCCTAATGTTGTTTATTAAAAATAATTGGGGAGCTGTGATTATGTCGCAGTCTAATGAAATTTTTAATTATGGACTAGCTATTTTAATTTTATCATTTGCTCTCTATCCTTATGTTTATATAGCTGCCAGAGTAGGGTTTTCAGAGATTTCTGGTACATATATAGAAAATTCAAGATTATTAGGTCGAGGTTTATTTCGAAGTATGTTTAGTGTGGGATTGCCGTTAGCAAGGCCAGCAATCGTGGGTGGATTATTATTGGCCGTTTTAGAAGTTATGAACGAATACGGGGCAATGACTTACTATGGAATTGAAACTTTAACAACGGGTATATTTGTTAGTTGGACTGATTTAGGTGATAAAGATTCTGCTGTACGCCTAGCTGCAGTTGCTATGGTTTTTGTTTTATTGCTCATTGCAATAGAGAGGTTGCTTAGAGGTAGAGCGAAATTTCATGCTCACAGGTCTTCTAGTAATAATTTATCTGGACCGACTCGAACAAATGCAGGAGCCGTAATAGCATTTTTATTCTGTTTCATTCTTTTTACGGTTTCTTTTGCTTTACCTGTTATCAATTTATGTATTGATACCTTACATGGTTGGGAAAAAAGCAAATTAACCGATCTTATACAAGGGCCGTTAATAGATAGCTTTATTGTCTCTTCTATTGGTTGTTTGGGGATAGTTATTGCTGCTCTAGTTATATCTTATGCTGCCAGGTTATTTCCTACAATCTTTATGAAATCCATAACCAAATTGTGCATGTTAGGTTATGCAGTTCCTGGTGCTGTCGTAGCTATTTCAATACTTGTTTATTTTTCAGGTATGGGAAGTTTTTTAAGTGAATTTCTTGGTTTTGGATCCTTGACTTCTCTTTTCTTTACACTGACGCCAGCAGGATTAATCATAGCCTATTTTGTTAGGTTCATGACTCCTGCGCTTGCTCCGATAGAGGCAGGAATGATAAGAATAAATGCGAGCATGGATGAAGCTTCATCTATGCTTGGACGTTCGAGTTGGGGCTCTTTCTTTAATGTGCATTTGCCATTACTAAGATTTCCTTTATTCGGAGCTATGATAGTTCTATTTGTGGATATTCTAAAAGAATTGCCGCTCACTCTTGTTCTGAGGCCTCCTAATATTGAAACGCTTGCTACTACATCTTATGGCTTAATCCAAAAAGAAGAAAGAATAGCAGAGGGTTCATTTCCTGCCTTAATTCTCGTGCTAACAGGAACATTAGCGGTCTTGGCTTTACATATTTTGATTCGTAAGCGAATAGTAAATAAATAGTCAAATGGCGAGATCTCTTCGAGTACAGGATATTACTAAAATTTTCCCCAGATCGAGTCGACCTGCTTTGGATGAGGTTTCTATAGATTTATCGAATGGAGAAATAATGGCGTTGGTTGGAGAAAGCGGTAGTGGTAAGACAACTTTGCTAAGAATTATTGCAGGCTTAGCCAATCCTGACAGCGGAGTCGTTGAAATTAATGGTGAAGTTGTATGGAATATTGGAATCAAGACTAAGTTGCCAGAAGATAGAAATATCGGTTTTGTTTTTCAAGACTATGCTCTTTTTCCTCACTTGAACGTTAAAGATAATATTCTCTATGGATTGCATAAAATGCACCCTAAAAGTGAAAGAGTTAAACGGTTAATAGAAATAATTAAATTAACGGGGCTCGAAAACCTTGAAGAGAGGTTTCCTCATGAGCTTTCTGGAGGTCAACAGCAGCGAGTAGCTTTAGCGAGAGCGCTCGCTCCAAAACCAAATTTTATTTTGTTGGATGAGCCATTCAGTAATCTTGATCCTGTGCGTAAGGATTCACTTCGTGATGAACTCAGAGCCATTGTCAAAGAGAGTGGTATTTCTGCATTAATTGTTACTCACGATACTCGTGATGCGTTATCTGTTGCGGACACTTTAGCAGTATTAAAGGAAGGAAAGCTCGAACAGGTAGGAAGTCCAGAGAGGATTTATTTCCATTCAACAAGTGAATACACCGCTGTAACCGGTCTAACCTTTTTTCTTTATCCACACTTATGTATTCAATAGCGTTGGACAGTTCCTCTTCTGATGGAAGCCTAGATAAAATCTTTGAGTACATGTTTTGTACTGACATTGCAGGATTATCATTTCCTATATCTGAAACAATTTTTCTCACTCTAGCCAAAATAAAAGGGCTATTAATGAAGTAAAGTTTTTGAGCTGGCGTAATAGTTTCAGCCCGAGTCGAACTATGTATATTCGGATCAGGGTAATCAAAAAGAGCTAAATAATGATCAAGTTCTTTTCTGCTAATTCTTCCATATATAGTGCGCCTAAAATTCTTAGCATCAGAAATTTCTAGTGATTTACTTCCACTATCTCCTTTTTCCATTTCCTCAGAAACAAACAACATGGCATCTCTAAGCATCTCAGCCGAAAGTCGTCTTCTAGGAAAATATGAATAGAATTTATTCTCTTCGTCCATTTTCCGTTTATCCAAGGACACTATAGAGCTTTGCTTATAAGTTGAAGAAGAAAGGATCTTCTTGATTAAATTTTTAGTGGACCACTCCCCCTCAATAAAAGCAATCGCCAAATGGTCTAATAACTCAGGATGAGTAGGAGGTGTTCCAAGATTACCAAAATTACTGGCAGTTAGCACTAATCCGCGTCCAAATAGCATTTGCCAAATTCGATTAACTGCAACTCTCGCAGTTAGTGGATTTTTAGGATCTGCAATAGCTTCAGCAAGCTCCAATCTTCCGCTTCCTTTGGTAAATTTTTTTTTATCTTTGGTTGATAAAATGCTCAAAAAAGATCTAGGAACAACATCTCCTTTATCCCTAACATCCCCCCTTTTGAATAAAGGTAAATCTTGAACTTTTCCATCTTTGACAACGTGAACGAATGTTTTGGTACCGGCTTCGGAAACCACCTCTCGCTTATGAATTTCTGTACTCGCGAAAACCCCTGCAAAAGCATGGTAGTCTGCCGCGCTAATTGGATCATACTTATGATCATGACAACGCGCACAAGCGACCGTTAAAGCCATAAACCCTCGACTCACTACATCAACACTATCCTCCCATTCTTCAGCCTTCACTTCAAGCCTGCCTCGATCATAGTATTGAGGGCCAAGGCCAAGAAAGCCCAATGCGGCAACATCTTGCACACTTACTTCATCAATCTGATCTGCAGCCAATTGCAAACGAATAAAATCATTATATGGCAAATCATTATTGAACGATTTTATAACCCAATGCCTGTACTTATGAGCATGTGGATAAAAGAATTTTTCGTTATTACCAACCTGATGAGCTTGATCCTCCGCATACCTAGCGATA
>CABXDI010000056.1 GCA_902510815.1 uncultured Verrucomicrobiota bacterium | reverse complement strand
TGGAGACGTTAGAGCTGATATCATTTCAGATGACGGCTTTAGTACAAGGTTCAAACTGAATGGTGAGGGGTGTAATGAAGAAATATGTCTGCCTTTCCCTGGTAGACATATGGTTTTGAATTCTCTTATGGCGATTGCCGTGGGGCTTAGGGAGGGAATGTCGGTAGATGTTATTAAAAGAGGGCTTCTAAATGCAGAATTGAGCTCTGGTCGGCTGCAAATTAAGGATTTTAACAAGGTGACTTATATCGACGATACATACAATGCTAACCCAGATTCTGTGCTAGCTGCTCTAGAATGTCTTAAAAATGTAAAGTCTAACGGAAGAAAGTTTGCCGTTCTTGGAGAGATGGCAGAATTAGGAGAAGACGTTGAAAGGTATCACATGAGTGTGGGTAAAGAGGCTGCTGATTTTGGAATAGAATATATCATAAGTGTAGGTGAGAATGCTAAGTCGCTACATCGCGGAGCGCTGGCTAGAGGAGCAAAGAAAGCCATACATATTGATAGTCACCAGAATTGCGCACAATTCCTTGAGAGTGAATTAAGATCTGGTGATGTAGTTTTGATTAAGGGAAGTCGATCTTCAGCGATGGAGGCTGTTTTAACAATATTAGAGAAATCATGATCCCCTGGCTATACGACTATTTAAAAGAAACCACAGGTAATGATATCCAGCTTTTGAGGTATATTACATCAAGAGCAGGTATGGCTTGTGTTTGTTCATTTGTGGTCAGTCTTATTGTTGCTCCCCCGATAATAAAAAGACTTATCGCAATGAAAGCTGGGCAACCTTTAAGAACCGCAGAAGAGGTGAATGAGCTAGCGCAATTGCATGACAGTAAAGTCGGCACGCCAACTATGGGTGGCTCTATTATTGTTTTGTCTGTGATGTTAAGCGTGTTGCTCTTTGCTAGACTAAGTAATCCTTTTGTACTGGTAGTTGTATTTGTCTTTATTGGTTTATCCTTTGTTGGTTTTTTAGATGACTATAAAAAAGTTAAGAAGAAAAACTCAAAAGGTATCAGCGCGAAAACAAAACTATCGTTACAAATACTAGTTTCATTGGTGGCAGGATTGTATCTTTATCTGAACAAAGACACTTCAGAATTTATTACAAAATTGTATGTGCCGTTTAACAAGAACCCAATCATTCATGATATGGGATTCATGTGCATTCCGTTCTTTGTGTTGATTGTTGTTGGGTGTTCTAATGCAGTAAATTTAACAGATGGTTTAGATGGGCTGGCGATTGGATGTTCAATCTCTGTTGCTCTAGCATATGCTGCATTATGTTACTTAGTTGGAAATCAGCAACTAGGAGAAAAATATTTACTTATCCCACATAGTCGGTTTGCAGGTGAGCTTACTATTGTTTGTCTTGCATTAGTTGGATCAGGGCTGGGTTTTTTATGGTTTAATTGTCATCCGGCGAGAGTCTTTATGGGCGATACTGGATCACTTGGTCTCGGAGGTGCATTTGCGGCATTAGCCATTTGCTCCAAGCATGAGATTCTACTCATTGTCATCGGTGGTGTTTTTGTAATGGAAGCCACTTCAGTGATTTTGCAGGTGTTAAGTTTTAAAATTCGAGGCAAGAGACTGTTTAGGATGTCACCGATTCATCACCACTTTGAACTCAAAGGGTGGCATGAGAGTCAGGTGATAACTAGGTTCTGGATACTGTCTCTGTTGTGCGCCTTGATTGGATTAGCCACTTTAAAGTTAAGATAAAATTGAAGTATAAAGAAAAAAGAATAGCGGTCTTAGGATGTGGCAAAAGTGGAATTGCTGCATCTAGGTTAGCTTTATCTGAGGGAGCCAACGTTAAACTCTTTGATACTGGGTATTCTGATCAACTTCAAGAAAGTGTATTGGCCCTAAATGCTGAGGGGATTAGTGTCGCATTGGGTCAAGAGGGAATTTGTAAGGATCCAGCGTCTTATGATTTTGTTATCATGAGTCCAGGGATAAGCTTAGAATGGGAAATCGTACAACCATTTATAAAATCTGGAATTAATATTTTGGGTGAGATTGAATTTGCATTTGGTTTATGCGATTCAGAAATCATTGGTGTCACTGGTACAAATGGTAAAACGACAACCGTTGAGATTATTGGAAAGATTTTAGAAGAGTGCGGCGAAAAGGTTGCCATTGGAGGTAACCATGGCAGACCATTTGCTGACATTATAAATGACAATATATCTTATTCGACCATAGTTTTGGAGGTAAGTTCATTTCAGCTTGAAACTATAAAAAACTTTAGCCCTCACATTGCTGTTTGGACAAATTTTGCACCAGACCACCTAGATAGGTATCGCTCGCTGGAGGATTACCGAAATGCTAAAATGCAGATTTTTATAAATCAGGGTGATGAAGATTGGGCCATTGTAAATGGGATTGATAAGCCAAAGAATTTAAAGGCTAAAACAGTTACCTTTTCTGCGTACAATGAATTTAATGACTATTATCTTAGTGGCTCAAAGATAATAAGTGATGATGAGGTTATAGTTGATCAGAGCATGACGAAGTTGCGAGGCTTGCATAATGCTGAGAATTTAATGGTAGCTATAGCAGTAGCTAAAATTAGAGGTTACGAAAATAAACAGATACTTAATGCGGCGCTAGATTATAAGGCTCCGCCTCATAGATGCGAGTTGATTGCTGAATCCCAAGGAGTGCAATTCATAAACGATTCAAAAGCAACTAATATTCACGCAATGGTCAGTGCTATTAATTCATTTAAGGGTCATGATATTGTGTTAGTGGCAGGTGGAAAAGATAAAGGTATTTCATATGTGGAGGCTTCTGAAACTGTATCCAAAAATGTAAACTCTGTAGTTCTTTTTGGAGAAAATAAATTCCAAATATCTGAAGATTGGAAGGCGTTATCAAAATGTCATCTGGTAGAAGACCTAAATGAAGCACTTAGAGTTGCTCTCGATCTTGTGAATGAATCTGGAGTCATTCTGTTCTCACCGGGAACTTCTTCCTTTGATATGTTTGAAGGATACGAGGACCGCGGTAATGCATTTAAAAATTCGGTAATAAAACTAATCACCTGAAAAAATATGAGTAAAAATAATAGGCAAACAGATAGTAAAAGTGATAGGCAATCATGGATTGATGTCTTTGCGAGAACGCAAAGGTCTAATTCTACTGGGGAAGAAGGTTGGAAGAAAGATGTTCCAAATATAAAGCTCTCTAGAGCCTTTATTGTGGTTCTTATTCTCCACATTGTTGCAGTTGGTGGGATCTTAGCTTTTGAAATGTTTAAATCAAATGAGTCGAATGTTGCTACTATAAAACCAGATAGTACTAGCGTTGATGCGGAAGAAGCGGTAGTTGATGAAATTCAGAAAAAAGAAGGTCGAGAAGCAACTCAAAAAACAGGTAATAATGAAGGTTTTGAAAAATATATTGTTCAAAAGGGAGATAGTATAAGAGCTATTGCCGATTCTTATAAGGTTTCAAGGACGGAGATATTAGAAACAAATCTAATTGATGAAGCGCATCCCTTAGTTAGTGGAAGAATTCTAAGAATTCCAAAGCCAAAAATGTCAATTAATGGTGATGATGTTGTTGTTAATAGTGACAATAGTACAGAGGGTGATTTTGTGTCCATTGAGGAGTTAACCGCGAGTCCGGATGTTTTAGATGATGATATAAAAGAAGTTAATGAAATTGGTAAAAAAATTGATGTGGAGAATGATGGTTATCAGTTGCTTTCTGAAGCAGAGGGCAAGCCAGATAATAAAATAATTCCTCGTGCAATCCCAGTATCAGTCGAAACAGAGTATCGCTCGGCTAAAGTTGTTAGGGAGATACCTGTAACGTCATTGATTGCTAGTAGTGTACCAGTTGCAAAATTAGGTCTTGGTTCCAGATATACTATTGAATCAGGAGACACTCTTTATGGTATTGCTCGAAAATATAATGTGAGCATAGACCAGATATTAAAGCTGAACCCTGGAGTTAATCCTAGAACATTAGGCATAGGGAGAACATTACTTATGCCGTAAATAATTGCTTTTTACATGTATTAAATGGGAGAGAAAAGTTTAACGGTTTTCATTATTTCGATCATTAGTTTGCTCGGCTTAGGTATAGTGATGCTTCTAAGTACGAGTGTCTTTATATCTGAAAGGTCTGATATTTACCATGATGTCAATCGACAGGCTATTTGGCTAGGAATGGGAATAGTTTTATGTGCTGTAACTGCTTTGATTGATTATCATTTTTGGTATAAATCAAGGTGGTTTTGGTTCATTGTCTCTATATCTGCATTGATTTTATGTTTTGTTCCACCTATAGCTCAACCTGCAAATGGATCTTCAAGATGGATAGGACTCGAGGCTTTTGGCTTAGGTTTTGCTCGAATACAACCCTCAGAAATTGCTAAAATATCATTAATATTTGTTTTGGCAGGGTGGTGTTCAAAATTTCATGAAAGAGCTGCTGAAATTAAGTATGGATTTATATACCCCATAATAATATCCCTTATTCCTGTTGTTTTAATTGCTGTTGAGACAGATATGGGGACAGCTGCATTGCTTATTTGTGCCTCGCTCGTTTTGCTTTTTGTTAGTGGAAGTAACAAGAAAATGTTTATTGCTACCGCGAGTACTTCTGTAGTTGTTCTTTCATTGGCAGTTTGGTTTAATCCTAATAGACTCGAGAGGTTTATTGCATTCTTGGACTTGGAAGCACACAAAACTGGGTTTGGATTGCAGCAATGGAGAGCCCAGCTAGCAATGGGTGAGGGAGGTTTTTCAGGGCTTGGTCTAGGTGAAGGAAGAGAGAAATTGATGTATATGCCTTTTGCTCATACAGATTTTATTTTTCCCATGATAGGCGAAGAATTGGGGGCTAGGGCCACGTTGTCAGTGGTGTTGATTTTTGTTCTTATTTTAGTTATTGGTGTGTCGATTTCGAATTCTGCGCCAGATAGGTTCGGTAAACTTTTAGGCTTTGGCCTAATTACTCTAATTTCGCTTCAGGCTTTGCTTAACGTAGCTGTTACCACGGGATGCTTGCCCAACAAGGGGTTGCCTCTGCCATTTGTTAGTTATGGTGGCTCAAATTTATTGTTTTGTTTGGCTGCGATAGGAATCATTCTTAACATATATAGACAAGGTCATGAACCTGTTGTTGATCCAGACAGTAAACTTTTAGAAGGGCATAGAACTCTCCCGAGGATATAAATTGATGAGTCTTCGATTGATAATTGCATGTGGCGGAACTGGAGGTCACCTTTTTCCAGGAATTGCTGTTGCTGAGGCGTTAATTGATAAGGGTGGGGAGCCGCTTCTCATTATTTCAAAAAAAGAAATCGATGCATTAGCCATGCAGGGTCATAGCGATATTAATCATGAATGCTTAGCGTCAATTGGGATGCCTAAGATATATTCTCCTAAAATGATTAAATTTATTAGTAGTTTTTTTGTGAGTTATCGCAAGAGTAAAAGTATCATTAAGAGTTTTAAGCCTGATGCCGTTTTAGGTATGGGAGGGTTTACTTCTTTGCCACCATTGCTTGCAGGTAGATCTTATAAAACTAAAAATTTTATTCATGAGTCGAATGCTTTTCCTGGTAAAGCAAATAGGGTAGCATCGCGTTGGGCTGATCATATTCTTCTAGGGATGGAGTCATGTGGAAGTTTTTTTAAAGATAAAAATTTTGAGGTGGTAGGAACGCCGCTTAGATCAGTTTTAAGAGAACAGCATGAAAAAACTGAAGCTTTACAAAAATATGGACTTCATCCAGATAAGAAAACTATCTTGGTGATGGGAGGAAGTCAGGGTGCTCAGGCACTTAACTCAAGTATTATTCAAAATCTTGAAAAAATATATAAAGCAGGTATTCAACTTTTACATATTACTGGTCCTGTAGATTTTGACAGGGTAAAGTTACATTATGAGAAGATTCCTAATTTTTCATGTGTTATTCCTTTCTGTAATGAAATGCATTTAGCCTACAGTATTTCAGATTTGGCAATTGTTCGATCAGGTGCATCAAGCTTAGCCGAAATATCAGCTTATGCGATACCGTCTATTTTGGTTCCCTACCCATTTGCAACTGATGACCACCAGACTTTAAATGCAAATCACTATGTTAAAAATGGTGCGGCTTTTCTTTTGCCTGAAAATAAACTCAATGCAAATTCACTCTTTGAAATATTGGATCAACTATTTGAGGAAAATAACCAAAAATATAAGAAAATGAAGTCATCTATGCAGAGCCTTTCAGTTATCGATTCAGCTGAAAGAATATGCGAAAAAATAAACAATTATTGTAATTGAAAGAGAACTGGTCAGAAAGATTGCATTTAGGATCTCAACATCCGATTAAAATACATTTAATCGGGGTTGCTGGCTCTGGGATGAGTGGGATCGCAGGCCTTCTATTGAACTTAGGCCATACGGTTAGCGGATCTGATAAGGCAGACACAAAAGAAACAGAAAGGCTTATTAAATTAGGTCTAAATTTTTATGGGGCACACTCCCCAGAGCAAGTAAGTGATGTGGAGTTGGTTATCTACTCTTCGGCAGTTAAGCCAGGTAATGTTGTTTACGATAAAGCAATTGAAATGGGTATACCAATGCTCAGACGGGCGGATGCTCTTGTTGCAATAATGGCTACAAAAAAAAGTATAATAGTTGCTGGAACTCATGGAAAGACAACGACATCATCTTTAGCGGCAAAAGTTCTTCGAGCTGGGGAAGGAAAACCTTCTCACTATGTTGGGGCAGAGGTTCCAATACTTGGAACAAATGCATTATGGGATAGTGAGGGTGACTATTTTATCGCAGAAGGTGATGAAAGCGATGGAACTTTAGTGAGTTATGATCCCGAATATGCAATACTATTAAATGTTGAAGAGGATCATTTGGACCATTATGAAAATGGAATTGAAGAAATTAGAAGCGTCTTTAGTGAATATTTAGATAAGTGTAGAAAAAAAATTATCTATTGCTCTCATGATTTAGAAGCTAGGACGCTTTGTTGTGGTCGGAAAAATGTAATCTCTTATGGCTTCGAAGAGAGTGACAATATTCGAGGTGTAATTAAAGAAGTAAGAGATGGTAGTACGGATTTTGATGTCTACGATGGTGCAAAACTTTTGGGTTTGGTTACTTTAGGAATACCAGGAAAGCATAATGTATTAAACGCTCTTGCGGTAATAGCGCTTGCAACTGAATTGGAGGTAGATTTTTCAGCGATCTCTAACGCAATGGCGGAATTTAGAGGAGCTCGAAGAAGGTTTGACGTTTTATATAAATCATCAAATTACTCTGTTATTGATGATTATGGACATCACCCTACAGAAATTAAGGCTACTATAGAGACGGCAAAACAACTTAATCCTGAAAGGCTTATTTGTGTCTTTCAGCCCCATCGTTATAGCCGTACTAAGATGATGCTGGAGAAATTTTCATCTGCATTTTCAGGTGTGGATAAATTGTTTGTCACTGATGTTTATGCAGCAGGAGAAGAACTAATTGATGGTGCTGACGCTAATGCGGTTGTTCGCTCTGTAATTAAAAAGGATGGAGTTGATGCAAGAGAATTAACGTGTTTTGATAGGGCTCACCATATTATTGGTGCTGAGATTAGGCCTGGCGACAATATTTTGATATTAGGGGCCGGTAATATTCATGAAGTGGGATCTATTTTAGCTAGAGATCTTGAGGTTTTAGATAAGTTGAGAAGGGAACTCGATGACCCTGTTACGGAATGTAGGATATATGAACCAATGAGGAGGCATACTACATTAAAAGTAGGAGGACCTGCCCAGTATTGGATTGAACCAATTACAATAGAGAGTTTTTCAAAGTCACTTAGATTTTTTGATCAATTGAATGTTCCGGTGCGAGTGGTAGGTCGTGGATCAAATCTACTAATATGTGATGGAGGAATTGCTGGTGCTGTAATTCGGCCATCGGGTGGTGAATTTAGTGAAGTTAGCGTTTCAGGTGATCTTATTACTGCTGGTGTTGGTGCTCGGTTTAAAAAATTGAGTAATATTGCGAAGAAGAATGAGATTACTGGATTTGAGTGGATGGAGGGTATACCAGGAAATGTAGGAGGCGGTTTAAGAATGAATGCAGGAGCTATGGGTGTTGAGACTTTTGATCAAGTTGTATCAGTTAAATTCTTAGACTCAGAGGGTAGGTTACATGAAAAGTCTTCCGAAGAGTTGAAAGCCAAGTATAGGAATGTCCCAGAATTAAAGAATAATTATGCAGTCTCTGCAGTATTTAAAGGGGGTAAAGGAAACCTGAAAGAGATTGAGAAGTTAACTCAAGATTCGATGGTGAGAAGAAAGGCTAGTCAACCTATTGCAGCAAGTGCTGGGTGTATTTTTAAAAATCCTGACCACATACCTGCTGGAAAATTAATAGAAGAGATAGGGATGAAGGGTTTTAATGTTGGGGCCGCCAGAGTTTCAGAGGTTCATGGGAATTTTATTATTAATGAAGGAGGGGCTACAGCAGAGGACGTCCTTTCTTTAATTGATGAAGTTAAAGAGAGGGCGTTAGAAAAATGTGGAGTAAAACTTGAAACAGAAGTGCAAATTATTGGAGAACAGCAAATTACTTATTAAAAATAATAATGTCAGTCGATCATAAAACAATTGCAGTATTAATGGGAGGTCCAGGGAGTGAGAGAGATGTATCAATTGCATCAGGTAAAAGTGTCTCTAAGGCACTTGCTGAGAGAGGGGCGGCGGTTATTGATGTGGAGCTTAAGAGTAATGAATTGATTTTGGAGGATGAGGTTGATTTAGTATTTAATCTTATTCATGGAACCTTTGGAGAGGACGGGGAGCTTCAAAAAATTTTAAATGAAAGGCGTATCCCATACACAGGTGCAGGTGCATCAAGCAGTGAAATTGCTTTTGATAAGCTTTTAAGTAAGAAAAATTTTGTTGAGCATGGAGTAAATACTCCATTATTTGAATTTATATCTACTAATGGTGAAGCTAAGCCTACAATGGCAGTGCCCTACGTAATAAAACCTCCCAAAGAGGGTTCAAGTGTTGGGGTTCATATAATTAGGAGCGATTACGAATTTGATGAAGCTATCAAGGATGTTGCAAAATATGATGAAATTGCGCTTGTAGAAGAATTTATATCAGGAAAAGAGCTGACGGTTGGAATTCTTAATGGAGAGGCTCTACCTATAGTCCATATACAACCTGAATCAGGTTTTTATGATATGAAAAATAAATACCCATGGCTATCTGGTGGTGATGGGAGTCAATATTTTTGTCCAGCTGAGCTGGATGATGAGACAACCATAATGGTTCAGGAGTTAGCGATTGAAGCTCACAAGTCTTTAGGAATCGAAATTTATTCTAGAGTCGATATTTTATTATCAGAGGAACAGACTCCATATGTCCTTGAGGTTAATACGATTCCAGGAATGACTGAGACAAGCTTGTTGCCTAAAGCAGCTAGCGAAAATGGAATTAATTTTGAAGATCTATGTGAAAGGATTGCAGAACTTTCAATGAGGTTAAGAAAAAAATATTAATTAAAATGAAAAAGAATAAACGCTCATTATTATCAAAGGGCCGTACTCAGGCTCGCAAAAGGAAAGCAACGCGCAAAGGTGCTAAGCAGAGTTTGAACGTTAAAGTCAACTCTAAGAAATCTGTAAGTGTCAGAAGAAAAATTTTCTTTGTGAGGTTTTTAAAATGGGCTGCATTAACAACAATGTTGTTTGTTGTTTTATTGGGTTCATACAGAGGAGTCGACAGGTTTTTGTTCGAGAGTCCAAAGTTTTCTTTGCGTAATATAAATTATCAAACTGATGGGGCTTTACCACAATCAAGGGTTCTAAAAGATTCGGGTATTGTATTGGGGGAGAATATACTCCGAATTGATATCAAAGATGCAAAGGAAAGAATTCTTAATGGATTACCCATGATTAAAGAGGTTGAAATCATTAGAGAAATGCCTGGTGATATGACCATTAAAATATCTGAAAGGATCCCGATTGCTTGGTTGAGCGGTCAAGAGACACCAGAAAATGATTTTAGAATTCTTGGAGGAATATTGCTTGATGATGGAGGTAATGCTTTTGCCGCAGAGGAGCCTGTTTTGAGATTTAAAAGTCTTCCTGTAATAATTTCTTCAGAATATTCTAAGGTGAGTCCTGGAAATAGATTAAATTCTATACCCATTCAAAGAGGGCTTGAGATTGCCGTAGATTTTAAGGAATCATTTAAAAGTTCTCCAGTTGCTTTGGAATCATTGCATTCAAGGAATGATTTTTCAATTATAGGATATATCAATACTGGAGCAGAAATAACTTTTGGTTTTGATGATATTCCTAGGCAAGTTAGTGATTTGAAGCTCTTATTAGCCGAAGCGACCAGAAGAGGCAGAGTTTTGGCTGAGGCAAATGTTATGGTTAAGAGGAATACCCCAGTTAAATTTGCTAATAATTTTATATCAGATTCCAAGGTGCCCAGGGCTGTTCCGGTCACGACTAGCTCTATCCCTACTAAGCCTGAGAGAAAAAAGAAATCCAAAACGCATAAAAAGTTAAATAAAGTGGTCAAAATTCCTAGGGCTCTTCCTATTGAAAGTGAATGAGAGAGGAAGAGTTTAGCCGTTTTTTTCTTCCTAATATCATCTAAGTGTTGACTAAGCTGCCATCTTTGTAAACGCTATGCGTAGATGGCAAAATCTAAAATCTACGCGGGCTTAGAAATAGGGACGTCAACGATATGCGTCGTCGTGGGTGAGGTGTCGGGAAATGGGTCGATTAAGATTCTAGGAATTGGTCAAGCCCCTTCTCGAGGAGTTCGTAAAGGAGAAATAGTTGATTTTGAAACGGCACAAACATGTCTTAATGATGCCCTTGTAGAGGCGGAGGAGAAATCTGACGTCATGATAAGTAATGTGTACTTGGCGATTTCTGGGGCTCATATTGAAAGTTTGTGTAATAAAGGGTCAATTCGTATTCCTGTAACTGATGAGGTTAGTGAGATTACAGAGGAAGATCTTGATGAAGTTAGAGAAATAGCTCGTGATATTAAATTGCCGCCGGAGAATGTATTCCTTCATAGTATTATAAGAGATTATTATGTCGATGGTCAGGAAAAGGTTCAAAACCCTGTAGGAAGACAAGGAGAGGTTGTAGAAGCTGATTATCATATTATTCATGGTATAAAGACTCGCTTGCAAAATACTATTCGGTGCGTTCGAGAAATACCACTTACGGTTGAAGAGGTGGTGTTTAGCCCTATAGCAGCGGCTCAGGTGATGCTTTCAAGAGAGCATAAGGATAGAGGTGCTTTACTAATTGATATAGGAGGAGGTGTTACTGATTACGTGATGTATTCCGGAGGTTCGGTTGCTCAATCTGGCTGTATTGGCGTTGGTGGAGATCATATTACTAATGATATTTCGGTGGTGATGAAAATCCCAATTACGAGGTCAGAGAAACTCAAAGTTGAGCACGGTGGAGCACTAATTGAAGAGAGTGCTTCTGATTCTGTTGTCCTAGAAGATGATCCTCTTTCTTCAAGCTTTGAGATCGACAAAGAGATGCTCAATCAGATTATTAATGCTAGAGCAACTGAGCTCTTTGAACAATTAAAGGAGCGGATAACAAAACATGACGATTTGAACACTCTTGGTGCAGGCGTTTTTCTCACCGGTGGAGCTAGTAAATTAAAAGACATTGATAAATTAGCTGAGCAGATTTTAGGGCTTCCTGTGTCTCTTGCTAGAATTAATAGTATGAGTGGTCCGGCAGCTCCATTTGAAAATCCTCAATTAGCAACATCGATGGGTTTGATTCGATATGCTCAAATGATTGATTCAGATAAATCAGATAGTGACAAATTGATTACAAAAATTGGGAAAAAGCTTGGAGGAATTTTTGGAGGAGCTAATCTGGAATAAATCGATAATTTAACTAAAAAAGGTAATAAATGCTAGAATACGATAGAAAACCTGCAGAAGGAGCCCCAGCACTGGAGCCTGAAAAAGTCAAAGTTATTGGTATTGGAGGCGCCGGGTGTAACGTCTTGGACAGAATCGCCCTGCATGAAAGAATTGACGAGGGTGAACTCTTAGCTCTAAACACTGATGTTAGAGATTTGGTTTCATCTGTTGCTCAGGATACTATTCAACTTGGTAAAAAATTGACCCAGGGTTTGGGAGCTGGAGGAGATCCTGAACTTGGAGAAGAAGCCGCTCAGGAAGCTGTCAATGAGATAAAAGAAGCATTAAAGGGTAAATCGTTAGTTTTTATATGTGCTGGCCTTGGCGGTGGAACAGGTTCTGGAGCTGCGCCAATTATCGCAAAGATTGCGAAGGAAGCAGGGGCATTTGTTGTTGGTTTCGTAATGATGCCGTTTTCTTTTGAAGGTCGCAGAAGGTTACAGCAAGCTAATGATGCATTAACGCAGATGTCGGAATGTACTGACGCATTAATGACCTTTGAGAATGATAGGATGGGAGGACTGGTTGTGCCTAAGGAAGGAATTCAACAGGCATTTGCCGCAGCAGATCAAATTATTGGTCAGAGTGTTGGTGCTATAATTAAGTTAGTCGCTCAGCCAGGGTTGATTCGAATTGGTATGGATGATCTTTTAACAGCACTTAAGAATGAAAGCTCGCGTTGTCTTTTTGGTTATGGTCAAGCGTCTGGTGATAATAGGGCTCAGGAAGCTCTTAAAGCAGCTCTTAAAAATCCGCTCCTTGATAAAGGGCAAATGCTTAATCATTCAAGTAGCTTAATTGCTTACATTAGCGGAGGAGAATCGACTACTCTCTTTGAAGTTGAGCTTCTTATGAATGAGATGTCTAAGTATGTTAATGATGACGCGCATATATTATTTGGTGTTTCATCCGATCAGAAACAAGGAGATAATCTAAGCTTAACTATTATAAGTTCTGTTGGTAAACCTGGTGAATCGGAGTCTGCTTCAACTCCAAAAAAAGAAGAATCTGTCTCTGAAGAGAGTTCAGTTTCTGAGGGCGAG
>CABXDI010000055.1 GCA_902510815.1 uncultured Verrucomicrobiota bacterium | reverse complement strand
GAGTTAAACATAGCTCTACAAAAATCTGAAAGTGAGTGTTCACTGACAAATTCACTCGCTAACAGGCAAGACGAATACGCACGGACCAGGTGAGAACTTTATGTGTACTGGTTTCACGCTTGATGGATTCCCTAGTGCAGGGTCATGGCTGACTTATGCTCTTGGAAGTGAAACTGAAGACTTGCCTGCTTACGTGGCTATTTCTGATGTTAGAGGAACTCCTCAGTCCAGTGTCAATTGCTGGGGTCCCGGTTTTCTTCCTGCAGCCTTTCAAGGCACTGAATTTAATGCATCAAAGCCCGTACGAAATATTGTAAGGCCTGAAGGAATTAGTGATTTAACTGATAATGCAACAAGGGCCTTTCTTAAAAGGCAAAACAAGCGACACCTTAAGGAGTATCCTGGAGATAGTGAACTCGCTGCTAGAATAGCCAGTTATGAATTAGCGGCGAAGATGCAGATGAGTATTCCTGAAGTTTCTGACATCTCCTCAGAGCCAGCTCACGTTTTGCGAGATTATGGAGCAGATCAATCAGGTAATAAAATTAAGGACTTGCGTGCGGCTTACGGAAAGAATTGTATTTTGGCTCGGAGACTCATTGAGAAGGGAGTCAGGTTTGTTCAATTATTTAATGGAGCTTACCAGACAGGTGGTGAGGGGGTAAGTAATTGGGATGGCCATAAAAAGATTAAAGAGCAGTATTCCATTCACGGGCCAGTGCTCGACCAGCCGACTGCCGCATTGTTGAAAGACATGAAGGCCAGAGGATTACTTGAAAATACGCTGGTTATTTTCAATTCAGAATTTGGGCGAATGCCAACCTTTCAAAAAGGCGCAAGTGGTCGAGATCATAATCCCTCAGGCTTCACTTCATGGTTGGCTGGAGCCGGAGTTAAAGCGCCTTTTAGTTATGGTGCCACGGATGACTTCAGTCACAAAGCCGTTGAGAACGTTGCCACTGTTTATGATTTTTATGCGACAGTTATGCATATCATGGGCTTGGATCATGAGAGGCTTAGTTTTTATCATAACGGCATTGAGCGTCGCCTCACTGACGTTCATGGTCACGTGATTAAAGAAATACTTTCCTAGAATTGGCTATTTCTTTGATATGATTCGGTAAGCCGTATCGCCGTTTTTATTCAATGAATTTTAGATCCAAGCCATTGATCAAAGGCGTATATTATTTGGGGTATATATGAGTTGTGGGAGCGTCTGTTAAATTGTTAAGGGCATTAATAATTTGTGTCGGCAGGCCTCCCGCAGCTCTTCTTCCTTGTGAAAAAAATTAAGCTAAGAAATCATTAATACGAGACTTTGGTCTCCCAATTATGGATTTTTTTCCCTTCACAATAATTGGACGCTGTAAGAGCTGTTTATGCTTTAACAATATTTCAATAACTGCATCTGAGTTATCGACAAAATGTTCTGGATCAAGCTCGAGTTTTTTAAACTTTGAATCCTTTCTTACCAAATCCTCGACTGGGTCTTCTAAACCATCAATGATGGCCTTGAGTTCTTTTTCCCCAAGTGGAGTTTTTATGTAAAGTATAACTTCATGATCGACTCCTAGTTCCTCAGCGACCGCTAAGGCATTTTTAGAGGATCCTCAGTTTGGGTAATGGTAGATAGTAACTTTAGGGGTAGACATCCAATAGCTATGTTTGCCCAATTATAATAGTGTAAAACACATCGTCAATTCTTTTCAAGGGCTCCACCTGCTGCCATCCATGAAGGTAACACTACGAATAGTCACTTGGGCGGTTACGGCTTCCTCAGCCGGACTTTCACCACCAATCATGACCTTCCCCTTGCCCTTCTCCATGATTGGCTTTTCTGCGTTGGAGTGTCCGTAATTGGTCCGGTTCACCACTTCCCCCGCCGCGTCAAGATATTCGATCCGATACTGGACACCCTTGATCGGCTTGCTTCCGTAGTTGAAGCAGGCGACGGCAGGAATAGACGTCTTGCCCGAGCCGACCACGCCGATCATTTTGGCAGAAACGGGATTGTCGCCGTTCTTAGATGGTGGGGTATCAGGCATCGCGGGCCAATTGGTCCTATCGTCAAAATCCACTGAAGTGACCACTCCATTGATTGATGCGGTGTCATCCTGCATGAAGAAACTGGTTACCTCGATGGTGTAGGTCTTAGCACGACTGAGCTTGGTTTTGGACTGTCCGAAAAACCCGGATTGGGTGTGTGGAATATCTTTCCCAATGCCGCCGTCCGCATTGAGGTACTGCACTTGGGCAACGAAGGAGGTAATGCTCTTTGTTCCGATATTCTTCACCTCTAGCCCGGCATTACGATCCTTGCCCTTACCCTTGATCGCGGTCGCTTTGACCATCACCGGCGGAGCGTATTGAGCAAATGCACCGTCGCTCGTAGCCCCAGTCGTCTTTGCTTGTGGAGGTTCAGTGACGTCCTTCGTTGCAGTTTTGATAAATGTCTGATCCGGACCGCTCAACCTCGCAAGGGGAACGCTGAAGACCTTACCATCCTTGCGACGGACGACAGCTTTGCCGTCTTCGATCTTGATGAAGGCGCCCTCGAAACTTCGTCCTGTGCCAACCTCGGTCCATGTGCGAGCGTCTAAGACCGCGGTTTTGATCGGGGCGCTCGAAAGAATTAGAAATGTTATAAGGAGTCGTCGATGTCTCATAGTGATTGGGTTGAAAAAGTCGGGTTGGAGCGTAGTATTAGGGATGTTGTGGGGTTACTACATTGAATTCTTATTCAAATAATTTGAGTTATTAACTAGTTATTTGCGACCTATTCCACAAATAGTTAAGCTAATCAATGCAGAGGCAATTAGGATGGACTGAGGCAACATTTCACTCAATTTTTCACTCAAGTTTTTTGATGTAACAGAAGATATTTCAAAGAGAATTGAACAAACCGTCAAAATAATTATAATGATTGAAATCGATGCTGAAGTTTTTATGAGAGAGTTGCTCTTCATGATTAAAATAAACTTAGGTGATTAGTACAATTTCACTTTCGATAATCAAACTTGGATTTTTTTCTACCTATACCCAATATGGGAACAGTGGCTGGGGGCTAACGACCTCGAACAACTGACCATGAATCAGTGATGATTGTTTCAATTTTGTGACTTTCTTTCCATTCGCTAAATATTAAATTTTATATTAAAAAACCAACCAATTACTAATCCACAGTAGACTTTCATGAGAAAAATGCTAACATTACAACAATTATGGTAATAGATCTGATGGGAAGTTTTGGATGGCTAGGGGATGAAATTGGATTCGTATTAATTATGGTTTTATGGACTTGTACCACGGTATATTTGGCATGGAATGTGAATAAAAAAGCTTTTGAATTTGAAACTGAAAACCCACTTAAAAAATCAGGAAACTTGGGGTTCTTGATTTGTTTTGGAGCCATCTATTCATTGTTATTTATTGCTTTACCGGTTTGGCTCTCTCAAGATCCATTTAACCTTGATATAGTGGGAGAATTTATTGTTGTTCTTTTAGCACTCACAATATTAATCCTTCTGATTTTCACATATAGAATTTCTAAAAGGGAGATTTTAAAAAAACCAACAAGACGATCAGTTTTTCTAATGAGAATTAGTTTGATTCATTTATGGTTTCTAGGAATCCTAGTTTCGTTGGCAGTATTATTTATAATATCAATTATTCTAGGAGGAGGGTTGGCAGCAAACAGTATTGAAATATTCATCCCAAAATCCTAACATGACACTTATTTTAACCAATTATAAAGTCCCGTAGATTTATAACGGTCCAAGGCACTTGGACTAGGGGACTTGAATTAGGGATTGGTTTTTAGCTCACCGCGATCTGTGTTCTTCCGGTAATTCAGAATGCCAAGTAAATTCACTTGTCGTGTAAGCAACCACTTCACCGTTACGTGTGGACTTTCCAATCACATTGAACTTCTTGCCGTCCTCACTGATGAATGTTGTTTGCATGCTCGATTGTAGCTTAGAATCAGAAAAGTTAACAGCCTTCCATTCTATTAGGTTTCGCGAATCCCGTTGCCCTGACTGTTCGGAAATTGATGGCCACTCGGAAGATGTACTCCACCAGCGGTATCTGGAAGAATTATAATCATATGTACTTACAGTATGTGACAGGAATTCGCCTTCACGCCATTCCCAAACACTGTAACGGCGATCAACCATCTTCAGAGTCATTGTTGACTCAATGGTGTCGATAATTTCTCCCTTACGCGGGCCGCGATTTGATATAACCTTCCAGATTCCTTCGCGGGCCTGTTTATCCGAAAATTCTTCGATTATATCGCTCCCGTCGTGTGGTTTAGCCCATAGATCCATAATAAATTCTTTGGTTATGGTCTCTGGCAAAAGAGGTAAACCAGCAATCTTAGGAACTGCCTGCTGTTTTTCCTCAAATGGCTCAGTTTCAGTAGTAGATTCATGCTTCTCTCTACACCCTCCAAGAAGCAGTGGCAGTGTTACTAACAAGACTAGCAGGCGCGCGGGGTTCATAATTCTAGAGACCTTTATTCAATATGTTCTCGGCTATGAATCCCATAATTAATAATGAAAGTATGAAAATTCCAATTGACTTAAAAAACCACTTTAGCGCAAAAGATCCCCACCCTGAATGGTCGTGACGATAGTAAAAAGTATGAATTAAAGCAAATAACGGAGAGCCTATGAATAGAAGAAAAGATTCACCATAAGGCATCCCCGCGACAGTGAGGAATAGCAAAAGAAACCAGCAAATTGCTAAAATAAAAATGATCTTCATTTTTAAATCCTAACACCCCACGTAATTCTAACCAATTACAAACGCACACTAAAATTATAACGGTCCACGCAATTTGGACACCCCTCCCTATCACCGAACAAGGGACCATGAATCAGGAGCAAGGAGTTCTCAGAAATTCTCTCCAAAAAATTCGGCTAAATTTCTTTCATAGGAAAATGACTCCTTAAAGATTCTTTACTGAAATCTTTACTCAGAAAAATCCTCTAACTGTTGAAACTTATTTATTCTATCCCTAAGAGTCTTTATCTCGTCAACCTTAGGATCATCTGGGTACTTCAAAAGGAAATTATCAATTAAACTTAATGCTGACTCAAATTGAGCAAGCTCAACTTTACGCTCGATCGAGTCGGCTAATGCTTCGCTGCTAATCAACTTTACAGGTCGTCCTGCAAAAGTATCACCCCAACCCTTGGCTTTGGGTTCGCGGTAGATGGTTGGAACAGAGTCTTTGAAAACCTCTTTACCCTCTTTCGGAGCATCCCCAAGAAATGTTACTTCGGTCAGGCTGGTGCAGTCACCGAAGGCGCCCAAGCGGATGCTGGTAACACTGTTAGGGATCGTGATACTCGTCAGGTTGGTGCACCTTAGGAAGGCATTAAACTCGATGCTGGTGACACTATTAGGGATCGTGATACTCGTCAGGCTGGTGCAGCCGTAGAAGTTACCACTCCCGATGCTGGTGACACTATCAGGGATCGTGATGCTAGTCAGGCTGGCGCATCCCCTAAAGGCAGCACCCCCGATGCTGGTGACACTATCAGGGATCGTGATACTTGTCAGGTTGGTACAATAACTGAAGGCTTTCCTCCCTATACTGGTGACGCTTTCAGGTATCGTGATACTTGTCAGGCTCCTGCAGTCAGAGAAGGCCCTTTCCCCGATAGTATTTACGCTATCAGGAATCGTGATGCTAGTCAGGCTCTTAGAGTAACTGAAGGCAGCACCCCCGATGCTGGTGACACTATCTGGGATCGTGATGCTAGTCAGGCTGGCGCATCCCCTAAAGGCAGCACCCCCGATGCTGGTGACGGGCTTGCCCTCGATGGTATCAGGGATCACCAGTTCGCCAGAGGCTACAGTTTTACAATCGGTGATGGTGACCTTGACGTCAGTCGTGGTGTAAATAAGGTCGCTGAGATCAGCACTGTGAAGTGGCAGAACTGCACAGACACAGACAGCAAGAAGGGCTTGGCATGAATTCACCCCAAAACCTTAACACCGTATAACTAACCGACCAATTACAAAAGCCCCCGAAGATCATAACGGGAACAGGGGCTGGTGGCTAACGACCCCCGAACAAGGAACCATGAATGAGGGGCGGATGGCAGGTAATGAACCTAATCAAAACCCAATTGTTATTTGTTGCCTTTGTTGATTTGATTAGCCATTTTCATTAATTATGAGGAAGAAAAATGTCTGGAAAAGGCGCTCGTGGAATCGTTACGACTTCTCTGATGAGTTAACCAAGGAAGAGCTAAAGACAGCCAAGCGGCTTGAAGATATCTTTATAACTTCAATCGTATTGATGATTTTTGGAATAGTAATATCATACGCCTTTTTTACTGACTTGCCTGAACACGTAGGTAAATCTATTATTTTATGGCAGAGGATAGGTATTGGGTGCATTGGCATTAGTCTTATAGGATTTTTTGTTTTTACATTTGGAAGATATAGGAAAGAAGATGTTCCGCTTGGCGAAGACAATACAGATGATTAATTAGTTGTGAGTCAACTTTAGATAACGAAAGACGACCCAAGCCTGAAATGCGTGTCCCATAATTCTTAAACCTTTGACTTTCAGTTTGGTTGCCTTTAGTTCGAATCCAACCGTAGGAGCTACCTTAAATCACTTAAAATGCCAATTATTCTACCGCCGATCACTCGCCGTCAATTCGTTAAGGGTTCGCTTGCTCTTGGAGGTGCGGCAATGATGACGCCTTACGAGTTGGCTGCCGCTGCGGGTAGCGAACGTTTTGGGTTGGACCCAAACCGAGTTGCTTTGCTTGCGGACACGCATATCAGTGCCGATCCGGATCTTGTCTACCCAGGTACAAAGTGGCCTGGTTCGGCCGTCAAGGAGGGAGAGCATGAAAGCGTGCATATAGTGAAAAGCATTGTAGAGTCGGCCAAGAGCGTAATCGCACTCAATCCTCGACCCGCTCACCTGATCGTTAACGGTGATTGCACCTTCGGCAGGGGTTCTGAAGCAGAGTACAAACAGTTTCTCAAACTTGTTGAGCCGATTCGTGCCGCGGGCATTACCATTCATGTGACAATCGGCAATCACGATAATCGTTGGAATTTGTGGAAATTACTCCCGTTCCTTAAGAAAGAGCATATGGGAGTTCAGGCGGGCGTGATTGAACTGCCGCACGCTAACCTCGTACTGTTGGATTCAGGAAATGGAGCCCTAGGAGACAAACAGTTGAACTGGCTCGCTCAACAACTCGACGAAAGATCAGATAAGCCAGCTCTTATTTTTAGCCACTATAACCCGTATAACAATCGCGGCGTGCGTCCTATCAAGGGCATGCGTGATGGATCGTCTCTGTTGAAAGTTCTTACTGAACGCAAGCATGCTAAAGCTTATTTCTATGGACATACGCATGAGTGGCAGCATGATCGACTAGAACATCTCCATCTCATTAACCAACCGGCAGTCAGCTACTATTTCGGAAAAGGTCATGCGCATGGCTGGGTCGATATGAAGCTTACTAAAACTTCTGCTCACCTAGAGTTGCACTGTATCAATCGCATACATAAGCAGCACGGTGATTTGATAAAGGTCAGCTTGAAGAACTAGAAGACATTGAGTAACATGCGCCGCCGATAAGAATTACTTTTAAGGGGTAGCGTGAAAAAAGAATCTATCGAATATAAGGAACTTAGAATGAGAGCCATAAAAATATTATCCCTTTTGGTTACGTGTTTGTGCGGAGTAACACCATGCTTTGCCGCTCCAGTGCCTCATAAGCCTATTACGGTTCGTGTTGCTTCTTATAATGTTGAGTTCGGCAAAAGCGCGACCCCGGAACAAATTGGAGAGATATTCAAGCCGTATAAGCTCGATATTATAGGTTTTGACGAAGCCCCAGATGGTGATTGGACGGCTCGCGTCGGCAAGGTTCTTGGAATGCAATTTAGTTTTGTGGGCAAGATCTCTTCGGCAAATCACAAGGATAAGTACAAGACGATTCTTAGCAGGACACCGTTAGAAGGTGGTGAAGAACACAAGCTCACGGGCAGGGGCTGGAATCCCGCGTCGGTTGTCAGAGCCGTGACTAAGATTGATGGAGTTTCATTCGCATTTTACTCGCTTCATATCTGTAAGTCGGGCGCAAATGATGGCCATGCGTATAGCCTTGCGACCAAGGTTCTACCGCAGGAGGCAACTAATAGGGTTATCGTCGTTGGGGATTACAACAATAAAATTGGTGATGCTGCCATGAAAACAGTCGAGGTGGCAGGATTTAGACCAACGTGGTACGATTTGAAGATTGATCTCTCCAAGGAATTTACATACAACGCCCAGAATCCCAAAAATAATTTGGGTGTGATTGATCACATTTTGTACAACAAGCTGTCTGGAGCCGAGGCAACTTCCGGAGGCATAATCGAATTAGAAAAGCCTTTGTCTGATCACAAGCCAATTTGGGCGGAGATCTTATTCCCCCGAAAACTCAAGAAGGTAAAAGGCTCTGAATAGCAGTTTCAATTACCTTCTACTCTGGTTAACCATTAGAGGGATAAGGAAGAAGGGCAGGATTATCGCGTCACCAAGTCGGTCATGCCCGAATCCCAAACTAGCGATGCAACTTTCTTAAGATTTCCGTTTGGGGATATCTTGTAGGCTGTCAGGCTGGCACCGGTGGTTGCAGAAGCGAGAAGAAATTTGCCATCTGGGGAGAGCGTCAGTCCCCAGGGAATTTTATCGGATTCGGTCAAGCCTATGAATTCGGCTTTGCCATCTTCCAGAACCCGGTATCGGGAGATGCGGTCAAAATCCTGGCGGTGCCCGCGCAGTCCGGCAAAGAGGAATTTCCCGTCCGGTGTGATAATTAGGTCCGAAGCGCTCAGGCCTATCTTCGACATGCCGGGTGGCAGGATACTGATGTCCTGTTCCACCTTGAGTTGCCCGTTGGCTTCCCTGCGGTAAGTTGAAAGTCCGATACCCTGTTCATTGCTAAAATAGACCATGGGCATGGTGGGGTGGTAAGCCATATGACGTGGGCCTGATCCGAGCGGGGGCTTGGCGTCCTTGGGCTCGAGAGCGGTGACCTTCCCGCTCTTGCCATCATAAGCATACTGCAACAGAGCAAGGTTTCCCTTTACGTATGGAACGTAGATGTTCTTGCCGTCGGGGGGCAGGAGAACGCAATGAGCTTCTCTCTTGCCTTCGTCGATCGTAGTGACGGCCTTGCCGGGTATCCCATTATCATCAAGAGGATAGACGTTTAGTCGCCCGTTTCTATAACTCACTCCGAGTATGTGTCTGTTTTCTTTGTCGATGCTCAGGTAGCAGGCCCCATCGTTAAAATTTACTTTCTGATGTTTCTGGTAGGAACTGTCCTTCTCGAGAAACACGACAGCTCCTGGTACTTTTCCAGGATCTCCACCCGTGGCGGTTATATAAAGAAGAGGCTTGCTAGGATGAGCAGTAATGACTCGTCCCGAAAAGTCGAGCTCCACTTTCTTAGCAACCTCAAGCCTGAGGCCTTCGCCTTGCGGGGTCGCCTTCACAACCCAAAGAGTATTTTTCATTGAGCTCGGAGAGTAGATATGAAAGACATTACCAAAAAGGCCGATCTGGGAAAGGGCGAAAAGGAATAGAAGAGATAGGGTCCGTGTCATAATATTTTAGAACAACTTGTTCACGTTATAAGAGTATCAAATTTTGCTAGAATCCCAAATATTATTACCACTTATCCTCTTTTCGAATTGGATCTCCTAAGAACTGACCATGAATTATGGGTCGTTAGTTATTCTGCTTCAGCTTTTAACTCCTTGGCCGTTTTGCCGCCGTGCTTGCGAAGAAGTTTTAAATATACTGGAGGTAAACCCATTTCCACTTTTTTCTTTGCAATGTCTAGTGGAGTGCGCTGTTTGTAAGCATAAGTTGCATTAGCAAGTGCATTAACATTAGCACCGTTGGAAATAAGAAGTTCTATTAACGTTTTTGTTCTTTCTAAATCACGTAGACTTTCTCCAGCCAAATGATGCAAAGGCGTAAATCCATAACGATCAACTTTTGCATTCAAGTCAGTGCCAGCAGCTATGTGTTGCTTAACTGTTTTAACCAAATCACCAGTATATCGATCTCCTTTTTCGAAAGCTTCGAAAAGCGCGACAGCTTCTTGATCTATTACTTTATTGATTTTTTTTAGTTTACCTTTTTTGGGATTAGTTTTAGCAACCGCTTCATTATAGGAATCAACAGATTCGCCTTTGTTATTCCAATATTTTTGATGACCTACTAGTTTATCATTCTTGAAATTTTGTTCAGCCAACTTCTTTCCATTTGCAAACCACTCAATCGATGAACCATTCCGTATGTCGTTCTTGAAGGTTACTTCCGAACTCTTCTGCCCATTTCTATGCCATCCCGTTGCTAATCCATTCAATCTGTCGTCCTTGTAGTTATTTGCAAACCACTTCTGCCCATTGTCATACCACACAGTCTTTAGTCCTTCCTTCTTGCCATCTTTGTAGATTATTTCACTTTCCTTATGTCCATTTATATGGAGGCGAAAAGTTTTACCAGAATAAGGTAAGTCTGAGCCTTTGAGATAAAGAATACCATTATTACGAATTTCTGTTTCTTTCTGATTAACACTTTGTATTTCAGTCTTAACCTCAGCAACAGGTTCAACTTTATCCTTCTCCCCACACCCCCCAAGAAGCAGGGGCAGTGTTAAAAGAACAGCGGATAGCAGTAAATTCTTCATGGTTTAAAATCCTAACACCGCACTACTAACCAACCAATTACAAATTCACCCTAAATTTATAACGGTCCATGGCAGGTGGGCAGGAGGTTAGAGTTGGCCTTCTTCTTTTAAAATCTTGTTTAATATCGCCTCAGCTTCTTCATGCTCTTGTTGAGCAGCTAGACGAAGCCACTTAATTCCTTCGCCTCTATTTATCTGTGTGCCCACTCCCTCGTAAAGCATCTGACCTACAGTATGTTGAGCATTTTCAAACCCTGTTTCTGCCGATTTATAAAATAATTTGAACGCTTTTTCCGGACTCTCTTCAACTCCATTGCCGGTTAAATACATGCCCCCTAAATTGTGAAGAGCTCCAGCATCACCCTGTTCGGCTGCCATCATATACCATTTAAAAGCTTCTTTAAAATTTGGTTCTGCTTTTTCACCCCAACTGAAATGAAGGGCTAGCTGTAATTGAGATTCAAGATCACCCGACTCTGCTTTTTTTACTGTTTCGGGAATTCGATTTCTTCCCTGCCAAAAAGCATAATATAAAAAATATGTAGATACTCCGAATATTAATAATAGTTCTTTAATTTCAAGCGCCTCATCCTTATTGCCATTTATGACAATCAGTGAAATTACCATGAAGAGGAGTAAAAATCCCATAAATGCACAGATCACTCGAAATGACATTTTTGGTTTCATGCGTTTGATATTAAATTCAAGAATCAAACTAACCAATTACAAAATCACCCTAAATTTATAACGGTCTACGGTACGTGGACATTTTATTCCTGATTACCTAACATTAAGGTACACCGGCAAAGGTCTGCACAGGACTTACCAATACATCGTCAATTCTTTTCATGAGCGATGATCTTTTAACTGTAATGGATTGCTTTTTTTTTGCCTTCGTACAGAATCCAAGTCTCCCCACAAATAGCCAATTACCCGTTCACAATGACGAGCACAAATCACAATCTATGCAACGATCCCTATTACGCTCATTAGGCATTGCCCTCTTTCCATTTATTGCTTTAGCACCAATTGAATCAAATGCTATCGATTCGATCGTGGTATTTAACGAAATTAATTATCATCCGGCAGACAATAATCATCTCCTCGAATTCATCGAAATCTATAATCAAAACAGCGTCAACGTTGACCTCACGGGATGGAAATTGACAGGAGGAGTCGATTATTCCTTTAACAAAAATACGATCATCGAAGGCGGTTCCTACATGGTCATTGCACTTGATCCTGAAACAATTAAGGAAGTGTCCGGTCTGGCCCAGGTACTGGGACCTTATGAGGGCCGTCTGGACAATGCCGGTGAAACTATCCGCCTAAAAAACAATAACAGAAGAATAATGGACCAAATCACTTACAACGATAAGGACCCATGGCCCGTCAGCGCTGACGGGTCCGGAGCGACCCTTTCAAAATTAATACCTATGACCGCCAGTTCACCTCCAGAGAACTGGACCTCAAGCCCTCAAATTTCAGGAACTCCAGGGAAAATTAATTTTCAGGACAGCAATCTACCCCCACCGACCATTAAGGTTCCAATCCTCAGTTTCGATCAGGGTTGGAGATTCAATGAAAGCGGAGTCGATCTGGGCTCCGAATGGGCAAATGAAGGGCACTCAGTATCAGAAGAATGGAAATTTGGTCCAGGAGTCCATGCTAGGGAGAACCGTCTCGAGGTTGATATCGGGACCGAACTCATAAGAACTTCATCCAACAATCCTTACGTCATTACATATTACTTTGAAACGGAATTTAATCTCACTGAAACTCAATTCAGTAATGCTTACGAACTCCAACTAACCTACCTCATAGATGACGGAGCGATATTTTATATTAATGGAAAAGAAGTTTACCGCTATAACATGCCGTTCGGTGAAGTGAACTCAAGCACAATGGCCTCTTCCGGTTCAGAGGCCAAAAGATCCGAACCGATAGGTATAGCGGTTTCCGGATTAAGGTCAGGCCAGAACCGTATCTCGGTAGAAGTTCATCAGGCAAATTCAGGTAGCAGTGACGTGGTCATGGGTATGGAGCTTGATTTGCTTCAGACTCTACCCAATCCATCCGCTAATCCTTCGATTAGGTTAAGTGAAGTTGCAGGAAATTCGGAAGATGACTGGACATTCGAAATCCAGAATACTGGTTCTGATCCGGTCCCCATTAGTCAATTCAGAGCCAGAATCAATGGTAATGAGGAAAATCAATATATTCTTCCAGAAAAGGTTCTTGCTGGAGGAGGTTTCATGACCATTGCAAAATCTGAGAGTAAATTGGACCCTCAAAGTGGTGACCGTCTGTTCCTCTACTCACCAGAAAATTTTG
>CABXDI010000054.1 GCA_902510815.1 uncultured Verrucomicrobiota bacterium | reverse complement strand
GATATGGATCAGTTATTGATAAAGGTGCATTAGTGGATCAAAAGGATAGATATGCACTGTAGATACAAACTTGAGGAAGATTGATAATTGAAGCATTACTATTACTTATATTTGATTAGTAAGTCTAAACTCATAGCTAAATCAACTATTTTAAATTGTCTGTTATAAGTTGAATTCAAGTTATGGGAAAAAGGTAATATTACTAGAATCAATCAACGCATTATTATAATCAATGCGCATTAACAAAAAGTAGTGTTATGATAGTCTATTAATTCGACACGAATTTTATGACCGATTCCCCCACAATCACTAAGGGCAATACAACTCATAGTCTTAAAGATTTTTGGGCCTTATTCATCGTTCAAGCACAGGGCGCTTTCAGTGACAACCTGTTTAAGTTTTTGGTTATCTTCACTAGTATCAACGTTCATGGTATAAATGTAGAAGATAGAGATTATCGACTGTTTCTGATCGGCATAGTTTTCTCACTGCCTTTCATTTTGTTTTCCATGACATCTGGTTGCCTCGTAGACAGAACGTCGAAAGCTAAGGTTATCACATGGACAAAGCGTGCAGAAATTTTCATCATGGTTTTTGGAAGCTTTGCACTGATGACTTTAAATTTTAATTTAATGCTGGCAGTGATTTTTTTGATGTCCGTCCAAAGCGCCGTATTTAGTCCGGCTAAGTATTCATCCTTACCTGAAATATTACCAAATCATAAACTTAGTTGGGGCAACGGTATTTTTAGTTTAGGCACGTTTTTTGGTATAATAGCTGGGGGCACGGCGGCAGGATTTTTGAGCAATTCTTTAGGGTCGGAAAGGGTTTGGATATGTGGATTTATTCTAATTTTTCTGGCTATTTTTGGGGCCCTAATTTCGAGATTGATGGAGAGAAAGCCGGCCGCTAATCCATCTAAAAAAATTGAGTGGAATTTTGTTAAAGAGCTGTGGAAGAATCTCAGTTTGGTATCAAAGAATCGCGTACTTACTTTGGCTATTGTTGGTAGCGTCTATTTTTGGCTTATTGGTGCATTTTATGAACCCACATTAGTGGTATTTGGGAAAGATGTTCTCCAATTAGATGATTTTAAAATAAGCATTATGCGCGCTTGTATGGCGATAGGTATTGCTTTGGGAAGTGTATCAGCGGGTTATCTCTCAGGAAATAAAATAGAGTATGGATTAATACCACTAGGATCATTGGGAATTGCTGGAGCTTCTGTGGGGTTAGGTCTTCTGGGATTTGGTTTCGTTGGATCTAGTATTTTATTAACAACTTTAGGTTTTTCTGCTGGTTTTTTTATTGTTCCCATAATGGCACTTATTCAGCAATTGCCGAAGAAAGGGGAAAAGGGCTCTGTTCTTGCAGCTAATGGATGGCTCACATCGGCCGGAGTGCTTTCGGCATCGCTTATTTTTTATTTTATGAAAATAAAGCTAGGCATTGATGCTGGTGCAATGTTTTGGATTATCGGTTCCATTACTATTGCTGGAACAATATATGCTGTCTTTTTGGTTTCAGATTCATTGGCTCGATTTATGTTATGGGCTCTCACTCACACTCTCTATAAAGTCAAGGTTCTTGGTAGGAGCAACGTGCCCGTGAGAGGTGGAGCTTTGCTAGTAGCCAATCATATTTCATTTGCGGATGCTCTATTTGTTATTGCCGCGAGTGAACGCAGGATACGATTTATTATGCACCGAGATCAGTTTAACAGGTGGTGGGTAAAACCCATTGCGAGAATGCTGAAGGTCATTCCTATTGCCTCTGACTTTGGTCCCAAAGAATTAATGAAGTCACTGAAGACTGCTTCCGAATGCTTAAAAAATGGGGAGCTTGTTTGTATTTTTGCTGAAGGAACAATAAGCAGAATCGGAGGTCAGACATTACCTTTCCAAAAAGGAATGGAACTTATAATGCGTAAACAAGATGTTCCAATAATTCCTGTGCATCTTGATAATGTATGGGGATCTATATTTAGTTTTCATGGGGGAAAAGCCTATTGGAAAATTCCAAGGAATATCCCCTACCCTATTACAGTTAGTTACGGAAAACCTATGAAATCAAACTCAGATCATAACGAAGTGCGCAGAGAAGTTGTTGACCTAGGAACAGACGCCTGGTCAGAACGAAAAGGTAGAATATCAACTATTGGAAAGGCCTTTATAAGGACTGCAAGGAGGGGTCGTGGAAGAATGGCTTTTGCCGATAGTACGGGCAAAGAATTGAGTTATATGAAAGCTCTGATTGGAGCCATTGTTCTATCGAAAAAACTTCGAACAGAATGGGAAGGCCAAGAAAATGTGGGTATCCTTCTTCCACCGAGTGTGGGAGGAGCTTTAACCAATTTGGCTGCGATATTAATGGGTAAAACGGTCGTTAATCTCAATTATACTCTTTCTGAGGAGGCTATAAAATCATGTGTAAAACAATGTGATATCAAATGTGTAATATCTTCTGAGAAGGTCATCAGAAAATTAAATATAGATCCTGGTGTTCCTGTAATTGCTCTCGAAGAAATTGCAAAAAATACAAGCTCCTTGCAGAAATTATCTGCAGCATTGATGGCATATACAATTCCAAGAAATCTACTTTTGAAGTTATTAGGCCAGGGGAAAGTCCATTCGCTCGATGATACAGCTACAATAATTTTTAGTAGTGGAAGTACAGGCGAACCCAAGGGAGCGATGCTTAGTCATTATAATATTGTTTCAAATATGATGCAGCTTAATCAGGTCTATGATTTCAAAAGAGATGATAGATTTCTTGGTGTGCTACCTTTTTTCCATTCCCTTGGATTTACAGCAACATTAATTGGACCTGCTGTATTAGGTGTTGGAGCCGCATATCATCCTTTGCCAACAGACACCAGATCAATCAGTAAGTTGATACCGCACTATAAGTTGACCCTGCTTTTGGCGACTCCGACTTTTCTACAATTATATCTTCGTAAGCTGAAGCCGGAACAAATGGAAACAATTAATCTCGTGGTAGTGGGAGCGGAAAAAATGCCACAACGACTTGCCGATGCGTTTGAGGAGAGGTTTGGGCTTCAGCCCATGGAGGCTTATGGATGCACGGAGTGCTCACCTGGGGTTTCAGTAAACATTCCAAACAGGACCGTTGAGGGCGAGGTTCAAGCAGGCAATCGGTCAGGAACGATCGGAAGAGCATTGCCGGGAATCAGCGTAAAAATAGTCGATCCAGAGACGGATAAGTTATGTGATTTCGATTCATCAGGTTTAATGTGGGTCAAAGGTCCAAACATAATGAAAGGATACATTGGTAAAGAGGAACTTACTAACGAGGTGTTAGTAGATGGATGGTATAATACTGGAGACATTGCTGCAATTAGTGACGATGGGTTTATTACAATCACTGATCGATTAAGTCGCTTTAGTAAGATAGGAGGCGAAATGGTACCTCACATCAAGGTAGAAGAGCTATTGCATTCTATTGCTGGAATTACCGAACAAACTTTTGCAGTTACCGGTCTGCCTGATGAGAAAAAAGGGGAAAGGCTAGTGGTCCTTCATTTACTGGATGAGCAAAATATAGAAAAGGTTTATGCAGAATTTTCTGAATCTGATATACCTAATCTATGGAAACCAAGGAAAGAGCAGTTTTTTGGCGTAGAAGAACTTCCTTATCTTGGTAGTGGAAAGTTAGATCTAAAGGCGATAAAAACGATTGCTCAGGAGATAACAAGTCATTAAAGCTCCATTTTCTTAACAGAAGCGTTATGAAAGGTTAGTTACTTCGATTTCTGGCGCCCATGAACTCGGAGATTATTAGCATGCTGGATATTTCGGAGTTAATTACTTTCTTGATGGTCAACGACTTAAGATAATGACAGGAGTTGAGTTTTCATCGATGAAACAAGCTAGTGAACAGACAAACTATGAAGCATGGACCTTACTAACAGGCGTTAGAATGTCATTTTGAGCTGAATTAGTAGGTCAATTTGGAGCAATTATTAGGCAACCGGTCGATAGCTAAAAAGATCTCAAATTGGTTAATTGGTTACTGTAAATGAATATCAATACCTCAGACCTAAGACTAAAGAAACATACTGTTTCTGTTAATAAAGCTGTTCTGAAGAAGATTCAACAATCAGTTAATAAAAAAATGACTAAGTTACGCGCACAAGGAAAACTAACTAAAGCCTCTCTATCAATCATATGTCTTTTTGCCATCGGCTTTATGGAAGCTAAGGCGGTAACCACGTTTACAGAAAGTTTTGATAACAACAATGCCAATTGGGGAGATGTAGATTCTAATCCCATTGGATGGAATGCCAGCGGCGGTGCTGATGGTGGCGGTTACATAACCACAAATCGATCTTTTGCAGATATAGAGGCAGGTTCGACTATTTCGTTCCGCGCACATGATGAATTTTTCCTTCCTGACAAAGCTGGTTCTAGTAATGGAGCGTTTGTTGGAAATTGGGCTGCAGACGAGGTATCCATGTTTTCTGTTTCAGTTCGTCATAATGCTCCTGCTCCTGTAGCTTTCAGCGCTCGCTTTGCATCTCCTTTCAATTTTCCAGGTGCAATCGCAGTTGTTTTTGGACCACCAGTATTGCCTAATACTTGGACAGATATTCAATTTGGAATTGATCCAAATAATCCAGCTATTGTTTCATATGAGGGGCAAACATTCGACGCTGTATTCTCAAATATCGGGCATATTCAAATTTTGACAGGAGTGCCTGAAGGATTTGAAAATAACCCTGCTCAGTATACTTTCGATGTAGATTCTGCGGGCATAACTGTAATACCTGAGCCTTCTAGTTCATTAATGCTTATTGCCGGTTCAGCATTACTATTTCTAAGGCGCCGCAGGTAATTGAAGTACGTTTTTAATTGAGACGATTATTGTGAATCGTACCTTTTTATTCTTACTATTTTTATTGGTAAACATAATACGATCTAATCTGATCGCTGAGGATGTAGAGTTCAAAGAGCCCTACCTCGATAGGTGGACTTATCCCAACAACTCGACCCCAGGAAGCCGGGGCATGGCATCAGTATTTGCGAATTCATCCAATTGGGATCGAATGGGGCAATTTGTTGTGGGCTTTCAAACTTCCGAGTTTATACCGATAGAAAAGGGTGTTAATAGCTATAAAGTAGAATCAATAACAGTAACTTTAGTGACTCCGGGAGAGCCTTCATTTCAGTATGATTCAACTTACGACCTTTTTGAAACTTATCTTAATGAGGATTCAGATCCGGGTCGACCCATTGAATTGCATGGCGCAGGCTATCGAAACGATTATACAGGTGAAGATTTTCTAAGTAGAAATACACCTTCTTTCAGCGGGGGTTTGAGGACAGTTTATCCGTTGAGTTGGGATGATGATGGGAATGAGTTGGATGTATCAGGTAATGTTCCCCTAGGGGTTGAATCAAAACCCTGGGCGATTGGAAAGATTGCTGGTCCGGAAGAAGGTGCCTATGTAAATGAAGAAAAAGATGTTATTTTTGAGATTGATCTTTCAGACCCTAATGTGAATCGATACGTTCAAAATGAGCTTAACGCTGGTTCTTTACATTTTGTTTTAAGCTCTTTGCACACTGCAAACCATCAGGGAGGATTCGTTAATTTCTTTACTAGTGATAGCCCAGAGCATGCCTTCTTTGGTGGTTACTCTCCGCGCATGGAAATAAAATATACAATTGAACCGTCAGAACCTCAGGTACTAGAAAACTTCGCCATTAATTCAATACAAATTCGTGATAATGAAATCACACTAACTTGGAACCAATTACAGGGATCAGAATATGTTCTTCAATCAAGTAGCGATGGTAATGAATGGATTGATGTTCACAGCCAAACTGCAAACTCAGATAATCAATACTCGATTTCCTTACCTAAAGAGCAAAAGAGTAAACTCTATAAAGTCCTTAAAAAGGAGTAATTTCGGTTTATGCTATCATGCCAAAAATCTAGAACCTCTAATTGTATAGCGAAGGGGTTTACGATTATAGAGCTTCTGGTCTCGGTAACAATCATTGCTGCACTGGTTGCAGTCTCTGTAAGTTCCGCGAGTCTATTCAAGAGAAGAGCCATGATGGCAAAGGAAATGACGGCCGCAAGAAACCTCATGGTGGCATTCAACATGTATTCAAACGATAACGATGGGAAAGTTCTTCCTGGCTACAAAACAGATCCCGAAGCAAGAAATCAATGGGGTGAACAACTTTTTGCACCTGTTAATTCCAGATATCCATGGAGGCTTTACCCTTACATTCATGATGTAACTGGATCTTTAATTTTCAATGGGAATGAACCCGTTTTTGAGCACGAAAGAGGTGATTACTTAGTGAGTGTATCACCTAATCTTGGGATGAATACAACTTTCATTGGAGGCCATTTCGGAAGCGGAAGCCTATTGAGGCCGAGTGCGCGAGTGGAGGAAAGAATTGGACAGTTTTGTATTCGACACACTTCTCAGATTAGGCATGCGCCAGATTTGATTGTTTTTCTCTCTGCTCGATCCAATCCTGAGGAATCATGGGAGGGCAGGGGTTACTTCGAGGTTCAACCTCCCATTGTTTTGAGGAAGAATTGGAAATCCAAACCATGGACGCAGGACGCTAATCCAGATGAACATGGATTTGTCGATTTACGATGGAATGGAAAAGCTGTGGCGGCAATGCTTGATGGCAGCGCACGATTGTTTAACGAAGAAGAGCTAAGAGATATGAGGCACTGGTCTCCTTTAGCAGCCGAAGCAGACTTGCGGGATAAAGCATTTCCACCGATATATATTAGAAATTAATACTAAGAAAAATGATTCATAAAATAAAAACATTACCGTTTGTTATTCTTTTATTTTTTTATTCACCGTTTGTGTTTGCTGATGACCATGAAAATAACGAACAATTTATAAAAGATCGTGAGGCTATACTTTCGATGGCAGGAGAATTTGAGGTGACTTTCAAATTTATGGAGACTTTTGCGATAAAAAAAGATTATGAACTAAAGAAGCCCTATTTAGCAGAAGCTACGGAAATTGTTTTCGTTGTTCAGGACTCACCGAAAAATATAATTCTTCAACATGTACTCTGGTTAGAAGATCTTGAACGCATTGTTAAGCATTGGAAGCAAGAGTGGAAATTTGAGGATAGGACATTATTTGAGTTTGTAGGGAATAATTCCTGGAAACGTCGGGAACTTACGAAAAAAGAGGCCAAGGGAACATGGACGCAAAAAGTTTATCAGGTAGATGATAGTCCAAGATATGAGAGCTATGGTAAATGGTCTCATAAAGGGGGTATGTCATCATGGCAAGGAAGCAAAACTAGACGCCCACTTCCACGTCGTGAATACACTAAACGTAAGGACTACGAAATTTTGATGGCAGTGAACCGCCATACAATTACGCCATTAGGTTGGTTGCACGAGCAAGATAACTATAAGCAAGTTTCTCAAACGGGTGATATTCTTTGTCGCGAAGTTGGACTAAACAATTATGAACGGACCGATTTAGTTGATTTTAGTGAAGCAAAAAAATATTGGTCAAATAATGCCAACTTTTGGAAGCATGTGAGCGCAGTATTAAATGATAAAATGGAACGCTCGAAGTCCATATTTTCATTAAAGAGTGAAGTCGATGGAGGCCCGCTTTATCGGGCACTTTTCAAGCTTTTGCAAGATACTGAAAATGAGGAAGAAAGAAAAGTTAAGGCAAGTGTAATAATAGAGTCTTTTCTAATAGATAATGAGTCCTAATTTATTGGCGCTCATGAAAATTTAAAAAATCAGGCTTTTTTGTTGTATTTTGAAAAATATAATCATAATATTGCCGACTAATTGAGAATGATTCTCAATCTTAGTTAATTGTTTTTATTCCGCTAAAATGATTTATCCACAAGAACAAATCCAGAACCTCAAGTCTCTCGAGGACTCTTCTCCCTGGCGTGAAGCCAAGAAGGGCTGGAGAGTTGAAACTCTCAATGAGGAACAATCTGATAGAGAATTTACTTTTTCTGTAGTTGAGGCGGAAATCAACAAAGACATCGCATACGAGTGTGGTTCAGATGATGAGGGTCTCCTGTTAAGAGTATGTATCGAAGGATCCGGCAAGATAAGCACAGGTGGTGTTTCACAAGAATATTTTCCGAACATGATGGTTGGCATTCAATTTACTAAGTATGGTAAAATTAAATGTCATCACACAAAAGGACGGCAAAAGTTTATTAACTTTAGATTTAGTAATGCATTTCTTAATAAAATTCTTGATACTAACAAGCAAGATCTGAGGGCTGGTTTAGTTTCAATGATTTTTGAAAATAACCGTGTTGAAGGTGAAACCCCATTCATAATACGCGAATTTTTGCGCAATGAGGAGCGAGATATAGCTGAATCAGTGGCAAGTCCATCGGTAAGCGGTTCAGCTGCTGATTTATGGTTCCAATCCAAAGCTATGGAATTATTAGCTCAGTGGGCATACTCCGATAGTAGAGAAAGAAAAGAGTTTTTCTGCTCTAGACAGAAGAGGGCTGTTCTTGAAAGAGTTGAGAAAGCCAAAGATTATTTATCCGAAAACCTTCAAAGCCCACTGGACTTAAATCTAGTAGCTAAAGCTTGCGCTTGTAGTCCTCACTATTTATCAAGATTATTTGCAGCTGAGACAGGAATGACATTAAGCTTGTACTTAAGAAAGTTGAGAATTACGAGGGCATGTGAGTTGCTTTCATCGGGTCGATTAAATGTGAGTGAAGCATCACTTGAAGTTGGTTATCAAAGCCTCAGCCACTTTGCCAGAGCTTTTAGAGGGGTAATAGGTGTGACACCTAGTCAATTTACTCGAAAGATTTAGAGATTTGAGGACATTATATGGGGAAGGGTAATAGTTAAGATATAACTATAAAAAGGTCGATTAGTGACTAGCAGCCCTTGAAAAATCTTATAAATTTATTAAATTAGACAAATAAAACCGAAAATTACAATCTCATGAAACTATTCTTAATACCTATTTTCTCATATATTTTTATTACTTTATCTAATGCAGACAACAAGGAGTGCCCGATCATGGTTGGTGACGAAATTGATCAGGAGGAAGTCGTTGAGTTCGAAGGAAAAAAAGTTTATTTCTGTTGTACAGCATGCGTGAAAATATGGAATAAGAATCCAAAATACATTATCAAAGCAATGCCAAAACTGCTTCCACAGTTTGATGGAATGGAGGAAAAGCTAGGCCTTGATAAAGTTGAGCTTTTAGAACAAAGAATGTGCCCTGTTTATAATGAGCGTCTCGTGACTCCGGATTCTCCTACAGTAGAGGTTGAGGGAAAAACGGTTCATCTTTATAACAAATCTGCACTTCGTAAGTTCAATAAGTCACCTGAGAAGTATATCACCAAAGCTTTAGAAGAGGGATTACTTCCACAGTTACCAGGTAACAAGGCTAAAAAGGGATAATTTCCCTTAAGGCAATTTTATTGAATAAATTCCTAGCAGCAAAATTTGCTTTCTAGCTATGCCCTTGTACTTTTGAATGAACGCTTTGTGTTCCTAAAATAATATCAGGAAAGCTTGATCATATCTTTAATTGATTGGAACCATAGGTACAATAAACCTCTCCAGGAATAGGAAAAAGTACCATTCCCTGATAGCTTTAGTAATCCTGTATTGAGGTTGTGATCAACTTGATCTCGCATTTCCTTTTCTGTAATTTTGTCTAAGGATTCAGGGTCTGAGTCTTCAAGGTCCTTATCTAAAATACCTTTACTCGCTAAAAATTTATTGTGAGTTTTGATCAATTCACTAAATGATTCGATATCACTAACTGAGTTAACGGTACAATCAGGTGATAACTTCATGGAATAACTGAATGGGTAATTCCAAGTCATCCATGTTTTACCATCAGTGGTTCTCGTACATACACTCATGTAGGCTACGGCTACATGACTTTGACTGTTAAAATTAATCGTGGCTTGGAGTCTGGCTTTTTTATCATAAAAAAAACGTATGAACTGATCGACACCACCCCACTCCCACCCAGAGTCCTGGACATGTTCAAATCCTTCTACCTCGACATTATTTGTAAATTCTCTGAGTTGAGGAAAAATCTCTCGGTTGGGTGGAAACCGATTTTTCATTTTTTTTTCAAGTGGCAAACGAAGTTTACGGATCCTTAGAAGAATATCTATACAAGGAATAAAAAACCAACTTATTGCAGCAAGTGAACCGAATAAAAAACTGTTACCACCTATGAAATAACCTCCCATAAAGGTGGCGATTATGATGCAAATCGCGCCAAATTTACGTAAAATTGTAAATTCGAAGGAACGACACCCAATGGCTAAAAAGATTAAACTTAGAACAATAAGGACTTCGAACATTTTAATAATGAAATAGGAAAATAAGACTCAGTTTGAATGAACGAATAAAAAAATCATTTTTGATTTAAATTATCTAGGTCCGAAAATCGTGCGGCGCTTGGGCTTTTCGACAGGGCTTTCAGGTTTGGAGTTATCTTTGTAAAAGAGGATTCCATTTTTTCTTAAATTAGCAATGAAGCCCTTAACGTCATTCTTAATTTCCTCATCTTTGAGGAGTGAGCTGAATACACCGGCTCCAGTATTAATTTTTTCAAAAGCTTCATCTGCGCCTTCAGCTGCAGCAGTTAGTTTTTTAAGTCCTGGTTCAATGCTGTTAATGGCATCACTACCACTGTCCAAGATAGGACCTAGCTTTACTGTGGCATTGTCGACCTTGACGCTAGCATTCTTTAAGTTTGCTAATAATTCTCTAAGATTTTTTGTGTTGTCATCTCCGAGAACTTTATTATTAATGGCGTCAAGGGCATCGGCTAGCTCCGCAACTGCTCGATTAAAACTTTGGAGGTTTTCTTCTCTTAGTATATTTTGGTCTAATTTTTCAACAGCACTGCCAATATCGACGAGCGCTGTTCTAACATCTTCTAAAACAACCTGACCTTTATTTGATAATGATTCTGCTGAAGAAGCTAAAGCCCCAAGACCAGTGACGCGTTCTCCTTTTATAATAGATTCAGGTTGAATGAATTTTCCATTACGTTCTTTTGGCACGACAATTTCAATCATTGAATCTCCAAGGAGACCACTAGTACCTATAGAAAAAGATGAGCCTTGAGGAATTTGAAAATCGTTGTAAATATCAAGTTTTACAATTGCTCCTCCATAGTTATCTAGGTTTACACTAGGTGAATCATGTACCCTTCCTATTTTAACTCCTCCAAGTCGTACATCCGTTCCTTTTAACAAACCACCTCCATCATCAAATGTGACTGTTAAAGGATAGGTATTCTCAAATCTTTCCCCAAAGTTACCAAATTTGAGAACTAAAGAGCCTAGAACGACAAGACCGATTAATAAGAAAACCCCAACAAATAGTTCAGTACGACTCTCTTTCATTTTATTAATATTTAAAGACTAATGCGGTTTAGATTATGATTTAGAACACCCTAATATAACGCAGTTGGTGAACATTGCTAGATTTCCTATAAAGGATTCCCATTAACAAAATTTTTAATAATCGGATCTTCTGAATTTTCAAGCTCTTCGGGCTTTCCACAAAAGTAAACACGACCATCACGAAGAAAAGCAATCCTATCCGCTATAGTTTTCGCGGACTTCATATCATGGGTAACGACTATGGATGTGATTCCATATTTTTTCTGCATTTCCATTATAAGCGAGTCAATGGACCCAGTTGATATAGGATCTAAACCAGCTGTAGGCTCATCATAAAGGATGATATCGGGGCGTGCAATCATAGCTCTTGCAAGAGCAACCCTTTTTCTCATACCGCCACTAAGTGCACTGGGCATCTTATCAATATGGCTCTCTAAGCCGACAAGTTTCAAAGACTCAGTGACCTTTTCAACAAGTGTAGTATAATTTTTTTCACCCCTTTCACGTAAAGGGAAAGCCACATTTTGACCAACACTCATAGAGTCAAAGAGTGCACCATTTTGGAATAATACCCCGATCTTTTTTCGAATAGCAGCAAGATCATTTTCTTTGAGCTTGCAGATATCAGTACCATTTATTATGACACGTCCAGTGTCTGGTCTCATTAAACCCGTGACATGTTTCAAAATCACACTCTTTCCACCTCCACTTTCTCCAATTAAAACAATAGTTTCACCGGAGAATATTTCGAGGTTTACCCCCTTTAAAACACTTTGGTTGCCAATGTTCTTGTGGATGTCTTCAACCTTTATTGAGACTGTTAAATCTGACTCAATTTTGTCATCATTCATTTGTGATTACTAAACGAATATTCCATGAAAACGCTAAACGCAAATATATGACTAAAATGCTTCAGTTTTAAAAAATTAATTTAGATCTTAAATAACGACTTTGCAGTATTAATAATATTCTATGATTGCCTCGAAAAGCGGAAAAAAAACGGGTGAATATCGTAATTTGTCTTCATGGAAAAGAGGTATGATTTCATTGAGAGGTGTTAGTCAGAATAATCTTAAAGGTTTTGATATTGATTTGCCCCTGGGAAAATTGATCGTTGTTACTGGTCCTAGTGGTAGCGGTAAATCTTCATTGGCCTTTCAAACCCTTTATGCCGAAGGACAAAGAAGATATATTGAAACTTTTTCTCCATATACACGGCAATTTTTTGATCGGATGGATAAACCAAACGTTAAAGACGTTCATGGTATACCGCCATCAATAGCTATCGAACAAGGGAATAATGTTAGGACAACTCGATCCACAGTAGGAACGCTTACAGGCATAAATGATTACCTAAAGATTCTGTTTCCTCATGTTGCAGACCCTTACTGTCCCAGATGTGAAGACATAATATTACAAGACTCACCGGATTCAGTTCTAGAATTTGTTAACAGTAAGCTTTTAGAAAAATCAATTTTAGTATGTTTTCGAGTCCCTGTGCCCGAGGGTATGGAATCTGATGAAATTTTTCGATTTCTATCATCACAAGGTTATTTAAGAATTGCCGTTGGAGATAAAATATACCGTACAGATGAACCCGATAAATTTTGTAAAGAAATTAAATCGTCATTCGTTATTGTAATTCAAGACCGAATAAAAATTTCTAAGAGTAAAAAGATACGCTCTAGAGCTTACGAAGCAATCGAGTCTGCCTTCACCATTGGGAAAGGAAAAATTTTAATTATTGAACAAGACTTTTCAAATGAGTGGTCTTTTTCGAAGGGATTACATTGTGAAAAATGCGAATTAACTATTAAAGAACCGACTGCAGGATTGTTTTCATTCAATAATCCTATAGGTGCTTGTCCTGAGTGTAGAGGTTTTGGTAGGACTTTGGGAATAGATCTGATCAGAGCATTACCAGACCAAGAGCTATCTATTATTGAAGGAGTAGTAAAACCTTTTCAAGGGGAGAGGGGAGCTGAATGTCAAGAGGACCTCATTGCGTGTGCGAAAATTAAAGGAATTGATATCGATTTACCATTTACCAAATTAACGAAAAGTGAAAAAGAATGGGTTCTTTTTGGTGAGAAAGGGGATCCAGAAGCAAATTGGCAAATAGGACTTTGG
>CABXDI010000053.1 GCA_902510815.1 uncultured Verrucomicrobiota bacterium | reverse complement strand
AAATTCAGTCAAATGGAAAAAGATCCGTAATAATAAAAAATCTGAGAAATCACTGTGGGCCATCGATCTGGCGGCAGTTATGGGCCAGGAAGAAGATTCAGCGGCTTACGCTTCAACTAAAGTTTGGGTAAACAAAACAATTGAAGTGAACTTGGAGTTAGGTAGCGATGATCATATTAAAGTATGGGTCAATGATAAAAAAATACACGAATCTTTTGGAAATAGGAGTCTTGAACCTCGACAATCGATAGTCCCGGTAACATTAAATAATGGCTGGAATTCAATCGTAATAAAAGTTGTTAACAGCAGTGGACCTTGGGGACTATCTTGCAGAATAAGAGATAGGAATGGAGGACCCGTTAATGAACTAAAAATTGATTCAGGACAAAAAAATAAACGCTAATATTTTAAAATTTGCACAGTTCACTATTGACTAATTACAACAAACCCGACCACTTTATATAGATAATAATGAAACATTCAAGCAGGAGAAAATTTATAGGATTTGGAATAGCGGCTACAACTGCATGCGCAGCAAGAGTTAAGAGCCAGTCTCCAAATCAAAAACTAAACATTGCTATCATTGGTGCCGGTGGTCGAGGAGGAGCAAACACCAATGGCGTTAAGAGTGAAACAATTTATGCACTTTGCGACACTAACCCTGGAGCACTTAGCTCGGCCAAGAACAGGTATCCAGGAGCAAAGACTACTAGTGATTGGAGGAAAGTTGTTGATGATCCGGCTGTCGACGCTGTCGTCGTTAGCACGGCGGACCATCATCATGCCCCAGCCTCTATAGCAGCAATGCAAAATGGTAAGCATGTTTATTCTGAAAAACCTTTAGCCCATACTGTGCAGGAAGCAAGATGGATGCAGGAAGCATACATTAAACGAAAAGATAAGATCGCAACTCAAATGGGCACCCAGATCCATGCCACTGATAATTATCGAAGAGCAGTTGAACTGGTTCAGGCCGGAGAGAATCCTTTTCAGACTATTTTTAGATTCATCTAAGAGAAGAGCTTTTTGATAAGCCTCTGTCGGGTTTTTAGCTTTTGAAGCAATACTTATATAAGCATCTAAGGCTGAATTTTTGTTTTGATTTTTTTTATCTGATGCTATTTGAATAAGATCTGAAGCTGGTTCCTCATTAGGCCATTTGGCTAATGTGTTGATTGCTGCTAGTTGAACTGACTGTTCACTTTTAAGAGTTGATATTATTAGAGGTAATGATTCGTTATTTGGGTTCTTGCCAAGTAATGAAAGGACTGAAATCTTAACCTTTGGTTTGGGGCTTTTAAGGGCTTCTTTTAGCGCATTAAATTTAATTTTATTATTCTCTATTCTTCGAAAATTATAAACGATAGCGGACTCAATGTCTGCACGGTCAGAATCTTCTGCTGGATTGATTAAAAGATTCATTAAATTGCTAAGTTCATTGGCGGTGCCGAGTATTCCTATTCCTCTTATGGCCTCTTTCCTCACAGAAGGAAATTCTGATTTAGCATAAATGAATAGGTGCTTTAATGCGGATTCTTCCGCTCTTGAAGCTATTGCTCTTACAAGCTCGCTTTGGATTTCAGGAGAGGTTTCCTTTATGCTAGCAATAATAGTGTTTTGAACATTCTCAGATTTAATATTAGCTATGGTGCTTCTAGCTAGATTTCTTTCATGCCCCGTTGTTGAAGCGGCTATTGTTGCTACCGGTAATAATGAATTGCTATCACCAATTTTACCAATTGCCTGGATGGCGGTTAGGCGAACATCGATATTATCACTTTTTGTTAAATTTATGATTGTTGGTAAGGCAGACTTATCGCCCCTATCCGAAATCGCGCCGATCAAAAGGATTTGCATGTTAGGTGGAGCCTTTTCAAGGAGATCTTTTATTTTTTCACCGATGTTGTCTGTGTTTAGTTGTGTGATGATTGCTGCGGCACCATTAGCTAACTGGATGTCATCACTTTTTATAGCTTCTGTAAGCAATGGGATTGCCTCGGAATCATTAATCTTGGCTAATCCATTTAATCCAGCCAATATGAAATGTGTATCTTTTGATGGATCAATAAAGGTTTTGTAGATTTTTTGAGCTTCTTTATTGTTTCCATTTTCGATCTGATTTTCAGCGGACCTAAGAAGTGCCTGCGCAGTGACTTGATAGGCCTTTCCAGTCGTCTTTGATAATCTCGGGATTAGTATATCCGCTACCCCAGTGGCACCGATTAGACCCAAAGCGCGTGTTACATTATTGGCTACTGATGCTCTGTCTAAAAGAGGAATGAGATCAGGTATAGCTTTCTGATATCTGATGTCTCCTAAACTATCTATAATTCCTGCCATTAATGGCTCACTAACTTTATTGAGATTATTGTGTAGAGCTTGTCCAGCTTCCTTATAATTCATCGATGCAAGAGCATACCTTGCCATATGACTAGCTTCCTTATCATCGAGCATGCCTTCAAGAACAGAAATTGATTTTTTAGTGCCGACTATCCGAAGTAACCGGCAGAAAAAATCTTCAGCCCTTCGGGAATTGGCTTTTGGTAATGCATCTAAGATTTTAATTTCAATTAAATTTCTTCTGTCGGGATTGTTAATTGATTCGACTGCATAAGCTTCGAGAAATTTCAATGGTTCAGATGGTTTGCCGTCAGTGAAATTAATTGCAGTTGAGATGGCCTCATCCACCTCATCGGCGAATGAATTAAAACCAATAAAAAGTAATGAAATGATTATTAGAAAGTTCTTCATTTTTTATCTTTATCCAATTGTAAAGGGTTCTCTTTTTGGTCTATCAATCCACCTTGAAGCTTCTGAATCTCCAATTACTTCTTCTTTAACCGGATCCCATTTAATTTCTCTTTTGAGCCAGTAAGCAATATTTCCAAGATGGCAGTGCGTTGCAGTTCGATGGGCCCTTTCAATGTCTCTGAACGGCTTTTCTCTACTCTTAACGCAATGAACAAAATCCCCAGAAAGCCCTCCCTGGCCTTTGTAATTTGGGATGTATACTGATGGTGGGTTAGGGCGATTTTTGGAATTATTTCTAAAGGGTATTTCGTTTTCTGTGCCTTTGAAAGATAGGAGTCCTCCCCATCCTCCTCCATGATAAATTTTTACTCCATTTGAAAATTCATAAGTGAGATTTTTTATATCTTTACCATCCGGTGGGGTAATTTTCACAGGTCCTGTTTCATGTAAGTTTAGAGCAAAAAGAGCACCTCCAAACCCATGGCATCCCCAGTCTGTCATGCCTCCTCCAGAATAATCTCGGAATGGTCTAAATCCGCCTCTAGTGAGTGCAGGGTGATAAGGGCGCCAGGGTGCAGGTCCTAACCATCGATTCCAATCAACACCATTGGGTAATGGTTCTTCCGGTAAGTAACATTCCCCAGAAGGACCTCCAACATTAACCCATGCTTCTTTAACTTCTCCAATCGCTCCGCCATAAATCATTCTGTGAAACCAGTTGTAATCTCCCCATACTCTTTGGCTTCCGCCTGAAAAGACTCGTCCAAATCGGCGAGCCGTATCCCTCATCATTTGACCCTCTTTAATTGTTAAGGTTTCGGGTTTCTCACAAAATACATCTTTTCCTGACATCATGGCCTCGATTGCTATTTTTGCATGCCAGTGATCAGGAGTAGCAATGAGAATTGCATCTATATCATCGCGAGTAATGATTTCGCGATAGTCGACATAAGTTTTACAGTCTTTATTGCCATTCTTTCTATCTACGGCATCCTTTGCTTGATCTGCATGTGATTTAACGACATCACAGACTGCTAAAGTTTGTATCTCGCTAAAACCCAAAAAAGAGTTTAGATCTCCTCTGCCTCTACCTCCCATGCCAATACCTGCAAAATTTATTCTATCATTGGCTCCAAAAGCAGACGAAGGAACAAATGATGGTAGAGATGCTGCTAAAGCAGATGTTTTAATAAATTTTCTTCTGCTAGATTTTGTCAGAGCTTTATTAGGCATTCCAAGATGTTGAGGTATAGGGATCTTTTTAGTCAATCCTGATTGTTACCTTCTTGAAGAACTCTTCTAATCGATGTTAGTCTCTCTGAGGTGAGTCAGGGTTATAAAGTTATTCAAGCTGATAATCAGAAACTTCTTATGAAGTTTGTGGATTTTCCTTTTCAGCTCTACAGAAATTCTGACTATTGGGTTCCTCCGATGTGGAAAGATGAATTCAATGCAATGCTTCCGGAGAAGAATCCGTCGCTTCTGGATTCTGATTTTAGTTATTGGCTTGTCTTAAAAGGTGAGACAGTGGTTGGGCGAGTGGCAGGATATATTAATTGGCGAGATAATAAATTAAGAAAACGAAATGCATCTCGTTTTGGAAGTATTGATTTTGTTGATGATCCGTTGGTTTGTAAGTTGCTACTTGGTCAAGTAGAGACTTGGTCAAGTAGCCTAGGGATGAGTCAAATTGATGGGCCTTTGGGTCCAGGTCATTTTGATCGGAATTGTGTGCTCGTTGAGGGTTTTAATGAGCTTCCAACCGTTATATCAAGTTATAATTTTCCTTACTATCCCTCGTACATTGAGGAGTGTGGATATAATAAAGAAGTCGATTATTTAGAACATAGAATTAAAATTTCAGTAGATCCTGATTCTCGTATAGAAAAGATATCTTCCTATGTTCTTAAAAAGAAAAATCTTTTTCTTTGGTCAGCTAAATCGAAAAAAGAATTGATACGAAGGGGTAAAGAATTCTTTCAACTTATAAATGAAGCCTATGCTGGATTGCATGATTTTGTTCCTCTTAAGGATGCTGAAGTCGATTATCTTATTCTTCATTTTTTCTCTTTCATTGATCCGAAATTTGTAAAGATCGTGCTTGATGAAAATGACAATATGGTTGCTGCAGGAATAGCAATGGAGTCGTATTCCAAAGCGATGAAGGCTTGCAAAGGAAAGTTATTTCCATTTGGTTGGCTGAAGGTTTTACTTAAGATGAGGAAAAATGATGTCCTCGATCTATGTTTGGTTGCAGTCTCGTCGAAATATAGGAATCACGGACTTAATTCGGTCGTAATGCACGAAATGCATAAAACAGCTATAAATTCTGGATTGAGATGGGCTGAGACAAATGGGGAGCTTGAGACAAATTCAAAAATTCTTGATATGTGGAAAGGGTATGAGCTACGAACTCATAAAAGAAGAAGAATATATACAAAAAAATTATAGTTTCTGAAATTTGATCTAATATAATAGGAAGTTAACTTTGTATTCAGTGCCTAAAATATTACCCATTTTATTTGTTACTACATGTTTACATGGAAGTGCGTTTGGGGATCTCTGGAAGGCTCATGTTGCTCCTATTCTCCAGTCAAATTGTGTCAAATGTCATGGTGGGGCAAAGAAAAAATCAGGTTTAGATTTAAGGTCAGTGGAATCCGTCTTAGCTGGAGGAGAACATGGACCGGTTATTGATAAGAAGTATCCAGAAAGAAGTACAATCTATACTGTTCTATTAGAGGATGCAGATCCTCATATGCCACCCAAAGGACAATTAAAATTAGATGAAATCGAATTTATCAAGTTATGGATTGAGGGGTTATCAAAAAAGCCTGCGAACGATGAATCTAATGATCAAGGTCTTGATATACCAGAAGATATAGGAATTACTGGGGGTATAGATTTCGCCATTATGGATAAGTGGTCCAAATTAGGTATAAAGGCTAGTCCTATTGCCGATGATGGTACATTTTGTCGAAGAGTATATTTAGATGTTGTTGGTAGGATTCCGACCTTCGAGGAGATAAAGAATTTTACAGCTGATCAATCAGCTCTTAAGAGAGCTTATCTAATAGATAAATTGTTAAACTCCAATGAGCACTTTGACTATTTGGCTGAAGTGTTTAGCGCAATGCTTCTGGGGCGTGAATCTGAGAAGAAGAGAAGTAGGGAAGATAGGGTTAAAAATGGATGGTTGGATTATTTGAAGTGGGCTTTTAAGACAAATAGATCATGGGATAGGATTGCCAAGGATATAGTTATAGCAAAACCAAAAGATGGTCCCGTATCTGGTGCGTCATGGTTTTTATTTGAACAAAGAAATGATTATTCAAAAATGGCAACGCTCACGATGTCATCTTTGTTAGGAAAACAAATTCAATGTGCGCAATGTCATGATCATCCAGTCTCTCCTGAGATTGAGCAAAGGCATTATTGGGGTATGGTTTCTTTTTTTAATAGGTCTTTGAATGTTGATACTAATGATGGGCTTAGAGTTGCAGAGCGCGCTACAGGTGGGTTCTCAAAATTTGCAGACTTGAGTGGAAAAAGTTATGACACCGAACTTGTAATGGTTGGCCGAGATCCCATTAAAGATGAAAACGATTCTTCCAAAAAAGAGAATGAGAAACTTTACAAAACCCCTCCTGACAAAAATTGGTTTGTGAAGAAGGGCAAAGAAAAAAAGGGTTATAATGTGGTTAAGATTAATAAGGCGCCAGAGCCTAAATTTTCTAGAAGAGAAAAACTTGCAGAGATAGCCTTTAGTGATGATAACTCCTCTTTTTCAAAAGCAATGGTTAATCGTTTGTGGGCTCTTTTAATGGGAAGAGGAATCGTTAACCCAATTGATAAGATGGATTCTTCGCATCCGCCATCGCACCCAGAATTATTGGATTATCTTGGAAAAAGTTTCTCTGAATCTGGCTATGATGTTAAAAATTTAATCAAATCTATTCTATCCAGCAAACCTTACCAATTGTCTAGCTATCCTATCGGTGATATAAAACCGGAGCCAGATACCTTTAGTTATTACTTAGTGAAACCCTTGAGCGCTGAGGCTTTCTCAAAATCAATGCTCATAGCAATGGGTAATGTTCCTGATTCAAAAGGCCAATTTAGTGGAATTGATTATAATGAACTTCGTCAGACAGTTGTTAAAAAGTTTCCAAATATTTTACCTGAAGTTTACTCGCCTAGTGTCCAGCAGGCATTATTTTTAAGTAATAATTCGCTAATTGAAGAGTTCTTATTCTCTGATAATAATGCAACAATTACGGATATTTTGGAGCAAGAAACTCTTAGTGAGAAGGTTATCAGAGCTTTTCAATTAATAGTAAACCGTTTACCTGATCAGTATGAAATTGATGCTGGTGTTAAGTTTCTTGAAAGAGGAGAGAATGCTGTGAAACAATTATGCTGGACCTTAATTACAGGTCCTGAATTTAGAATGAATCACTAATAAATGCAGGATGACTTAAGAAAGAACTGTGGTTCACCGGACCACTCAATGCATAGGAGGAAGTTCCTTGAGGGTTTGAGTGCAGGTGCGCTTTCAACGTTCAGTTGGTCGGGCCTTTTCTCGGCACCTGCTTTTGCTGATATAGCAAAAAAGAAGCACAAACATTGTATACTTCTTTGGCTGTGTGGTGGTCCAAGTCAATTTGAGACATGGGATCCTAAACCTGGCAAATCAACAGGTGGTCCTTTCAAAAGTATTCCAACCAATATTCCAGGCATTCATTTTTCTGAACTAATGCCTCGTTGTGCATCAATAGCTGATAAGCTTGCAGTAGTAAGATCTATGAAAACGGCTCAAACGGAGCACACTCAGGCTATTAACCTTCTCCAAAGAGGCAATAAGGAGAGGCCACCTTTTGTAAGGCCAACAATGGGTTCTGCACTAGCAGAGCAGTTGGGACAACTAGGTTCAAGGATACCTAATTTTATTCTTTTGGATCCTTGCCCGGAGGGGAATGAGTTCAAGGGATTTAAGGCAGGGAATTGGGCGGGTTGGTTAGGTGCTGAGTATTCGCCAGTCCGAGTTGGGGGTGAATTTAAAATTCCAGATACGGACAAACTTGACTCCATAACTGATGGAGATCATGAGGCTAGGGCTGAGCTTAGAAAATTTTATTCAAAAAAGTTTGAAAACGAAACTAAAAGTTCAGCTGCTTCATCTTACAATGCTACTTTTGAAAGAGTTCGTGGCCTTATGAGTTGTGCTGATCTTTTCAATCTGGATCGTCTACCAGAAGAAGATCGTGTCCGGTATGGACCAGGTACTTTTGGGCAGCACGCTTTACTTGCAAGAAACCTTGTCGAAGAGGGAGCTCCTTTTGTTATGGTAGCTAATGGAATGCCATGGGATACACATGTTTTTAACCATGAGATCTATCAAATGGTTGTGCCAGATTTGGATAATATTATATTCCAGCTTGTTAAAGACTTAGAAGACAGAGGGTTAATTGATGATACTCTTGTAGTTGCAATGGGAGAATTTGGTAGAACTCCATGGATTAATCAGGCAAGAGGAAGAGACCATTATCCTAATGCATGGAGCTTGGCTATGGCGGGTTCAGGTATTAAAGGTGGTGCTGTAGTTGGAGCAACAGATGAATTAGGCGTCGATGTTATTGATTCACCATTTGATGAACGTAATTTATTCGCAACGATTTTCAGTGCATTAGGAATTGATCCGCATTCAGAATATAATCTACCAAATTTCCCAACTTTTCACAGAGTTGAAGAAAAAATAGAACCAATAAAGGGGGTTTTGCTTTGAAAGTTGAGCTAAAAAAAATAAGAGAGATCAAATTTCCATCTCATTGTCTCTCTTTAGCTCTTGATCAGGATCAAACGATATATGCCTCTTGTTTGGAAGGTGGGATTTTCATTGTGGGAGAAAATAATAAAAATCCAGAGAAGATTATTAATCATGATAATTTTTCATCTGGTGTAAGCCTATGTGGGGATAATATAATTTCATCCGATTATGACGGTATCGTTAAGTGGTCAAGGGTCAGTAACTACAAAAATATAAGGCAAATAAAAGCACATAATTTCTGGTCATGGCAAAGTGCAGCTTCTCCAGATAATAAGAAATTTGGTTCAGTTACGGGCCAGTACTTAGTTGGAGGTTATAAGTATGAACCTGCAAAAGAAAAAGAACCATCGGTCAGAGTATATGATACTGTTTCAGGAGAACCGATTTATTCGTTTGAACATACGCCACCCGTTCAATCTATTACTTTTAGTAACGATAGTCGATACTTGGCAGCTGGTAACTTAATGGGTGAGGTTAGGGTTTGGGATTTAACTAATGGTGAAATGGTTTCAAAGTGGCGTACTGATAATTTTACTGGATGGGGAATAATTAAAGGGCATTATTATACTGGAGGTATTTTTTCTATTGAATTCTCTCCTGATGATTCCTCAATTTATATTGCAGGTATGGGGTCCACTAGGGATCCTGCCGCAGGGAATGGTAAACAACTTTGGGAAAAGTATTCTTGGAGGCCACAGGAAGGAGCGCCTAAATTGCTTTCAAGTGCCTTAGATTCTGAAATTGGTCAAGGTCTGATGGAGGTTATAAAGTTTCACCCTTCTAAAAAATTCTTTTTGATGGCTGGAAGAATGTTCAAAGGTAATTGGAATACTGCTCTTTTTGATGCGAATGAAGGAAAAATCGTTTGCTCACAGAATTCTGGTATGCGTTGTAGTGACGCTGTTTTTAATAAGGATGGGACTAAGCTGTATATAGCTGGGGGAAAGAGCCAGAGTAAAAAGATTAAAGAAGGATCTGGTTCATGGGGAAGGGTTCTAGAGTATGAGGTGTTGATTAAATCAGATAAATCTTAAAGTAGGATATCAGTGTGCCTTGATTTCTTATATAGTGGGTTTAATTTCGGCACCCATTTAAAATAACCATTACTTCAATTTTATGCGCCAGGTCCTAAGATCTAAAATTCACAGAGCCACTGTTACTGAAGCGAACCCAGATTACGTGGGTAGTATCACTATAGATCAAGACCTTATGGAGTCTGTCGGACTTTGGCCAGGAGAAAAAGTTCTTGTAGCTAGTGTAGATACTGGTCAGAGGTTAGAAACGTACACGCTTAAGGGAGAATGTGGATCAGGAGTGATTTGCTTGAATGGGGCCGCGGCAAAATTAATTAAAAAAGGAGAAATCGTAATAATAATAGGCTTTGAAATTACGGATAAGCCCGTTAAGTCAAAGACAGTGATAGTTAACTCCGATAATAAAATAGAGGAGCTAATTGAGAGCTAGCTTTGATTGAATTTATATTGGGCCCAGTTAGTTAGACTTTTTACTTGGTATACTTTTTGAGAAGCTTTTGGAGCTATTTGAATTACTAGGCCTGCTGCTTGGTATATTTTTTGAGAAGCTTTTGGAGCTACTTGTATTACTTGGGCTTGGTGATGGAGGTCGAGACGGTGATGGGGGTCGAGAGGCAGTAGCAGAACTATTGTTTGAATTTGGAATATTTTTTGAGAAAACTTTGTTTGAATCTTTAGGTTTTGAATTAGGTCGCCCTCCATCATGTTTATAGTGGTGGTGGTGGTGATGTTGGCCGCCGCGATGAAAGCCAAATCCTAAATAACTTCTACTTCCAATGTAAGGTCCAGAATAACCAACTTCCCAAGGATCATTATAACCATATCTTGTATTTAGACCTGAACCATACTTCTTATAGGTTGCTACTTTTTGTACCTTTCCACCACACGATTTGTCAGGGCAAGAAAGTTTTTCCACATCTATAGATTTGGATATTTCAAAAGCTTCTCCGCATGTTTCACATTGGTAATATGCAGCAGGGTATGCTCTTTTGGTAGTAGAGCAGGAGGCGAATATAAAGGTTGAAAGAATTAGTGCAATTAAACAAAGGTTATTCATTGTATTTTTGTTAGTTATATAAATATCTATAATGGATAACGTAAATGCAACACCAAAGATTATTCATTATAACTGAAATGAATTAATTATATTTCATTTATATAATTTTGAACTTAAAATTAACGTTTAATTATGAATGATAACTATCCGCTGCAAATTAGTTATTGGGACAGAAGAAAAGCGCTCTTAGGAATTGGTCTTGGAGCTAGCGCTTTTTTAACTCCTGGCCTTTTTGCTGAAGCTTTAAACAATCCAACTCCAAGGCAAACTGAGGGGCCTTTTTACCCTGATGAAATGCCTCTTGATACTGACAATGATCTTTTAGTTATTGGTGATTCAGAAGCTTCAAGGTGGATTGATAGACCAAAAAGAGAACCCTTTACAATTGGATAAAGATAAAAAATGAAGAACTTTCTAATAATCATTTCATTACTTTTTATTGGTTTTAATTCATTCGCCGATGAGGTGGATGAGGCCATCTCAACTGCAATTAATTTCACTGACGGCAAACCATCTGAACCATTGAAATTTCTCGAAGCTTATGCAGTCGAATCAATTAACAATCCCGACAGAAGAAATTTAATTGAAATTAAAATCTTAGATGCATTACCAAAAGCCAATTCCCGAAGGGCTGAAGATTTTTTCTGCCGGTTACTTCGGATAGTCGGCACTAAAAAATCAATTTCTGTTCTTGAAGGCATGCTCGATGATAAGGAAGCTAGTCATATGGCAAGGTATGCTCTTGCATCGATGAATTATAAGGAAGCTGGACAAGCTCTACACAATAATCTCAATAAAGTTAGTGAGCCATTAATGGCAGGAATTATAGATAGTTTAGGAGACATCAGATATCAGAAAGCTATACCTGATCTCATTCCTCTTTTAGACAGAGCATCAGTAGCCAATAATGTAACACGCGCTTTGGGTCTAATCGGTGCCACTGGGGTAGCGGATATACTAATCCCGAGATTATCAAAGACGACTGGAAAGGCCTATCAAGTCACTGCGCAGGCACTTCTTAGGTCCGCTGAAAATCAGATCGAAAATGGAAACAATAAAGAAGCTCAAAAAATCTACAAAACCTTTATTGATCCATCAAAAGATACACATTTCATATTGGCTGGATTAAATGGATTAGCCAAGATTAATGATTCCGAGGCAATCCCATTGCTTACAGAAGCTATAAAAAGTGATGACATCCAGTTAGCTAATGGTGCCGCAGCAATCATCACACAACTAAACACAGACAACATCGGTGAAAAAATAAAAGATCTCCTTGAAAAGGCTCCACCTAACATGCAAATCCTTTTGATCGGCGCGATTTCGGATAGGGGCGATAAGTCTGCCTTACCAACAATCATAAATTTAACAAAAAGTGATAATATCGATGTTCGCCTAACCGCCATCCAGGCAATTGGTAAAATTGGTGATAGCAATTCATTATTACCGGTAGCAACAATAGCCGCTTCAACAACGGGGCATGAAAGAAATCTAGCTAGAAGCACCATAGCTAATATTAAATCTGAGAATGTTCAAAACACTATTATTGCTAGCATAAAGGAAACCTCTCCTGAAATCCAAAGCGAGCTTGTAAGAGCAATAGCTTCAAGAGCGGAAGAATCCGCATTAAAGCACCTATTCATTTATGCTAAATCAGAATTTCCTTCTGTGAGGAAAGAGGCCATAAGAGGAATAGGAATACTCGGCACCGCCAATGAACTTAGCAATTTAATGAATCTTTTAATCAATCCAGCAGAAGATTCTGACCGTGCAGACATTGAGTCCGCTATCGTTTATAATTTTCGAAGAATAGAGAATAATAAAATTAAATTTAATGCGCTAAAAGAAGCCCTTAAAAGCCCCAAACCAAAGGTTAAGATTTCAGTCCTTTCATTACTTGGCAAGAACCCAAATAACGAATCATTACCTCTAATAATATCAACTCTTAAAAGTGAACAGTCAGTTCAACTAGCAGCAATCAACACATTAGCCAAATGGCCTAATGAGGAACCAGCTTCAGATCTTATTCAAATAGCATCAGATAAAAAAAATCAAAACAAAAATTCAGCCTTAGATGCTTATATAAGTATTGCTTCAAAAGCTAAAAACCCGACAGAGGCTTATCAAAAAGCTCTTCTCTTAGATGAATCTAAAAATAGTCTGAAAAGGATTCTCTCCGGCCTGAACCAGTTCAACTGCTCTTCGATAATTATCAGTGGCATGGATCTGGGTGCCCATTTGAGTTGCGATCTTATCTTTTCGTTTAATGTATGCTTCCTGCATCCATCTTGCTTCCTGCACAGTATGGGCTAAAGGTTTTTCAGAATAAACATGCTTACCATTTTGCATTGCTGCTATAGAGGCTGGGGCATGATGATGGTCCGCCGTGCTAACGACGACAGCGTCGACAGCCGGATCATCAACAACTTTCCTCCAATCACTAGTAGTCTTTGCTCCTGGATACCTGTTCTTGGCCGAGCTAAGTGCTCCAGGGTTAGTGTCGCAAAGTGCATAAATTGTTTCACTCTTAACGCCATTGGTGTTTGCTCCTCCTCGACCACCGGCACCAATGATAGCAATGTTTAGTTTTTGATTTGGAGACTGGCTCTTAACTCTTGCTGCGCATGCAGTTGTAGCCGCTATTCCAAATCCTATAAATTTTCTCCTGCTTGAATGTTTCATTATTATCTATATAAAGTGGTCGGGTTTGTTGTAATTAGTCAATAGTGAACTGTGCAAATTTTAAAATATTAGCGTTTATTTTTTTGTCCTGAATCAATTTTTAGTTCATTAACGGGTCCTCCATTCCTATCTCTTATTCTGCAAGATAGTCCCCAAGGTCCACTGCTGTTAACAACTTTTATTACGATTGAATTCCAGCCATTATTTAATGTTACCGGGACTATCGATTGTCGAGGTTCAAGACTCCTATTTCCAAAAGATTCGTGTATTTTTTTATCATTGACCCATACTTTAATATGATCATCGCTACCTAACTCCAAGTTCACTTCAATTGTTTTGTTTACCCAAACTTTAGTTGAAGCGTAAGCCGCTGAATCTTCTTCCTGGCCCATAACTGCCGCCAGATCGATGGCCCACAGTGATTTCTCAGATTTTTTATTATTACGGATCTTTTTCCATTTGACTGAATTT
>CABXDI010000052.1 GCA_902510815.1 uncultured Verrucomicrobiota bacterium | reverse complement strand
GCATTACCGCTATTGGAGGCCGCATCCCTAACTTCGTTCGCTAATGCAACATGCATAGGGGTTCCTTTACGAGATCGAGCAAAACTAACAATCCAACGAATAGCTAACGATTCTTGCCTGTTGGCGGCAACTTCGAGAGGCACTTGGTAAGTGGCTCCTCCAACCCTGCGGGATTTAACCTCAACCCTTGGCTTAGCATTTTCTACAGCACGGGTTAAACTTTCAAGAGGATCTACAGTACCTGATCCCTCATTTGATTTATCAATAGCCGAATAAACAATCCTTTCTGCTAAGGATTTTTTACCATCTCCCATCACTGTACTGACCAATTTAGCAACTAATTCGCTATCATATCTTGGATCTTTAACTGCAATCTTTTTCTTAACTCTTCTTCTACGCGACATAATCTATTATATCTTTAAATTTTTAACTAGCTTTAGGTCTTTTAGCTCCATATTTCGACCTTGATTGTTTTCTGTTATCTACACCAAGAGTATCAAGAGCACCGCGGACTACATGATAACGAACACCTGGTAAGTCCTTAACTCTTCCACCTCGAACAAGCACTATCGAGTGCTCCTGTAAATTGTGCCCTTCGCCTCCGATGTAAGCAATAACCTCCTGACCATTAGTGAGGCGGACTTTTGCAACTTTACGAAGAGCAGAGTTAGGCTTCTTGGGTGTCCTTGTATAAACCTGAAGACAAACCCCTCGGCGCTGAGGGCAGTTAGATAGCGCAGGAGATTTAGATTTTTCAAAAGGCGATTTTCGACCTTGGCGTACTAATTGATTTATTGTTGGCATGGTGTTTTAAAAATTGTCTTGGGGAAAGAAGCCGAGACGACACGCATGCACATTGGTTAGTAAACAAATGAGCGTAGTGTCGGCCCGTCGTCTATAATTAAACAAATTAATGAAAAAAATAGAGCGCAACCGTCCCAAAATGGGATCGCGAACATAGTATTAAAATGCTATTTATCAAGCATTAAGCTCTTTATTTTAAAATAAATTTTGATTTTTTTGTAATTTTGATGCAAGTCGTTGTTTATATGTTACTTACATCAATAAGAGCGCGAAATAACAAATTTTTAAAAAAACTCCAAATCGATGATATTTACTTAATAATATGAGTTACCGCCCCTAACTTTCATTAAGCCCCACACTTTTGAGAAAGCAGGGACGGCAAGGCCGTTATGACCAAACTTTATAATGACATCGATTAGCCAAATGGTTAAATCGATAAATTTATTGATAACATCATTTATTTCAATATTACTAAATTCCGTTATGTAAAATATTGTTTATATTATCTGGCCAATCTGGATATAAGGCCATTATAACTTTCGAGTTATTTTATAATAAAAAGAACTCACAAAGTTTAGTTTTTTAAAAGTAAAATTAAGCGCATTCGCTTAATATTGAACTAGTTAGTAAGTTTTAACTGTGCCGAGAATTCGCTCGGGATATCGATCCTATTAAATCCATCCAGGAAGTAAATTCTAGCATTCACATCTCCAACCCTACCTTTTTCATAGATGGCCGCCGTGATGTAATAGTTCCGATCAGGGTTCGCTTTTGATTTATCGCCCAATTCAAATCTAAATCTCTTCAAACCTGGCCCAACGGCAATCTCTTCTATTATTTGCTCAGCAAATAAATCCGCGCCCTTATCAGCGATCCTGGGGTCATATTCCCACAACCTGACCCAAGCGCTAGCTCTATTACCTGCAAATTCAGCCCCCCCCTGGAAGCTCAACTCTCCAAAAACCGCACTCTCCAGATCCTCGACGTTATCCGCCTTAACTACCCGAAAATAACCGTTTCCTCCCTGCCTCATCGGTAAAGTCCATACCTGCTCCTCCCCGTTCCCCTGTCTGACACCCAGGGCCGACCAATCCAGCATGTTCATCGAACCATAGAGTTTATAAGCTACTCCAGGCTTGCTGAAAACAGTAAGTTCCATCTGATCCCCCCCCTTACGGCGAATTTCCAGGTCCTTTTCAGAAGGTTCAGCGACAGTATCTGCTTTGACAAAATGCGCGGTGATCGGTTTGATTTCTTGAGTATAGAAGAGCCTCGGATCGTAAGTATGAACATAGAGACTCTCATCATGCTCTCCTCGCGGATAAAGACTCCATGAATCAAAAACGTAACCGGCCGCGGGGACTGCCTGATAGTGCTCCACGATTGCGTCTTCTGCCTTCGAGGCAATGGATGAATTAACCGTTCCTCCATCTGCCGGAGAGGCCTGAGGCCAATAAAACAAACCTTGGCCAAGTGACGCTGCCATACTCAGCATGAACACCGATAAGCATATTAGCGCTGATCTATTCATCTTTTCCTAAAATATATCAAATTAATTAAATTTTAATAAGAAACATCCGATCTGAAGCCAAGGCAAATCCTCTTACTTTTTTTCTTACTTTTCCCTCACAGCCATAATCTAAAGTCCAAATGCAAGTCATTTGATGCATCATTGACCCAAAATCCATATACCTTTAATATTATAAATAGCCTTCAATCTTGAATGAATCCAAAAGCATCCATCATAACAATCATTGCATCTGTTCAGATGTTATGCGCTGATGAAGCCAAGCAATTACACTGGAGCCTTTCCCCAATCAAGAACATCTCAGTGAATGAGTCTAAAGATCCATGGATCAAGAATCCTATCGACCAATTCGTTTTGGAAAAGTTAAAGGAGAATCATCTCAAGCCACAACCAGAAGCTGATCGCTACACATTGATGCGTCGACTTCATGCGGGTTTGACAGGAATACTGCCCTCAACAAGTGAAATTAATTCTTTCGTTAAAAACACTTCAACTGATGCCTATGAGAAGCTCATAGATAAACTTTTGTCAGATCCTCATTATGGTGAAAAATGGGCACGTCACTGGCTTGACGTTGCTCGGTTCGGTGAAAGTAATGGAATATTAACAGTAAACGAAGACAAGGTTCGCAATGATGCATGGAAGTATCGAGACGCTGTCATACAAGCATTTAATAATGATCTTCCTTTTGATCTTTTCGCTAAATATCAACTCAATCCTCAATCAGACAATATTAGCTCAGAATACAGTGAACTAAGACAGTTTATTCATCTCGGCACCAGATTACAAAACAATGCTGATCCCAACGACAGGCAATTTCACAGGCTAAATGATATGGTATCAACGACTGGAAGTGCTTTCCTTGGTTTAACATTCGGTTGCGCTCGTTGCCATGACCATCCAGTCGATCCAATGTCGACAGAAGAATATTATCAGTTCACTTCTATATTCTTTGACCAATTCAATGAAAATCCAATTGCCTCTTCAAAGAGGATCCCTCTGAAAATCACTGAGCCTAGAGTACTAATCAAAGGCGACTGGAAATCTCCAGGTGAATCAGTTGAACCTGGTTTTCTAAAAATACTTATGCAAAAATCCGCCGACCATTGGTTAAATGAAAACAATAAGATGGAAGGTTTAGGCAAATGGATCACCGATCCTGTTAATGGTTCTGGACAATTATTAGCGAGAGTCATAGTTAATCGATTATGGCACTACCATTTCGGGCAAGGGCTTGTTAAAACTCCTAATGACTTTGGTAAAATAGGATCTGATCCAACTCATCCAGAATTACTTGACTGGCTATCCACGCAACTAATTGAAAACAATTGGCAACTAGGTCATATACATAAATTAATTCTAACAAGCGGGACATACAGACAAAAAAATTCATCTTCTGCAAAATATATGAACATAGATTCTGAGAATCGCCTGCTTTGGCACAAAAAACCACACCGACTCGAAGCAGAAATAATTAGAGACCGCCTTCTCGACGTTGCGGGAGTATTAAAGAAGGAAATGCATGGAAAAAGCATTCCAGTGGGAGACTATAAGAAAGCACTTCCTGACCTTCCAAACAGTTGGCGTCGTTCAATTTACCTACAGGCTCACCGTTCAGTCCACCACCCAACTTTATCACTATTTAATTATCCAGACACTTCTGCAAGCGTGGGAGCAAGAAGCACTTCTACCGGTGAATCAAGTACACTATTCTCCTTAAACTCAAAATTTTTGTGGGAGCTTTCAAAGCACTTTGCAGAAAGAATTAAAGAGGAAAGTACAACAAGCCCAACAGATCGGATCAAAAAAGCATACATGATCGCTCTTTCCAGACCCCCTAACGAACAAGAAATATCAATTGGAATGAGTATACTTAATGGGAAAGATGATATGAATTTAATCAAGTTATGTCATCTCATATTCGGGCTTAATGAATTCATCTATATCCATTAATTGAATGAAGCAATGAAGCGCAGGTCATTTATAAAAAATTTAAGCATCAGTGGGGCTTCACTGAATTCAATTGCTAGCTCCGTGGCTTCAATTAAGCCAATAATGCCCCACAAAGCGCCTCGAGCCAAAAATGTAATTTTTCTTTTCATGTGCGGAGGCGCCAGCCATTTGGAAACTTTTGACCACAAGCCCGTTCTTAAAAAATATGCAGGCAAAAAAGCTTCCGAGATTTTCAGCGAAGAAGACCTTGATGGATTCAATCCCGAAAAGTCCTTCGAAAACTCAAGGATCATACCTCCTGTCTTTAATTTTAAACAGCACGGACAGAGCGGATCGTGGGTCAGTGAGATTTACCCAAGACTCTCAGAAGTAGTGGATGATATATGTTTCATCAAATCTGTACATACTGACTCGGCAATCCATTCTGTTGGTGAAACTCTCATGCACACTGGCCATGGCAGGCCAGGATTTCCTAGTCTTGGGTCCTGGGTCACCTATGGACTAGGAAGCAAATCCAGCACCTTACCACCTTACGTTGTCATGAAGGACGGCATCTCAACGGCCGGCGACATTGTCTTCCAGCAGGGCATGTTACCAGGCCGTCACCGGGCCTCTGTTGCGGCAGCTGAACGAGGCAAGCCCCCTTTCCCATACCTAAGCCCCTACCCATCGATCAACAAAGAAGATCAATACGAGCAGCTCAAAAAACTCCAGCAATTGAATAGAGCGCATCAGCAAAAACACATCGGCCAACCCGAGCTTACAAGCCGCATCGAATCATTCGAAATGGCATACGAATTACAAAATTCAGCGAAGTCGGCCTTTGACCTGAATCGCGAATCTAAAAGCATTCATAAGCTTTATGGTGAAAACCTCTTTTCTCGGCAATGCCTTACGGCAAGGCGCCTCATCGAATCTGGTGTTCGTTTTGTTGAAATTCTGGATGGAGCTGAGGGTAGAAAATGGGACGCGCACGGGAACCGAGGAGGCCTCGTAGACAATCACAGAAACAATGCTGCTCGGACCGATCAGGGAATAGCAGCCCTCATCACTGACCTCAGGTCTAGGGGCATGCTGGATGAAACATTAATTGTCTGGGCAACTGAATTTGGAAGGACTCCATTCGAGGAAGAAAGAAAAGAGAAATCTGTACTGGGAAGAGGTCATCACCATAAGGGCTTCACCTTGTGGATGGCCGGAGGAGGCGTTAAGGGCGGGCTAAGCTATGGACAGACTGACGAACTCGGAATGTATGCCATCAAAGATCCCGTATCATTTCACGATTTCCATGCTACGATCCTTCACCTGCTCGGACTTAATCACGAACAACTCACGTTCCGGCATAACAGTCGAGACGTTCGACTCACTGATGTGTTTGGGAACGTGATCCATGACATTATCACATGATCATTTTCATAGATTTGGAAAAATCTTAATTCATTATTTACTACTTAAGTTTTATCACTTGAGCAGTTGAAGCGCCCTCTACTTTAAACTTGGATTTATTCCATTTAGGAAACCCGGAATAATTATTTGATATTCCGGCACTTTCTTTTGGCAAACCCAAAAAATTGTAATCCAATTTACCGTTTCCGTTCTCATCACTAAACGCACTTATCGCGTAAGTTCCATAGGGTATTTCAGTAAAAACGGCCTTAGATTCTTTCCCCGAAATCTTTACCCTCTTCATGTAAGGAGCCTCATTTCCTTTCTTAGGAAAAGTTTCTGATTTATTATGTAAGGCAACGTAAACAAAACCATCCTGAGAAGCATCTGTTTTAATATTTACAGTGAGAGTGGTTTGAGCTTCCTTGTTATTCGATTTCAATTCGAATTGATTCACCCCAAAAAGGCAAAGCAATATTGCAATGTATACTTTCATTAAATTAAAGAGTCTCTATATAAAGCCTCAATTTTTGGTTTGGAGATGATTCAATAGGAACATTACTACCCTCAACAACTCTTATTCCGTTGGGCAAAACCTCAGTAGAGAAAATTTGAGCACCTTGCTCTAATTTATCCCATTCCATAAAATCACTCGACACCTCAAGAGACACTCTTACATCTCTACGATTTGATTTAATCATATACTGCATTGCCAAGAACTGTTGTCCATCTTGGTTGACTACATTAACAGTAATTTGAGGAATCGATTGATTGTCATTTGGATTTGTTCCAAGCGCATATTCAACAAGATTCAAAAAACCATCTTTATCTGGGTCTTTAAGTTTTCCAGAAAATTCATCAGAAGTATTTAGAAAAACTTCCTCAACCCATTGATCATAATCATAGCTCAACCTTAGGTCATCTTTACCTGGTGTTCCGTTCTTAGCGCTACTTGAGACCCATGAATTATTCGAATTAAAATCTAAATTCTCTAGTCCACCGATAAAGTTTAATGATACTCCTCCCCCATCAGCTTCGACTGGCCAAGGCGCGCTATCATCGTAACTAAAATCAATAATTGGATCACCTGCCCCAAATGAGAGCTTTACTCTTTCACCTCCATTAGACAAACGATCACCGTCTTCCCACTCACCTGCAACAGGAAGCCCTGATCCATACCTCTTCTCAAAAGCTTTGAGATTTTTTACGACAAGCACATATTCCTGTGGCCCAATAAATTCAATATTGGAATTTAAAAAGTCAAAATCAATGCCTTTTGTAAACCTTAATTCTCTTAGATCTAAATTTTTATCACCAACATTCTTAATCTCAATAAATTCAAAAAAATCATCATCATTAAATCCTTCATCAATTTCTTCCAAACTTGGAGAACCTGGGTGATACATTAGCTCTGTTAGAACAAGGGATTCTTTATATTCAGATAAGTCCGGCGTCTCGGGTTCAAATTCGATAGGGTCTGACCAATTACTCCAACGCCCCGTATTGTCACTGTGTCGCACCCTTGCTCTATATCTAGTTCCTGATCGAACAACAGAACTTGGAATTTGAATCAATTCTTCGAATTTATTAATAGGGCCAGTATCCCAATCAGCATCCCACTCTAATTTAATGGCGTCTGGATTATTATTTACAGGACTCAAGGCACTCATACTAAAATCAAAAATCATATCACTGCTCGAGGGAGAAGCTTGATGTACCTCTACTGCAATAATATTTTCTCCTTCATTAAATATTTCTCTAGATAAGTTAAACTCAAATACAGTGTCCTCTTGACGTGACCCTGAAGCTCTAGTGTCAAAGGAAACCTCTCCATCTGGCATCTGAGACCGCCCTGCCTCATTTCCATTTATATATATGACAGCACCATCATCACGCTGCAAACCAATTAAAATTGCTCCAATTTCATCTAAGTTCTCTATAAATATTTTTTTTCTAAAGTAAGTCGTTAAATGTTTATTAGAGGTTTCTCCTCCATAATCGATAGTTGTTACAATCTGGTTGTCAGCATATCCCAATGGAGCCGAACCAATCGACCAACTAGTGTCATCATAATCAATACTCCTCCATTTAATTCCTTGGTCACTACCGTCATCTAAATATTTCCAGTCAGAACCTAAAGAAAATATTGGTTTAAGTTGAACTCCTTCGTCATTAACTGGAGTAATTTCAGCAAGACGCCACTGCATAGACCCAAAAGTGGAATTTCCTTGAGGATCAGAGAATGTTGATGACTGAAAAATAAGACCATCAGATTTGAAGCTTTCATCTCCTGTAAAAGTTATGGTCGGTTTCCTAGGAACTTTACCGCCTTCACCATTTGAACGTTGTAAGTTATCTAGATGCACCGCCCTACCACCATTTCCTACATTCCCTCCAGGCCAAGAACCTCCAGAAAAAGCAAAATTTTTCATATCTCTGACAAGAGCTTCTATCGAAGAAGCTCCGGCCCCTCCAATGCCTGAATAACTACCAGCATCTGAAGGCGCACCCTTCCATCTAGCTGCATCTGCACTTTCTAGAGGTTTCAATTGAGCTGCAAAAGCATCAATCAATGGGCCAATCTGATCCTCTTGCCATAATAAGTCTCTTATCTCTCTCACTTTATTAAAGTAGTCAGGCCAAAGTTCAGGTGTTGAATTAGCATCTGCTCCTCCTCCGCCTGCAGAGAATAAGGAATTATAAACAACATCATGCCCGCTATTCCATGTCGGCCCCCAACTCGCATCAGTATCCCAAGGCAAAATCCAAAGCTTCCCATTATAATTATTTGCAGGCAAATAATCAGGTTCAAAATAATACACCATATTCTTGTTAGCACTTGGCCAAAAGTCATAATGTCGTATTGCCTCTGCTAGCGCATGCCAACTATTCCATTTTTCTATATTTACATGAGCCCTAATGAAATCTGCTGAATCCCTTCCATCTAACTGATTCTCAATAGTTGAATGATCACGACCATTTTTGGGAGCGAACGGCGCTTGGTATCTTTGTTGCTGCCTCCAGTTTGAGGTTTGGTTTATCAATTTATATAAATTACCTTTCTCTAAATCGTGAGATTCCATAAACCTCACATCATAGGTTTCCAACACAAAATTGATGCCATGAAAATCACCCCTCCAATTATCTGGAGCCTCATCTATATTATCAATTACTCTCCATTGAACCCAATGAGTTTTAGTCGCAGGAACACCAATCTTATTAAAGAGGTACATTGATACAGCCTCATTTAGACCATAGGTTAAAGTCCCCCGATTATCGAATCCTTTTCCGGTTGTTAATGTTCTCCATTTATTCGAATGTTTTTTTCCATTCTGATCTCTTGCTTGAAAATAAGAACCTTTATTGAAACGAAATCGCATGGATCTTTTCCCACGGTTATAATACCTACCATTTGCACCCCTTAATCTATATTTAATGTTATCATAAACAACGCCGTCATAAACCATTGCTCCTTGCCAATTATAATAAAACCGAGCCTGTGACCCTTGACTTATTTGCTTACCCCCATTGTAAGCTAAACAATCATTATAATCCGATTCTCTTGTAATAAGTTGATAGACTGGCAAATCTCCTAGGGATGATCCGGGTTGCCCGTTATAATTTGGGATTCCATCATAAATAAAATAGGCAAAGTTCAGAGAAGAATCATCGGTAAAAGGCGCTCGAGTTCTGATACCATTGGCATCCTCAATAATAATGCGATACCGAACGAGAGATCGGTTTTCATTAGGAGGAATAAGTGCACTGTAAACATCTTCCTGGGAACCTACTTCTCCTTGATTACCATTTTTAACCATTGGTACTGACACCCAACCTTTTTCATAGTCTGGATTATCCTCTTGCTCATTATTTACAGGTATATTTGGAACAGGATGTGGAATTTTGGCAGGAATAAATGAGCCAGCTTTAATAACACAATATTCGAGAGTTACAGAGCTCACTCCATCTGGGTCTGTCACTTTTGCGCTAATTATTACAGAATCATTTGAAGTTGGCTCTACCGGTTCGTGCCTAACCTTACGAATATTGGGCGGAGCACTTGATGAAAAGGCAGTGTTCCTGGAACCCGGACTAGGTGTATATACCGCCTCCTCGAGTTTGGGTCTGATTATTTCAAGATCGAATCCCAGGTCACTGTTAGAGAGACTAGAATTAAACAATTGAACTGACACCGTGTTTTTTCCTTCAACTAAAAAGGCGCCAGGATTTTTAATTGATTTGGTGTACTCTTTCCCCTCATCCCCTGAGCCTGAAGCTCTGGCTTCGAAAGAAGGTTCACCTTCAAAATTGAGCCTTTCGACTTCTTGTCCATTAACCCATAAAACAAAGCCATCGTCTGCAACATAGTGAAGTTCGATTAATGCAGGAATTTCACCCGGCGCAACTTCAAACTCGTTGCGTAAAAACACACTGGTATAATTGCCCCGCATATCGCCAAATTCAGTGTTCAGAGTGACTCCGTTAACTCTGCCGTATCCAACCGGAGACTGGACATTACTTGACCAACTCTCATCCAATTCAAATTCCTCGAAACGCCAACTGCCGATCGGATTCGATGCCTCAGAATCACCGGGTCTCCATTTCCATGAATTGTCTCCGTAGCCCAAGAGAGTCGCCTCATTAAGACTAACCTGAGGGGCAGAAGCCCTCCATGAACTACCAAGTGAATTATCAAGACTCGGATTCAAAAGCTCCATCGAAGCCCCTCCTCCGCTCGAAGCTACTGGCCATGGAAACCCTGTTCTGTAATCGACCAAATCAACAACCTCATCTTCCAGGTTACGCAACCTAAGAGTTTCGCCTTCAGAGTCCAAACTTCCCTCATATGGGCCTAACGCTGACACGTTAAGAGTCTGCCTCAGAGTTTCAGGATCTTCAGCTATAACCAAGTATTCACCGCCCCCTATCTTAACCTCTTCAGAAAACACATAATTAACTGCTCCCGACAAACGCCATCCACCAAGATTTACTTCATCTTGATCAGGATTAAAAATCTCAATAAATTCCTGCCTAACTGTATTATCAGGAGGATTATGGTGAATTTCATTTATTACAATTGCCAGACCTGTCTCTGCCAAAAGTAAGACGATCATCGCAAAAATAAATGAGATGAATTTTTTTAAAGTACGAAAACCAATCATCGGATGAATTACTATATCAAAGATATCAACCAAATAAAGCTCCTAACTTTCACTAAAGAGTGATTATTAAGGCTCTTGACCTGTCGGACATATCACAATTTCCCTGACACAAACTTCCTGAGGCATTTGGTAAGAAAATAGAACTGATTGAGCTATTGAATCAGGCTTTAGCGCCCCACCGATCTGTTCGGCGTAATCCATCCAACCTTTCCTGGCCTCTTCTTCACAGCCATGATCTAACAGTTCGGTGTATACCATTCCTGGAGCTATATTAATTAATCTAACATTGCTCCCTGAAACCTCTTCACGAATATTTTCAGTAATCGCATGAACTGCAAACTTTGTACCACAATAAACGGTATGATCGGGAAACGTTTTAATACCAGCAATGGATCCCATATTGATAATGGTTCCGGCCTGTCTATCCACCATATCCTTAAGAACCAAATGGATACCATTAAGGACACCTCTAATATTTACATCAAGCATCTTCTGCCAATCATCAGGGTTCTGAGATTGAGGCTTTCCATTAATCATCACTCCTGCATTATTAATCATGCAGTCGACTTTACCATGAACCTCTTCTGCTTCAAAAATTGCATTTTTCATACCCTCAAGATCGAGAACATCGACCTCTTTACATATAGCGTTTGGCAAATTCATAGCCTCCATAAGTTCAATTCTCCGAGCCATTAGAAGGAGCGGATAACCTGCTGCTGAAAAGGCCTTAGCTGTCGAGGCACCAATACCAGAACTTGCACCTGTTATTGCTATTAATTTTTTGTTTCCCATCACTTTAATCTACAAACCTAATGTAGATTTGATCAATCCTAATCTACAAAAATTTATCATCCTCAAAATAATTTCAATCAGCGGCTCACTGACCAAGAATCACCCAGTGAAACTTTGATGTTTTTATATTTTAAATTCACCTCCGCCACACCCTCATTTGTTATATTTGACTCAGTGTTTTCCAAAATTAAAGACTTATCAAAGGGAAGATCATAGGGTACAAATATCGTCAAAAAATATTCATTCTTGAGAGCCTCTACAGATCGATATGAATACGCAGTAACGTTAGGACTAGTGTCCTGAGAATTCCTTTGCTTAATTCTGCCGTATTTCATATTCGGATTCGGATGACATAAAATAAGCAATCTAGATTCTCTTTTTTTCCACCACGCATTATCCAGTGGAGGCACATCAAACCAGTTATCATTTTGCTTTCCATCCTTTACAGGTTCATCATACCCAACATGCCAAACAGGACCTGCATTATAGTCATTGCCTATAACACTAGAGCCTTTGTATTTATCCAATACAACAAAGACACCCTCCTTGCTTAAAACCGATTTCCTCTCCCAGCGACTTCCTTTACCATAATAGTTATCAAAAGCAAACTGACCATAAGAATCTCCATCCTTATTATTTTCAGCCATTACATATTTGTTGTCGTGTTTGATGTATCCTCTCCGAATAAAATCACGAGCATCTCCTTTTCTATCAGGATGCAATGGAAAATCATGCCGATTGTGCAAGACGAGTAGAAGGTCAAGACTCTCTTCACCTGTTCCTCCACCTCTCAGTTCTTTATTTGCATAAACATTATTATACTTTCCTGATGTATGTAGATATTTTGATCCTTCCACTGAATATTCATAAAGATGACCAGACACATTGTCCAAATGCTCATCTTTTTCTGGATACAGGAAAAAAGCAGCAAAAGGCGAACCCGCTTTACGGTCACTATTTAGGTAAAGGCGTTCGGGGATTTTATTCTTAAGTGAACTTAAAAGTCCTATCTTTGCTCCTCCCTTAGGAATCTTAGGTTTGATATTTCTTTCAATAAACCATGAAAATCGACGTTCGTATGCCGAATCATACTCCTTGGGAACTTTTTCATTTAAGGGACGCCCTCCTAATAAAACCTGTTCGGCCGCCCAAAGATAATTTGGATCTTCATAGTGCTTAGCTAAACGGTACCAAAAGTGCCCATCTCTAGATGAAGTCTCAACATTATAATAACCCATATTCCATGGATCTACGTAAAGATCCTCAATATTATCTCTGACTATGGATCCACAGTTAGGGTTGCCACGAACACCACCACCATGAATAAAATCTAAACACCTTCTAGCTACTGCATTTATCAATTCCTTATCACTCTCAATCCGCCCAGTAACTTCGGCTATATCAATCAATCCGTGTAGAAATATAGGTCCGTAGGGATAATAGTTCCACTCAGTCCAGTCACCAAACTCTGAAAGATGTCCCCAAATTCTATTTATCCATGCTCTAGCTTCATCAGCTTGTGGCAAATCAGGAAAAAGCTTTAATGCAAGCGCAATACCTCCTGCATTTCCAAAAGAGTGATTATTAGCCGATTGAGCCTTCTTCTTAAAATCAATAAATCTTGATTCAAGACTCTGCTTTACAATTTTCTCAAACCTAATTTCTTCCTCAATTGTAAGCATTTTCTGAGAAGACAGTTCTTCATAAATCCTCATCCTTGCAGCGCCTCCCCAACCTCCGTGATATCCACCTCCATGAATATCTCTGAGCGCTTTTCGTCCACCCACGTTCAGAGTAGCCTCCTTTCTATCACCAGTCAGCGATGTATAAAATATGTAAAGCAAATCCCCCTCACCTTTTTCCTCTAGCTTATTGTGTCGGTCCAATATAAGACCTCTAAATACCGCACGAAGGACTCTCAAAGCCGAAACATCTTTTCTTCCACCATCAATATATCTACACCTGAGCCTATCCCAACCCCACCAGCCTCTTGAAAAAGAATACCGCTCAGCTGATGCCATTGTTTTTCTAAGAGCAATCTCCATCGCATCAATATTTTCTACATCTAAGTAGGATTCTCTTGGATGCCCAGATAAAAGCTCTTCTTTAGAAAATAAGCTTTCGTTGATTATGAGAATTCCAAGAACAATAAGTAAGTGAAAAAATTTCATGAATTCACTGATGAATTTTGCTTATTCCATTCTTCTGACATACAACGCTTTAACTTCTAATTTTGTTTGCTTAGGTCCATTACATAATTCAAAACCCAACCTACCTTTGACTGGCCCTTGCTTATGAACAACATCAATTGTACTCACACCATTAAGCCAAGCTTTAATAT
>CABXDI010000051.1 GCA_902510815.1 uncultured Verrucomicrobiota bacterium | reverse complement strand
ATAACTACTGTGAATGGGGAAGTGGCTACGGTGTAGGTACATGCCTTGCTTCAATGCTTGGGTTTAATTCATTTGGAATCGAGATAGAGCCCTCACTAGTCACGGCATCAAAGGCATTGGCAAAAAAAACACATATTGATGTTACTATAATTGAAAGTGATTACATGCCGGAAGGTTTTGAATGTTATGAAGGTTCAGGAGGAGCCGAATTAATAAGACCAGAAAATTACGTTTTCGGAACGAATGAACACCTAGATGTAAGCTACGAGGGCATGGAAATTAATCTTGATGAAGTAGATGTGTTCTTTGTCTACCCGTGGCCAGGAGAACAGGAATTTATGCTCGAATTCTTTCAGGCTATAGCAGCTGACGGAGCGCTTTTCTTAGTCTACCTCGGAGATGATGATTTCGTTCTATATCGCAAAACAGCCGAGCCCTTTGATTAAATATTTTAGGATTCTAATGTAGCTTTAAACACTACCTTATAGTCTTTATTCGGGTCACAAATTTTTGGATTTGGAATCATTATGAAATCATCGGTGATGACTGGGTTCAATTCCTCGCCATCAATAATTTCGATATCCTTGATTCTCTTTTCAAAGTGATGGACCATTGGTCTCCAACCCCTTTGGGATCCATTCATATTAATCGGTTCAAATGATTTCGTACCTTTTAAGGGAGTTAATTTGAAGGTATAAGTAGAGTTCTTTTTACTAAGGGATTGCTCGTAAGCAAGTTCACCATCTGCCATCTTTGCTTTCCAAGCAGGGTCACCATAAAAGACGACAGCATCTCTATCAAAAAGTAAACCTGCTCCATCTTGAATACGCAATCCAGCCAATTCTGCACTTTTACTGAGCTTCATTTTGGAAGCTATTGCTGGCGCCTGATCAGGGTTAGCTATTTGTTTTTTTGCCATTCCAGGAAAATATGTCTCCAAACGATGAATTAAAGCATGCTGATTAGCAAAAAAAGCCTGAGCAAAATCATACCTTCCTGGCTGTTCCACGAAATAGTCCAAGCAACCCCACCCAGCATATCCGTACCAAGTTGGAACAGTATATCCTAACATTTGTCGCACCCCTGCGCTCTTCAACCAGGCAAGGGCCATCGCCTGTTGATCATCAATGTGACCCATCAAACAATTACCTATGGGCATATACACCTTCGGGTTTGGAGAATTAATCGGGATGTTTTTACCATTGGTATCAAGCCCATAAAGGTTTCCATTTTTGCTTTTAAAATATCCGTTTTTATAAGCAAATCCTATCTGCCATCCACGTTCGGTTGCATGCCCCGAAGTAACAAACAACTGTGCTTTAAAATCCGTTAAGGTCTTCGCTAAAGCTTCAGTACTATCAGTTTCTCCTTTTAACTGAACAGGTTTTTGATCCCTCTTCTTCTGAACAATTTTACCTTTTTTTAACTCGCAATACCAGATGCCTTCAACACAATGCTTGAGTGCAACTTCAGTACCAGATGCAACCCTTTCAATTGTTAAAGGCTTCCTAGTACTCGCGATATCCAATGCATTTTCGGCATCATAACCAGTTAGAATGCCCCAGATAGTATCTGTATACGGATCATTATCAATTCTCCGAGTAAATTGGTGAATCTTCGAAACCCACTCCCTAGTTATTTCACCATGCTTAGCAACAAAGCAAGTATACTTAGGTTTACTTGCTTTAAGTTTTTCAAGGACTTCTTCGGGATTTCCTTCAGAAAAATAAAATACTTTACTCGATTCATGTTTATCAACCAGAGAATCAATAACTTTCACCCATGACTGATCTGCGGCAGTGGTATCAGAACTGACAATTGCATAATTAATGAATTCTGCTGACGCAAAGTTAGCTGAATATAAAAAACCCAGAGTAATTAATAAATGCTTCATCTATTATACCTTTGTCTGAATCTCCAATAGGTTCAACCTAAAGACTATAATCTTATATTAATTAAAAGTTGATAGACGCTCCAAATATGAAGTTTATGCCAGGTTCGTTCTGCCCGGAGCCATGTATTCGGTAATCTTGATCAGTAATATTATCGATACCAGCTGTTAAAAGAACCTGTTCATTTAATTGAAGTCCATATCTCACATTGAAAATTACATAGCCTGGCGTCCCCCCAGGAGGAATTCTTTGTGTGTCTTTTTGGTCCCTAGTATTTAATTTATCCTGCTTGTCTGATATCATAGTAGATAATTCTATCCACTGAGAATCGCCCAAATTACATCGCAAACCAAGAGTACCATTTAATGGCAAAAGCCGACTAACCGGTTCAATTAGTAATGATAATGTTGAATCAGGATAAGTGTCCGCCATTCCGTCATTGAAAGCTAAGGCACCAAATGCATTTAACCAATCGTTGATTTGATAAGATCCATCCAATTCCATTCCATAAACATACCCTTTAGAACCATTTTTTTTAATCACTTCGAACTCATTTTCAATCATTCTACCGGTGGGAGTCCGGACTATCATGTCCTGTATATCAGTATAGAAACAAGAAAGACCTAATTGAAATTTTTCATTATTAAACCGGGATCCAATCTCATAGGAAACAAATTTTTCTGGATTTAGATTAGGGGATGGGGTTTCGATCTCGTTTGATCTAGCAGAATCTAACCTGGAAAGGTCCGAAAAATTCGGAGCCCTAAATCCCTGAGAAGCCCCACCAAAAATATTAAACATTTCATTTCCGTCAGGTTTGTAAATGCCCCTAACACTGTTGGAAATATTATTCCAATCTTTATGTATTTGCCCTGCTTCACCAGATTCAGGGTCTTTAAACCTTTCAATATCAGCGATAACATTTGTAAACCGACTACCAAAATCAATATCAAATTGATCAGCTATTTTAAGTCGGTCCTGAACAAAAAACCCAAGTTGCTTGTAAGTTGCATCGTCCCCAAATGGTCCCTGAATTCTCTCCTTGGTCACTTTTCCATTCTTATCTAAATCATTTCGATAAGTGTCTGCAATGTCCTGGTAATAGCTGGCGCCATAAGTAAGTTTACCAACTATAGAATCACTTTCCATTTGTACCCATGATCCAAAACTATCTAAGTCAAATCCCTGGAAGTCTCCTTTTTGGTTGGATTTGATTCGCAACCTATTTTCTTGATGGTGGTGCCATGATAAACTGGTGTGTATTTTCTGAATTGGACCACTGAGTTCGTCGGCTTTGACTTGAGCATACGCAAGCATTCTTGACTGGTCCCCAGAGCGCTGTAATTCGTTACCGACTGATGTTCCTTCCCAGGGCTTTGCGTAAATTGTTTTATGAACCCTCCACACATTGTCTTGATCAAATTTTTGAAATGAAAATATTCCTCTAACGTTTTGTCTGAAATAATGATCTACTCGTAAATCAATTCCATTTTCTGAGTAACCAGTGTATGGAAGTTCACCTAATCCAGCGGTTCTAATATTTCCAATACTTCGACCAGTGTACCCCATAATAACTCCAGTCTTCTGTCCAACACCCGCAGTGCCTTCCACTCTACCTGTGTGACTCTGTTCAGCGCTTGAGCCCCTATAAATTAACTGGCCCTCGGCGAATGATTTATTTTCTTCGTAAGATAAAGGGGTAGCATCTTTTGTTATAATATTTACAGTTCCGCCAATTGCATCACTGCCATACAAAACTGATCCTTGGCCTTTAATTAATTCGATTCTTGATGCAATTAAAGGATCTACTGTACCCCAATATTGATTCGGCCCTTCCCTAAATGCTGCGTTATTAAGTCGAACCCCATCAATAAGAAGAAGGTTTCTAAAACCCGTAAATCCCCTAATAAATGGAGAGCCTTTTCCGTTCGCCGTCTTTTGTACTTGTACCGCAGGACTGGAAGAAAATACAGAGGGAAAACCACGAGGCATCTCTTCTAAAATATCTCTCTCTTCTATTATCTCGACCGAATTGGGTACATTGCTCACTGACTCAACAAATCGAGTTGCGGTGATCGTTATGGGATCTAATAAGTTTGAATTTTGAGATTCTTGAGCAATTGATGAACACAATAAAACTGCATAAATTAGAGTGTAGTAGCGCATGGGAAATGGGAAATGGGAAATGGGAAATGCATTATACAAATATTGAACTCAGTTTCACCAAAATTATTAGGTTAAAACTAATTTATAAAATCTTACCCTATCACTTTTATATTAAGCGAATTACTTAGTGAATTGAACAGATCTTTCTTTCGGCTCTTGAGCCGCCACTTTAGATGTAAGCTGATTAGGTGACCTATGAATGGCCGTCACGATCTGCACCAGATGTGGTGAGTCTCCTCTCCAAACCTGAAAGCGCTTGATAGAATTATTCCAATAAGCCCATTTTTTATCTTTAGGAGGGGTGTTTGCAGTAATCGCTGTATATCTTCCATCTCTAGATCCAAAGGCTTTTGGTAACCCAAAATCTCCATGTGCCATAGCTATTCTCGTTAATACTAACTTAGCATTGTCGCTTTCACTAAACCACCCTCCTGCAAGATCATATCTATAAACAAGCTCATTAAGCTCATCAACAATCTCTACCAAAGCATTGTTGCTAACTGTTGTGTCAGCCAGAACGCTAAGAGGAACAAATTTTAGCAATAAAATTATTATAAAAAGCCCCAAAGTAAATCTGTGATGAAGTTTTATCACTGCTCATAATATGCTTGAGCTCGTTGATACCAGCAAATGATTTACCAGATTTGAGTATCAAAAAATCAATTTTTTCTCATTTTTGAGAGAAAAAAGAAAGTTTCTCGTTATTTTTGCTTAGCTGATCTCCCTGACCGCATCTCTTTGGTCTGTTTTGCTTTCCTAAGTTTTGCAGCCTTTTTTTTGGCAGGGCTCCATTTAGGTTTTCTTTTACGACGTTCTTCTGGCGACTCATTAGGTCGAGCTTTTTTGGGAGACTTAGAACTTTTATCCTCAGAACTTCTTGAAGATGTTTTGCGCCGCCTAGGTGATTCATCTTCTCTCTTTGTTGATCGTTTTCTAGGCCTATAATCTTTTTCTTCAGAACTTCTTGAAGATGTTTTGCGCCGCCTAAATGGCCTATCTTCTTTATGATTTGGTCTTCTATTTCCCCGGGAATCAGAATTCGTCCTATTATTTCCTCTGCTAGACGCCCTTCTTGGCCTTGGCTTTTTCTTTTCGCTTTTGGTATTCAGCAACTCACCTTCGTAACCTTCTATTTCTTCTCTATCAATTTTTTTACCTAATAGATCCTCAACCGCCAAAAGTTTATTGCTCTCAGATTTACTAACAAAAGAATGAGCATCTCCTTTTTCTTTCGCTCTACCAGTCCTGCCAATCCGATGCACATAATCCTCTGCAACATCCGGCAACTCATAATTAACAACTCTGGGCAATTGTTTAATGTCCAGACCACGTGAAGCTACATCAGTCGCCACTAAAACACGGACCGTTCCTTTTTTAAACTTTTCTAAAGACCTCGTCCGGTGTCCTTGAGTTTTATCGCCATGGATAGCCACAGATTCAATACCATCTTTTGTTAGCTGTTTAGAAAGTTTCTCGGCACCATGTCTAGTCCTTGCGAATACTAGTACCTGCTCCCAATCACCTTCTTCTATCATATGTACTAGAAGCTCACGTTTTCTTGACCTCTCGACAGGGTGTACAGTCTGTCTGACAAGTTCAGCGGTAGTATTTCGACGAGCAACCTCAACTTTTTCAGGATCATTGAGTAGGCTCTTTGATAATGTTCTTATCTCATCTGAATAGGTAGCTGAAAACAGCAGACTCTGTCTGCCCTTTGGAAGTAACCCTATGATTTTTTTGATGTCCGGCAAAAACCCCATATCAAGCATCCGGTCTGCTTCGTCTAGAACAAAAGTCTCAATTTTTGATAATTTGATTGTTCCTCTCTCCGCATGGTCTAATAGCCTACCAGGAGTCGCAACTACAATACCAACCCCTCTTCTCAATAATCTAATTTGTGGATCCATCTTAACCCCACCATAAAGAGCACAGGAATAAATACCTAAACCCTTACTATATTCGTGGACAAATTTCTCTACCTGAGCTGCTAACTCTCTAGTAGGAGTAATAATCAATGCTCTAGGTGAACGATCTTTAGTCCGCTTTTGGTATTGTGATTGCAGAATCGGTAATGCAAATGCAGCCGTTTTACCAGTACCTGTCTGTGCTCCTCCAATTACATCTCTACCAGCCAAGACTGCAGGAATAGCTTTAGACTGAATTGGCGTTGGCTTCTCATAGCCCTTCTCATGAACAGCGTTCACAAGTTGCTTAATGAGACCTAGGGAGTCGAAGGATGACATGCGTAATACCCCTCTACGCCAGTTTTAAAGATGATGATAATTAAATCATCAATAATATTCACTTATATAGAATTCTTAGGAATTCATAATTTCCTCAATTTCTTCAACCTCGACCGGAATTGTAGCCATAAGGTCTATATTTTCATCTCTTCCAATAAGATAATTATTTTCCAAACGGCAGCCAAAGTTCTCCTCTCTAATGTATATCCCAGGTTCGATAGTGAATACCATCCCCTCACATACTGGATCCCATGTATCTCCCACATCATGTACATCAAGGCCAATATGGTGACTTGTTCCATGCATAAAGTATTTTTTATAAGCAGGATTCTGAGGATCCTGATCATCAATATCTTTCTGGGTAATAAGCTCTAGTTGCAAAAGCTCAGCTTGAACTAATTTGCCCACCTCCTCTTGATAATCCTTAAGAATCATCCCGGGTCTAAGCATCGCGTTACATGCTCTCATTGTTCTTAAAACAGCTTCGTAAACTGCTTTTTGCCTATCTGTAAAACGCCCGTTTACCGGCACTGTTCTTGTAAGGTCAGAATTGTAATTTGCGTATCTTGAAGCCACATCCATCAGAAGCATTTGACCGTCTTCACAGGTATCGTGATTCTCAAGGTAGTGAAGAACACATGCATTCTTCCCAGACCCTATAATTGGATCATAAGCAAATCCGTCAGATCCATGACGCAAATATTCGTGGATAAGTTCAGCCTCTACTTCATACTCCTTAACTCCAGGCTTAATAAATTTAAGCACTCGCCTGAATCCAGCTTCAGTGATTTCACAAGCCTTCTTTATTAATTCCACCTCAAGTTCACTCTTAGTAATTCTAAGCTGAGCCATAATTGGCGCCAAGCGTTTATAATCATGCAATGGATATTGTCTTGTCAGTTCCCGGATGAACCTCAAGTCTCTTGTTTCGACCTTGTCTGTGGCCCTAGCATGTTCATTGGAATTGAGAAACACATGATCAGCTTGTGTCATTAGCATCCTTAAGGTTCCAGGAAAAGCATCAAGCCAATGAACATTTTGAATACCTGAAGTCTCCTTCGCCGACTCTTTTGTATGTTTCTCACCTTCCCAAATAGCAATAAGCTCAGAGGTCTGTATGGTAAATAACATTTCCCTTTGCTTTTCATCTGGTGCATCAGGGAAAAGAATTAGTACCGTTTCTTCTTGGTGTATTCCACTTAAATAAAATATATCCGAGTTCTGACGTAAAAGAATAGAACCGTCAGCATTTGTAGGGAGGATATCATTTGAGTTAAGGATGACCAACGAGTTCTTTGGAAGCCTTTGTCTAAGCCTCTCACGGTTCTCGATGAAGAGTTTGGGGTCAATTTTTTGATAACGCATGGATTATTTTGAATAGTGTAATTGGGGACTTTAGTCTAGTACTGATCCATTACGCTATCAATTTATAGAGGTTTTTAACTTTAAATTAGCCGCAATCCATACAGTTTGGTTGTAAATTCGAATTTAAAGGTCTCCTAGTAATTTTCAGATTCGATCGTTTATTTATAACAAAATGAATTCCAGGGCAGTCATTACAATTTTCATCACACTGTCCTGTGCCATTTGCTGTAACAAAAAGAAAGGGCAAGAAGAAAAAGAACTAAAAATTAAAATCCAACGAAATGTTGAGCAGAGCGAAGCCGCTACAGAAATAATTAATTTTTACCTTTCGGAATTACTCTCATCATTATTTACACAATCCAGACCATCAATCTTAAACAGTATTAATGATTGGAACAATATTGCCGAAATGGTTAAGGGCTCGATAAATGAATATCGGAAATTAAAGGTTTCAATCTACGAGGTACGTCATAACAAAGGGGTTATTCATGTAAAGACAAGGCTAGAATTAAAAGCTCAATCACAAACTAAGAAACATATTGGTATCATTACTCATTTTGCTTCTTCATGGAAAGAGCAAGACGACGGTAGTTTCGAAATATTATCAATTGGAAAACCGGAAAAATTAACTCACAATGAGAGCCCCCAGCTATGGTTTGCAAACCAGACAAATCAAATTCTTGGCAGTGAGCCTGTTTTTAAAAATCACCTATCAAAGGGTCTTGATCACTGGCTTCTTCGAATTGAATCAATTCACGGTATAGATGCTTTTATAAATAATGGTGTAGCACTCGGAGATTTTAATGGAGATGGATTGGATGATCTTTATATATGTCAACCAGGCGGTTTGCCTAACAGGCTCTTAATGCATTCAGCTGATGGTACTTTGGTTAGCTCCAATGTGACTGGGTCCGATTATCTTGATCATACAAGTTCAGCACTTTTCGTAGATATTGATAATGATAGTGATCAGGATCTTTGTCTGGCCACTCCCTCAGGCATCGTTTTACTAGAGAACGATCAAGGTGAAAAGCTAATACTGAGAGGAACCCTCCAAACCGATGAAGTGGATTGTCACTCGCTAACAGCTACAGACTATGACCTAGATGGAAATCTGGATTTATTTATTACTTTTGCTCTGGGATCACTTTCCGCAGCCAATGAACTATCATTTCAATTCGATGATGCCAGAGACGGTGGCTCGAACCAATTATTTAAAGGTAACGGAAAATGGTCTTTCTCTGAAGCAACAGATTTAACCGGTCTTTCTGCAAGTAATGATAGACACAGTCTAGCTGCTTCATGGCACGACTTTGATCTTGATGGGGATCCTGACCTTTACATTGCTAATGATTACGGTTTCAACCAACTTTTTAGAAATGACATTGATAACGGCAAAAGAACCTTTAAAGAAATTGCTGAACTAGTAGGGGTTCAAGATAGAGGAGCTGGAATGTCCGTTAGTTGGGGAGATTATAACAGGGACGGGTTGCCTGATGTGTATGTCGGAAATATGTACTCGAATGCAGGAAACCGAATCACCAATATGCCAGATTATCTCCCCAAATCGTCGAATGCTCTTAAAAAAAATTATCGACGGTTTGCTAAAGGCAATACGCTTTTAGTTCAAAACAAAAAAGGTACATTCAAAGATTTCGGTCCTAATGTATCTATGGGGAGGTGGGCATGGAGCAGTATTTTTGCAGATATCAATAACGATGGTTGGGAAGACCTGCTAGTTGCCAATGGTTATATTTCCGGGCCTGTACAAGACGATTTGTGAAGTTTTTTCTGGCGGCAAGTTGTGCCGCTTGGCAATGCAGGAATCGGCCCCGGCTTGGGCAACTCAGACCCCGCAAATCAACTACAACGCATGGTACGCTCAGGTTCATCTTTTTCAGGCAATGAATCACATGTGGTTTTTCTCAATGAAAAAGGAGAAAACTTTAAAGACATTTCTAGCATCACCGGGCTTGATTATGATGATGATGGAAGATCTGTCTGCATGTCTGATTGGGACCGAGACGGTGATCTTGATGTATGGATCAGTAATAGAAATGGACCACAAATAAGATACTTCAGGAATGATAGCCCTAATTTAAACAAGTCTATTATAATTAGTCTTGAAGGTAAAACCTGTAATAGAGATGCCATTGGTGCACGAGTGGTTCTTAGGACCAAAGATGGCCTCTCACAAATGCGCACCGTCACCGCCGGATCAGGTTTTCTTTCTCAATCAACTAAGGCTTTGCATTTTGGAATAGCCAATAAAGAAGAGAGTATGGAGTTAGATATTTATTGGCCTGGTAATAAAATTCAAAAAGTCGGCAACATTATACCTGGCCACTACGTTATAAAACAAGGGTCCAAACCCAAATCTCTTGAGGTAAATAATTCATTTGAAATAAATTCAACTCCCAGGAACAAGCCTGTTGATAGAACTCTTCTTGCCCAAGTTCTACCAGTCAAAAGTATTTTTGGTTTAAGCAAAAATGATCTTAAAAAACCAATTTTGTTATCCATGACTAGAAATGACTGTGAGCAATGTGATTACCAGCTGATGACTTGGAAAAAGAATCCGCCAAAAGGGTTAACTCTCAAAATTTTAAATTCAGAAAAACTGGCTAAAAACAACCAACTACTTCTTGAGCTTTTCCAAATTACTCATGATCACTTCTATGAAATTATTGGCCGCGCAATCCCGACACCTGTCTCCTTCCTAATCAGCACAAAAGGGAATCTAAGAGCTATTTATAGAGGTGTAATTGATCCAAAGACTTTATCTGAAGACATGATTAGCATTCAAAATGACAACCTTGATCTACGAAACATTTCACTCCCTTTTGAGGGCATTTGGGCTTCACGGAGTAACCCCACTGCAAGACCTTTAAACTTTGTCGAAGATTTATTAGATGCCGGTAAACTATCTGCTGCCGAAAATTATATCGCTTCTGAAAAAAATACCTTAATTCAAGATGAAACTTTTCAAATGCTGTTGGAAAGGCTAAATGCCTTAAAAAAAGAAAGGCGACCCTAGGGCCGCCTTTCATATTTGAGGGGATCCGGGATGGATCTAAATTAAAAAGTTCTATTTTTTCGCCTCTTCGCGAGCCTTCACATCTTCCATAATCTTTTCGGCAATGTTTCTTGGACAAGGTGAATAGTGAGAAAATTCCATTGAGAATTGACCTCTTCCAGAAGTCATTGTTCTCAAGTCACCAATGTACCCAAACATTTCACTAAGTGGTGCTTCGCCTTTAACCCTGATCCCGGTAGGATTAGTATCCTGAGCTGAAATCATTCCACGGCGCCTATTAAGGTCTCCAATCACATCACCTACATTATCCTCAGGGGTGAATACATCTAGCTTCATAATTGGCTCAAGTAATTGAGCCCCGGCCTTAGGCATCGACTGCCTGTAAGCCGCCTTAGATGCGATTTCAAAAGCAACTGCTGACGAGTCAACGGCATGGAAGCCACCATCAACAAGTGTTATTTTGAAATCCAAACATGGATAACCTGCAAGAACACCCTTATCTTTAGAAAGCTTCCATCCTTTTTCAACTGCCGGTATATACTCTTTGGGAACATTTCCACCAACAATCTTAGATTCAAACTCAAAGCCAGAACCTGGTTCTAAAGGCTCAATAACATAATCAATCTTCGCAAACTGTCCTGCTCCACCAGACTGTTTCTTGTGAGTGTAGGAATCCTCTAGACGGTTAGTCACTGTCTCTCTATAGGCTACTTGTGGAGCACCTGCATCAACCTCAACACCATGCGTTCTCTTAAGAATATCTATCTTAATGTCGAGGTGCAACTCTCCCATTCCACGAAGAATTGTTTCACCAGAATCCTGATCAGTTTCAACATGAAAAGAAGGGTCTTCTTTAACCATTTTACCAATAGCAATACCAAGTTTCTCAGCTGCAGCTTTGTCCTTAGGTGCGACTGCAATTGATATAACTGGATCTGGAAATACCATGGGCTCAAGAGTAGCCGGGTTCTTAGGATCACATAAAGTGTGACCAGTTTGTACGTTCTTGAGACCAACTAAAGCCACAATGTCTCCAGCTTGAGCATAATCGAGATCTTCTCTGGAATCGGCATGCATTTCTACAATTCGTCCCACTCTTTCCTCTTTACCTGTAAATGTATTAAGTAAGTTAACACCTTTCTCCAAAACGCCTGAATAGACTCTAGTGAAAGTCAATGCACCATACTGATCATCCATGATCTTGAAAGCAAGGGCACGCAATGGTTTATCTTTGTCAACTATGGCAAATTCTCCAGTTTCATTTCCTTCCATATCAACCTCAGGTTGAGGTTTGACTTCTGTCGGCGAAGGAAGAAAGTCAATCACTGCATTAAGTATAAGTTGGATTCCTTTATTTTTAAAAGCAGAGCCACAATAAGTTGGGAAGAAATCAAGATTGATAGTTCCTTTACGAATACATTTTTTAATCGTCTCAATGTCCGGCTCCTCACCTTCGAGGTACTTTTCCATTGCGTCATCATCTTGTTCAACGGCAGTTTCAATTAGCTCAGTACGATATTGCTCTGCCTTCTCTTTGAGGTCATCAGGAATGTCCTGAACCTCAAAATTCTCTGGTTGTCCTGATTCATCCCAGACGTAAGCTTTCTGACTAAGGATATCAACAACACCAACAAAAGAATCCTCATATCCAATTGGAATTGTCATTACGAGCGGTTTAGCTGCGAGGACTGTTTCAACTTGATCCACTACTCTGTAAAAGTCAGCGCCAAGTCGATCGAGTTTATTCACAAAAATTAAACGTGCCACTCCGGACTCGTTAGCGTATCTCCAGTTCGTTTCAGATTGTGGCTCTACACCTCCGGAGCCACAGAATACTCCAACACCTCCATCCAAAACCTTAAGTGAACGATAAACTTCAATAGTAAAATCTACGTGGCCAGGAGTATCAATAATGTTGAATCGATGATCGTCCCAAAAACATGTAGTTGCTGCAGACTGAATAGTAATTCCACGTTCCTGCTCCTGCTCCATAAAATCCGTCGTTGCAGCCCCATCATGGACCTCGCCAAGTTTGTGGATTTTACCGGTTAGCTTTAAGATACGCTCAGTTGTAGTGGTCTTTCCAGCATCCACGTGAGCGAAGATTCCAATGTTTCGATATTTCGAGAGATCAGCCATATTTTTTAAAAAAACGAGCGCGCCCGATAACCCATTTTTTGCGAAGTTTCAATGATTATTTGCTAGAGAATGTTCCTTTAGCCTATTTATTAGCCAAAAAAATTTTAAATTTTTCGCCATCAAGAAAATTAATAGCATGAAATGAACTAATAAATCTAATCAACCAGCAGACAATTCCATCTTTAAATATGACAATAAGTCAGCAAAATCCTCCAGTGATAAGCCAGCTTCTAGACCTTCTGGCATTATTGATTTTCCGGTTGCTTTAATGCTTAAAATATTATTCCGGTTAAGCACCCTATTAGTACCATCAATTAACCGCATTATAATACTATTGGAAGTCTCTGCTTGAACTAAACCATAAATGTTTTCATTTATAATCTCAGTATTGTAGGCCATGTATCTAGGTTCAATTGAAGCACTTGGTGCCAGAATTGATATTAATAGGGCTTCAGCAGAGCGATTAGAAAGCGTATAAAGGTCAGGACCAAAATCTCGGCCGACTTCACCAAGTTTGTGGCAATTAGAACAACGAGCAATAAAATGTTTTTTTCCATTTTCAAGGTCCCCTTTCATTAAGACAGATGGCTTAAACCGAGCAATAACTTCTTCGCGATCAACTTTCATAGATTTAGTAAAAATCTCTTTTGCTCTCTCACGAATCTCAGGAGAAGAATGTTCCTTGATTCTTCCGAGCGAACTTGGGGTCAACTCCACAGAATTGATTTCTCCTAACTCAATTCTATTTAAAAGATATTTTATACCTTGAACTTTCGATAGCAGAGCATTTTCAGCTGCTTCTTTGCCAGCAGGACCAAGTAATGACCAGGAATCTAGAATATTGTTAAAAGAACCAAGAGCACCTAAATGCTTTAATGTAACCAGTTGAATTTCTTTTGGATTTACAGAGCCAAGTAATCCAACCATCTTTGCAATATTCTCTTTTCCAAGTAAAGAAACAGCCAAGGATCTTTCTTCTGTTGAAAGTTTAGTGTCAGTGACAGCAGTGGCAGCGGCGGCACGCACATCCTTTCTAAAACTGAGTGGCGCAAATGAGAGCAACCTCCACTTTTGTGAACCCGAACGATTCAACAGTATTTCTTTAGATATCTTTTCTCCCATACCTGGAAAACGATGTGACATTTTTAAGAGGCCTTCAGTAATTAATGGGCTCAAATTTTTACAATTTGCAAGCGCCTTAAAATGGTGAATAGAAGAACTCAGGACGGCAGCTGCAAAGAAAGGGTCTCTTCCATCTTTTTGAGCAATTTGAGCAAGTGCAAGGCCTGCTTTAGCAGATTTAAATTCCCCTAATGTATAGGCCACCTGAAGACGAACCTTTGGATCAGGGTCACCAGCAAGTGCAAGTACTTCAGGAATGACATCCTTTAATTTTTCAGATTTTCTTAAAGCGATTCGACGAATTGCTCGCTCTTTAGAGACGAGTCCATTAATAATTTCTTTCCTGCTCCATAAAATTGATTCTTTTTTTCGAAAGGACTCTCTCAATGCAATATCTCGAACAATACCGTTGGAGGAATTTTTTGTGATTTTTGGCCAATTATGTTCCAACCCTTCCTTGGTTATACGATAAATGCGACCCTTTCCCTGACCGGAATAATAATGCGGCCTTAATTCTTGCTTACCTTCGGGTGGTAACCATTGTGGGTGCTCAATCATATAACGAT
>CABXDI010000050.1 GCA_902510815.1 uncultured Verrucomicrobiota bacterium | reverse complement strand
CACCAACTTTGATCCCCTATCTTTCAACGTTCCAGCTAAGGCCCTACGATCTCGCAATGTTTCAACTCTCAACTCCACTGTTTGAACTTTCTTTTCCAAAAGTTTAATTTCAGAAATTAAAGCCCTTCTTAAGTCACTTCTCTCTACATGCGCGTTTTTAATAATCACAAATGTGCACGCTACAACTGCGAAAAAACCACCAAGAAAAACAAATAAAAGTAATGATCTTACCTTCAGCCTTCGTTGATATTTTTTCCGCTTTTGATTCATATTAATCAGTATTAGAAACTTGCATAGGCAACCTCTCGGCTACTCGAAGCCTTGCACTGCGGGCTCTGGGGTTATCACGGACCTCATCTTTTGATGGAATCACACCTTTCTGCATAACTAATTTAAAACAGTAATCAGGATTCTTCTTAGGCTCAGGCCACTCAGGCTTATCAATAATCGAACGACTGCACCGCTTTAGGTACGACTTCACTATTCGATCTTCTAGCGAGTGAAATGAAATTATGACGAGCCTCCCACCTGGACGAAGCCACTTCGGAACTTCAGCTAATGCCTCTTCTAATACTCTTAACTCGTTGTTAACAGCAATCCTCAAAGCCTGAAAGACTCTAGTCGCTGGATGCTTCTTACCTCTCCTCGGAATAATCGACTCTACTAAATTCGCCAAGTCAGTAGTGCATTCAAAGAATTTATCTTTCCTGCGCTCAACAATGGCTGATGCAATTCTACGAGACGCTCTCTCCTCACCATACTCATAAAAAACACGAGCAAGCTCCTCTTCCTCGCAATTATTAATCAGTTCAGCTGCCGTTATTTCGGCATCTGGATCCATGCGCATATCTAAAGGCCCGGGCTTCGAAAATGAAAAACCTCGTTCAGCGTCGTCGACTTGTCGCGATGATATACCGAGGTCAAGAAGAAGCCCATCTAGACCAGTAATCCCTATAGTGGATAAAATTTCACCAAAGTCCCTAAAATTACCCTGTATAGCACCAAATTTGTCATCATAAGAACTCAGTCGAGACTTAGCAAAGGACAAAGCCGCAGGATCTTGATCCAATCCGATAACCTTGGCTCCTCTTTTTAATAATTGCTCTGAATGCCCTCCTCCACCGAGCGTGGCATCAAGAAATAATTTATCATCACCTGGTGCAAGATAGTGAGTAACCTCATTGAGAAGCACTGATTCATGATAACCTGAAACTGCCTTTCTTGAATGGTTTGAATTATTTTGATTATCCGGTGACAAAGATGCCGGACTCTTTCCTTGCCTCAAGCCTACCTGTTCTGGCACGCCCCTACAATCATCTTGTGGCCAATCACTCAAGTGATACAGAATGTTTGCTCCGCAATTTGCAGAGTACGAGTTGCGATTTAATAGAAGCCTCGATATGAGTTCCCTCATTTTCTACTTTGATTAGTTTAGTTAATATCAATGTTTTTTATTTTCTATTGAGGTTCCTATTTTGAGGGGGGGGGTAATAATTGGGGCTATAGTCCGATTCTGTCGGCTGTATCAGCAAATGTGTTTTCTTCTTTGAGTTGGTTATCAAACCAATTTTTAGGATTCCATGCTTCTATACGCATGCCTCCTCCAGCCAGCAGAACTTCATTACTAAAGCCCAGACTAGAACACGCTTCATAAGGGAGGACGAGCCTACCTTGCCGATCGAGGGGACACGGGGTGGCTCTAGAAAAAAGTTGCCTAGCAAATTGGCGTCGCTCAAGAGGATCAATATCTTGATTCGTCTCCAAATCATTAATCATTTTTTGTAATTCGCTGCTCGGCAGGAGAATCAAGAACGGCTGCCTTGGATCAGGAATAGCAAAGAGCTCATTTAGACCTTCAAATCGCCAACGCGCAGGAACAGTCACTCGGTGATTGTCATCGAGCGTATGCTGAACAGTGCCAGCAAAAAGCTGGTCATTTGTACTGTTTTTTAAGTCTGCCAAGGCCTTAGGGGGACATCATTCCATTTTGCCCCATTTTGCCCCAATCTGCCCCTAAGTACTTATCTGGTCAACGTCAAATTTTATGGTTTCTAGAATAAAAATAGAAATTAATGAATATTTTAAAAAAATATCTAAATTTTGGCGAAATAACTGCGGTTATTTGCATTTTTTTAAAAAAAATTACTCTTTCCCGACCAAATATCCTAAATTTGGAATTTAAAATATGCATCCTGTGATGCTTAGGAAACTTAAATGGATCTTTCTAGGGGCTTTTTCACCCGATTTACAGGTAAAACCTGTCTTATTTTTCAGATTCTAGACTAGAATCAACCGAATCTCCGCCACTATTCCAATACTCTTCTGAAATTGTTTCTCCATCTTCAACAATCATTTTAACCTTCATTTGGCCATTTTCATGCCAACTAAACCACTCCCCATCTGCTGGCTTTCCATCCTTAAAATTTGATTGCTCTTTCTTTTGGCCATTTTCGTAATAAGTGACAATTAAACCATCAGGTTTCCCATCCTTAAGATTTATCTCCATTTCCTTTTCACCGTTATCATGCAATTTGAAAACCGTACCAGTGTAAGGTGCATCTGAATCTTTAAGATATTGAACTCCTTCACGTATTTCTATTTCTTCAGTAGAAACATTATCTGGTACAGATAAAGGGCTAACGGGAACCTCCTCTTGGGGTTGAGGGTCAACTAAAGGCTCTTCAGTTAGATTACTATCTGGAGTATTCCCTGAGGTTGGAACTTCATTAACAGGCTCTTCAATAGCTACTTCTGTTGGCTCTTCGGGTTTAGATAAAGCTTCTTCAACTTCTGCAGGCACCTCAACTTCTTCCTCAACACCGCATCCATTAATAAAAAGTAAAAAAGGGAGTAATAATAATGTCTTTCTCATAATCAAATTTTTAGTATTTGGCAAATCTTGACAGCTCTACGCGATAGGAATTGTATGCTTATTCCTTGTTAAGAATAAGCATTACAGATTAAGGCTGAAGTCTTCGAACCCTCCCATTAAAAGGATCTAGTACTAATGTTATAAAATCAGTGGCAGGCGAGAGTTCTTTATTTATATCTGATTCTCTCATCACTGTAAGAGTCCAATGGGACTCATCAACCGTAGCCAAATTTGTTGATCCATCTGGTCTGAATTCAAAAGCAATAAATTCAGCCAACTCCCGTCTTGGTATTTTTGTAGCGCCTTCTCTCAATGCATCAGATTCAACTAATGTACTATAGGACTTCTCTGCCAAAACAAACGGTTGAGGAATCATTAGAACCTCTTCTTCCTCATATTTTATATCATTATGATCTTGCGGATTCGTTATAACTTGAGCTGCCTGAGTCGCACGAAACATAGGTAGACTTCCTGGACTCTCAGGATCCTCAAATTTAAAAAATCTAACTTCTACCGGTCTATTTTCAGTTATTGCACGCTGGTGGGCTCCCGCGAGTAAAGCCTCCATTTGATCAGCTGCTTGTCTTAACTTTGACCCCTTGAGAGCTGGAGCCATTGCCGGAATAGTAAACGCAACAATGACGGCAATGATGCTTAAAACAACAAGTACCTCTATGAGGGTAAATCCCCGGTTATCGATTTGGTTTTTTCTAAGCATATCTGGTGATTTATCGTTGAAGCGCGGAGTCACTAAACTTAGAAGCTCTGACTGCAACAGTTTCGTGGAAAACTCGATATTTAATATTTTTAGACTCAAGGATGCGCTTTAATTCATCCAAATCCTTGTCGTAATCAGTTACTTTCTGAAACAAGTTTTTTGGAACAATCTCGGTTAATTGCCCTTCCCTCTGTTCATTTCTAATTGCTGATCCTTCATCAATAGCTACCATCGTCACGTCAATTAATGGTGGTAACTGATGCTTTGTTGGATCCTTCGGTTTTTTATCCTTCTGAAATCTTCTACTATCGTATTCATAATCTGGGGCAAGCGAATTATCTGTTTCAGTCGTTGAAGTCGATTCTTTAGGCTCAATGATCAAAGCAACGATGTTTTCTGCTATGGCCCTTGAAAAAGGTCTTCCTCCTGGGGTGTAAGCTTTTTGAACAACGTCATTTTTGAACCACTCAGTGTTGTATCGAGTCTTCAAGTCACTGGAGTAAACTTTAAAATTTTCAGTGGGCGGCCTAAACTCCATCAACCGATACCGCTCTTTACCTGTTATTGTTTCAAATCCAGTAAGAAATTCCGGAATCTGATCTTCATCAGTGTTTCTCTCAATATAGTAACCCCAACTATTTAATAAACTTCCAAAGGACTGATTACTCGGATCTAATGAAAAACTCAGTGGAGCTTGAAAGAAAACACAGTGAGTGGGAAATCGTTCTGATTCTAATACATCTTCGGATCTTCCAGATATAAAATGAAGGTCGGACTTACGTTCATAACCCGTCGGCCTCTCATTCGGTCTTGGTACTGGGGTTCTGTATTTGTAATCAAAATAAGTATTAAGCATGGCCTGCCCAATACGTCGGGTTAATCCTTCAAAAGCAACACGAGCCTCCTTAAAAGTTTGGACCCTTTCAGTGGACTGACTCCAGGCCTTGGTTGTTGTTTCCAGCATGTTGAATACAACAAGCATCAACAAGGCAAGAACAACCATAGAAACCATGAGCTCAAGTAATGTGAAACCTATTATCCTACGGAAGAATCCTCTTTTCTTATGCTTCATGTAATAATGTAATTAAATTTATGTCTTCGACAGATTTTAATCTCTAGAATCTTTCTTAGTATCCACAATATAAGTCCAGTAAGACCTGTAATCTTTTTTAATCTTTTTCGTTTTATCTCCATCGGTAGAGGGATCAGTGAAATCTGGTTCCACCCCACCCATGTATCCGGCAACTTTAACAACAACTCTTCTTAAATATTTATTTTCTTTCTTTCCTGGAAGCTCTGGATTCTTTTCGTCCACTTCTATTCTAGCGGTATAAATTCTTCTGTTTTTTGATTCTTGGTCATTCTTTATAAGCTGTGTACCCATGTCATCGAAGTAATATTCTTTACCATTCCACTGCTGGATTTTTTCATAATCAGAGAGCTGTATCTCACTAACTAGTTGATTGGCAATTCTGGCACCAACGGTGTTAGTTCCAGCTTCCTTCATAATATCCATTCCTGTTGGTAGCAAAGCCATCAGAGTGACCATAACTGTGGCGACAATTCCTAAAGCGAGGACAGTTTCAACCAAAGTGAATGCTTTTTCTAAACTCTTGATGATTTTAGGCTTCTGTTTAATCTCAGACTTCATAAATAATTCTAGGAGGATATTTTGGCTTTTAAGCAAATCGCTGAATTTACAGCTTCGTGAAAACTTTCTTTTCGAAAAGAATTTAAAATTTACAATGCATATACGCAAGGAATTTCACAACGAACATAATCCGTTATATTTTGTCTAGTAATTATTAATTTTATGATTTTTTATCTTCCTATCTGATAATTACCTTATAGCCATCGACTTTCACTCTTCCGAAAACTACAGCCTTATCATCAATTGGCCTATCATAGCGAGCTGTAATAGTCACCGTGCCATCATCGTTATTTTCAGCGTCGCCGATCTGCCTAAATGTATCAATCGCAGTTCCATCGGCCCAAGTTTCACAATTAAAGGAAATCTGAGGAATATATTTAATGTCCCTTACAATAAATCCACCAACTGGGCTGCTAAGGGTTCCTGAAGTAGCATCATCCGCTTGGCGCCAAATCAATTCAAACCAAGTAAGCCCACTCTCTTTAACTATTCTAGCCTGAGGCATTATGGGGGTCCCATTCACTGACAATTTACTAGGCACTTCTGGATTACCACCAAAAGCATATTCTAGTAAATTAGAAATCCCATCACCATCAGGGTCCGCAAAAGGAAGTCCTTTCTCATCGACCTCAAAAGGCGTATCAAGTTTTATCCAAGAAGGATAGGAATCAACAACTAATGGTGTGCCATCAATTTCAAAATTATCAAAAAATATGGACTCAGTGTTCTCATTGCATTTTGCCTCGTAGGCAAATGTATAACTATTAGCTGAATCAGGTATAGGAAAAGTGTATTTGTAGAAAGATCCATTAATACCTCTATTAAGATCATTCAGGTTTTCCGGAGGATCATTCCTTGGAGCAAGTTGATCAGTCACACCTTCAAGTTGGCATGAAAACAAGAAATCGGATCCACTCTTTCCTTTATTAAGTGCTTGGATCGCAAGTATATTTTGACCAATCTTAAGTTTATTAAGGTGTTGATTCAAAGAGTAGTCTTTCATAGTCTGAGCAATTGAATCACTATTACTCGCCGTCGCTTCAGAATCCCATTGCACCGGATCAGGGGCTTTAAAAGATTGAACCAATTCTCCATTCAGCCACGCAACGAATCCATCATCCGTTCTTGCGCCAAGGACTAGAGATTTAAATTCACTTAAGTCTTCTACCGTGAAAGGAATTCTCAAATAAACTGAAGCGTTAGTTCTATACATTTGCTCTTCAAGGTCGAGAGCGATGAACGGATCAAAGGGATCAACCCTAGTACCGGAGCGAGCAAATCCAACTCCACCTCGTACCGTTGTGAATCCATCTTCGGCAAGCTTTTCAACATCCATCCAAGAAGAATCATCATAATCCAAATTAATCCAAGAGTTTCCAATATCCTCTGTCGGGACTATAGCTTTTTTGACTTGATCCTCCGCAACTAACATCTCAGTGACTTTTTCAGCAGCTCCTCCCCCACCTTTAAGGTTAAGCTCCTCTTTTTTACTGTATTTGTCACCATCAACACTTGTTAAACTGGAAAACTTTATATAATCACCAGTTTCAAATCCATTTCCAGCCTTAAGGCCAGCCTCAGGCCAACCTCCATCATAAGTTCGAACATCGAAGGATACCTTTACATCCACATAGTTTCTTAAATCTATGCGGTACCTGAGTTTTTCATCGCCTGGGACCTGGCTGTAAACCTCATGATGATCATTGGATACAGCAAAGCTCCGACCCTCAGCAAAACCAATACCCGTGTCAGCTAAAGGTAAACCAGTCAGCCAATCAAAGTCAGCAACACCTCCAATAACACCTCCTCCTATACCGTTACGATCTCGACTAGACCAGCCAAGATCATTATTAACATCAAAGCTTGGAGTGAAGTATGTGGAACCTTCTCCTGCATCTTCAAAAGTAATCGACTGTGGCGGAGTAAAAAGCCCGTAACCTGGAGCAACGTTAAAAGCACTCATCCACATATTAAAACCAGCATCAGAACTACCTGGAGAAGACTGATGAACTTCAACGGCCACAACGTTCTTACCAGCAACTAACTTTCCAGTTCCTTCTGGTGAAACCTCAAAAAATTTAGTCTCAGAAGTTCCGCCGGCTGAACCTGAAGCCAATGTGCTCCATTTAATTTCACCTGCAGGCATATTATCTCGGTGAAGCTCTTGACCATTAATATAAATAACAGCGCCATCATCTCTCACTAACCCTATCAAAATCTGATAAAATGGATCGTCTCCCTCAAGGGAATTAAGTTGGGCACTTGTCACGTTAAACTCTTTACGGAAATAAAAAGTAACATTTCTTGCAGAACTCGGACCACGATTCAAAGTCGTTAATATTCCCCTGTTTCCAAAACCAAGACCAGCGGGACCGCTCTCCCAAGCAGAGTCATCAAAATTACTCTCCCTCCATGCTGTTCCAAGGTCAGTGCCATCGTCTAAGTACTTCCAAACGCCATCTTGAACAACAAGAGGAATTTCTTCATCAGCTGATGAATTAGAAATTAGATTTAAAACGAAAAGAGAGAGGAGTATATTCCTTAAAGAGGTTCTCATAACATTATTATTGGTGGGGGTTGATGAATCATCATTATTATTAATAACTCAACTATAATTAATAATGACACTATCGGAGCAAGACGCAAGATCTTGAGGAGCGATTCCGCTTCACGAGAAGCAATTTATTAGGCATAATGTCTTTTAAAGGCCCTTTTATGAATAAATTCTAACCTAACACGGGAACAATGAACAAAAACTTCCTCATTAAAACCTATATACTTTTAGCAATATTAATCCTTAGTCCAGCCTCAGCCCAAAGGCCTGAGAGGCTAAGTTACAATGGCAATTCATACCAAGTCGCTGAGGTCGTTGAAGTTAAGGGAGAAAATGCCACCCTAAGAACCACCAAAAACAAACTCATCACTGTTCCAATAAGGTTCCTGAGCTCTAGGTTAAAAGTTAAGGCTGAAAATATAGTAAAAAAATCAAAGTTAGGCGCTGAAGGTAATAAAAAAACTTCATTATCAGTCATTGCGGCAAATGCATCAGATACAGAAAAAGCTCTTCAACAATCCATAGTTGAAGGAACTCCATTAAAGCGCTGGGTTAACGGGACCGTTTCCAATGAGCAAGCCGAGGAAGGCTTACTAGTTGTCTCATCCGTGACCGCTCTTGATATAAAACTTGATAGGGATGGAGTTCCTCTACCCCCTAAAAAAGTTAAAGGGAGTGCGATTTTTATCAATGGACTTGTCATGATAGAAGGTGCAGGCAAGAAGGCTGAAAATACGCATGTTGAATACATGGCTTGGGATACTGGAGAGACGATAGAATTCCGAAACGAAACCATCCCTAAGTTAACACTGAAAAAAACTGAACCCCGACCTCTTGTTAATGAAAGGACATGGACAAACACGGATGGAAAGACTTTAATTGCTTTACTCGCCTCAGTCATTGATGAAGTAGGAAATTTTGAGGGTTCCGATGGAAAAGTCTTCAAATATCCAATAGAGAAACTTTCAGATAAAGACCAAAGCCTAATCAAGGAAACTATTGAGAAGCGATACAGGGAATTACGATCAACTCTTTAAAAAAGCCTATATATTATAATTTCCATAACATTTTAGCCTTTATCTGACAAAAAACCGAATTGACGCTCGTGTATATCAATTGTAAATATATTCAAGAAAGCTAATTTAATCATTTCCTCAAATTAAATGATTTTATTAGAATCATTTGTTATATACCAACAAGGTCAATTTTGACCGAAATTTTCCAATAATTTATCTCTTAAAGCTAAATCTATCTTTCTAGTAATGAAGACAAAATCAATACAAGAACCCAAATCTTCGAACAAACATAAATCAAAGAACCGTGACAAGGAAAGCGGCATAGCAATTGTGACCGTACTTTCGGTTCTGATGATGATGACTCTCCTAGTCTTTGGATTCTTTTCAGCAGCTACAGAGGAACTTAAATCTTCCACCTACTACGGATCTAGTTTGAAGACCAGACAACTAACAGATGTAGTCACCAATATGGTTATTGCTCAGGTCAGAAAAGCAACCGGCGAACAAACAAGTGAAGGTCAGCGCTTTACTTGGGTTTCTCAACCCGGATGCATAACCACTTTCTCAAATAGAGGATCAGATTACGACACTCTTTCAGTGGCAAAGTTTAAACTCTACTCTTCTGAGACGATGGAGGAAAATGCTGATGACAACATGGTCGATGACATTCAGGAAGACTGGGATAAAAAGCCTCACCATTACGTCGACTTGAACGCTCCTCTTTATTCAGAAAGAGAAAATGAGTTGTACTTTCCAATATTGGATCCTCGGGCTAGAAGGAGTACTAATGACACTAATAAAGATAATGTAGAGGGTTTTAATTACACCCAAACTACTTCTACTGGAACCCAAGTCCCAGGAGTCGTCCTCCCTGGAAGTGATCCTCTCTCTCAGCGTGTCCCAATGCCCGTCCAATGGTTATATATTCTTGAGGATGGAACCATGGGACATCTCGACAAGTCAGATACTTTTGTACCTGGTTCTGGTATTGGAAAAGCCTCAATATCCAATCCAATTGTTGCAAGGATTGCGTTTTGGACCGATGACGAATGTAATAAGGTTAACGTTAACACCGCATCCGAGGGTGTTCATTGGGACATTCCTCGTTACGATTCAAAACAGGAACGGGAAATGGCTGTAAAACAGCCTGTCCAAAGGGAAACCAGTAGATTCCCTGGACACCCTTCGATGGTTTCTCTTTCCTCTGTTCTTTATCCTCATGAGGACGTGAGCCAAGATAAAGCAAAGCTAAGAAATATTTATGATCTTGTTCCCAAAATTGAATATAAAAACTCTTCAGCCTCAGGTTCAAGTTCTACAAAAGGCGTCACATGGGATACTGACCGATTATACGCGACTTACGATGAACTTCTTTACAAGCATGAAAGGAACCGTGGCCTCGATGAGAGGCAAGAGTCTAATACTTTCAGGAATTCTCAGATAAGTAGAAGAAAACTCGAGCAATCTCGTTTCTTTCTTACTGCTAACAGCATAGGACCAGAAACTACATTATTTGGCACACCAAAAATGACAATGTGGCCAACCTATACAAACACTGGAAGGAATACCTACTTTGATAATTTAATTAATTTCATTTCAACTATCGGTACCAAGAATAGAAAATACTATTGGCAAAGAAACAGTAGCGGCAGTCGTCACAATGAAATTTATGGAAACGCTAATGGCGCCAACCTTCAGTTATTGGACAATTACCTAATTAACTTGATCGCTCCTAGTAACCAAATTCCAGGCTATGGTGGATCATTAGGAAGAAAATACGGTTCAGGCCCCTACCAAGACGGCAAGCAAATCCTAACTATGATGTGGGATTATATAAGAACAACAAACCTCAACGATCCCTACAACAATGATCAATACACGGCTCGAGGAAATGCCTCAGGTCATGGCCAAGTTGCTGGGTGCTGCCTTTGTGGAGGAACTTCTCCTCACCAAATTAGATGGGATAAGCCTTACTTAAAATTCCCAAGAGGATTTGGAAGATTACCCACACTAACTGAAGTTTCTTTGGTCTTCAAGGCAACGGGTCAACGATCAGAAGACGGTTCAGCTCAAGGAAACAGTCAAGGCCTCCCACCTGGCGGTGTTAATGTTGAAGTAGGACTTCTTCTTGAAACATTCTGCCCCAGCCATGGTTTCACTAAAATGGTGCCCAAAACATCATTGCAAGTTGTTGGTGGACGATTTGGTAATCAGAATAAAGAACCTGCCTCTATTAGTATTAATGGCGTAAATATTGGTAAACTTGTTCCAAATAACAAGGCACTTTGCGAAACATCAATGAGTCTCAAAGGATTCAGAGGTTGGGGTGCCCATGGAGGCCCTCGTCAGCACGGAACAACACAGCCAGTTTACTGGACACCTTCAGGAGGCAATGCTGGAGGAGGCGTGCCAGCCGGAGGCGGTGGTTTACTGCGAGTTAAGATCGAAGGTGGCGTAGACCGACAACCTGCTTCAGAACCTGACATGAGAGTCGTTCTCTACGATGAAAGAAACAGCCAAGACGTCAATAACCTGATTCAAGTGTTTGAACTTGATTTTCCTAATGAATTCACTATCCCAATGCCGAGATATGACAATAGAGATTCTTGGAAACAAACCGTCTCAAAGGCGAGGAACAATCCTCAAAACTTAATTAGCCCCGGCACGGTCGTCAGATCTTTGGTTGTGAGTCACAGTGACTTTAGATTATTAGGAGCTAAAAGAGTTATTGAAAATCATGTTTTCCAACCACACCCAAAGTTTAACACTAACGATAGACAGGCTCACAGCCTAGTTGATCCTGATGGCTACAAATACACTGGCTTTGAGAATGAAAGAGAGTTCATCGTAGGAGCAGATTACACGAAGACAATTGAGCCTGACTTCCCAATCTCACCTGAAAACCCAAATTTCTTTGTAGACGTTAGAGGCAATCCCAGAACAGACTACAAATTCTCTGTAGATCCAATGATCACAGGAGACTGGGATAATGGAATCGCCATGCAAATGGATGGTCCCTACGTAAACCGTGGTGACGATGGCAACAGACCAAGCGGAAATAGAAACCCATACTTTGATGAAAAGGCCCTTACGGCTGCAGACGTTACCTCACAGGCCTTTTTCTCACCAAACAGAGTCATTTGTGGTCCAGGAATGTATGGTTCCATGTCAAGTGGAGTCCAAGCAGATATTCCATGGAGAACATTACTATTTAGACCTGATCCAGAACACTTTGGTGCTGCAGATCAACCTAACCAAGGTGATCCCCCTGACCACCTTTGGATGGATCTCTTCTGGATGCCAGTTGTGGAACCTTACGCAATCTCTATGCCGGCAGCGACAAGAGGTAAAATTAATCTTAATACTCAGATTGTTCCCTTCGATTACATTAAGCGTAACACCGCAATGCATGCATTAATGAAGGCTGAAAGAGTGGTAGCTATACCAACTAATGCTGGCGGCAAATACAAAGAACAAAACGGTGGCTCCGATTCTTGGAGGAGTAAGATTGATGCCTACGAAACGATGAAACAATGGGAAGATAAATTCAAGGAGAATGAACTCTTCAGATCTCCTACAGAGATATGTGAAATGTATCTTGTTCCAGAAGGAGAAACCTTAGGAACCAGAAGTGGTAAAGACTACCCTAAAATGCGTAAGTTCTGGGAATCTCATAGACTCACTGGGGACAACACCAAGGAGAGACCATATGCAAATATGCAACCGAGACTAACAACAAAGTCAAACGTCTTTAAAGTGCATATGATTGTTCAGACTTTACGAAAGGCAAGGAGTACCGATGCTGATAAGGTCGATCCAGAGAAAGATAAGCCTGTAGGCACTTGGCGCGGCTCAGCCTTAATTGAAAGGTTCATTGATCCAAGCGATAAAAAGATACCTGATTATTTCAACGATCCAAACATGACTAACCAGTCACTAGAAAAGTTTTATAATTACAGAGTCCTACATATTAAGCAGTTCGCTCTATAAATACTTTTAAAACAATCAACCACTATAATAGGGTCGCCGCTAGGCGGCCCTATTTTGTATCAAGAACTTAGTTCAACCGAAGAAGGATTAGGGTCTAGAAAAAAACTCCAACTCTTTTGGTAGTGATCATCACTCCCCTGCTTAAATCCCACTAATGGCCTCCATCGCGGTGCAATCGGTTTTTTTATAGGTAGCATTCCGCACTCACGTGGCAACTTGTTACCTTTTCTTGTATTACATTTAATACAGGAAGTCACCACATTCTCCCAATTAGTCTCACCTCCTTTATCTTTTGGGAACACATGATCAAGATTTAAATCACGCGGTTCAAATTTCTTCTTACAATATTGACATACGTATTTATCTCTCTGAAAAATGTTGTCTCTGGAGAACTTAATTTCTTTTCTTGGTAACCTATCAAAAGTAATAAGAACAATAATTGAGGGCAGACAGAACTGACATGATACACCACCAACAACTGGCCAACCTTCGGGACGATCTTCTACGCTTAACCAAGATTCAAAGTCATGAGTGGAAAATCTCTCATCACCAAACATACCGACGGCATGAGCGTGCCCAAGAAATAGTAGGCCTATCGCTCTTTTGGCCGAGCACATATGTACAGGCTGCCACAGTCGATTAAGTACAAGCACCTGGTTCTCTATTGCGCTTTTCATTCGTTAGATTTTAAAAATACTCAATATTTATCAATTTCTGCAATCAATTTATTGTTAAGATAAGTTTAATTTAAACTTAATTTTTTAGTTTTTTGATTTTGTTTTTCTATTTTTTTAAAACAAATTTACAGATAGCCTGTATATTTACTGGAACCTTAAAATGTCTTATCCTTTGAACTTAAAATTTTCCAAAAATATTTTAATATTACTTTTGGCTTTAGCCTCAAGTTTTATCATTCAAGAATCTAACGGCCAAGACCCTGGAACAATTTATCTCGAAGCCTATCTGCAAGTTGAGGATGCAGAAAAACTTGAGAAAGAATCAAAGTTTAATGAGGCTCTTCGCAAGTATACTGATGCAAAAAAGATACTTGATAATATTGCCCGTGATCATCGGGGATGGCGACCTGAGGTTCTTGATTATCGTCGAAGAAAAGTTAATGAAGCCATTGACCGTTGTAAAAAAGTTCTACCAAAAGATGAAGCTGATGATAACAATATTCCGAACACTAACAACCAGGTCAATAATAATGGAACCCTCTTAGATCAGCGGGATGAAACAATAAAAAATTTAGAGTCAGCAAGACAGCAGTTGGTACAAAACTTACAGAAAACTCAACTGGATTACAATAAAGCTCTCGATGACTTAAAAAACTCTAAAGATGCTCAAGTTAGTCTAGCCAACGAACTTAACCTGGCTAAAGAAAAACTTAAGTCAGGTCAGCCCGGATCAGAAAATGAGAAAACTCTTAAAGCCGAAATTGCTCATCTTCAAAATGATATAGCGTTAGTTAATGAATCGTTTGCAAATGCAAAAAAAAGGAACACTGAACTCGAAGCAGAAATAGAAAAAGTTAAAGCATCAACAGATTCGATTGATGCCCAAAAGGCTGCACTTAAAATAGAAAGAGAGAGAATCGAAGAACTTCTTAATGGAGCAACTGACAATGATCTTAAGAAGTTACTTGCTGAGAACGTCACCCTAAAAAAAGAATTATCTGATGCTAGAACTGAAGTACAAAGACTATCCAGTGAAAAGGAGCGTGACGCTGAGCAGATTGCTTCTTTGAAGAAAAGAATAGAAGGAGTCGAAGAACGCTTGGCCGCTATCCAACAGGAAAACAGTCAATT
>CABXDI010000049.1 GCA_902510815.1 uncultured Verrucomicrobiota bacterium | reverse complement strand
ACGGATGAAGATTGGGAGCAAGCGCTCGAACAAGTTAAGGTCACTTATAGCATCAATGATTCACTAAGCGTTACAGGTGGACAGTTACTAAATCGTTTCGGGTTTCACAATGAATATTGTGCCCATGCATGGAATTTCATCAACAACCATCTGCAAAACAGTCGATTCCTAAATGAAGGTGAATTGATAACCCGCGGAATATCCTTTGATTACAAACCAAATTCTCGTTGGTCATTTAATGTTGCCGCTGGTAAAGCAAGAGTCCACGAGCACGACCATGGTCATCACGGTCATGAAGATCACGAAGATCACGAAGATGAAGAGCACCATGACGATCATGAAGGTGAAGAGCACCACATGGACGCTGAAGGAATCAACATTTCAGACTGGATAGCTTCAGCGGATGTTAGGTACTACCTTGATGCAGATCAGACAACTCTGATCTCAGGATCACTTGCAGTAGGTGATAATGAGTTTGGAACAAAAACATGGCTTTATGGAGTTGGCCTTCAAAAGCTTTGGGGAGGTCATGATCACGGCGACGGGCTCGAATTTTGTAAAGGATCAATTAAGGTGAAAGCTGAAGCGATTGGCCGTAGCGCCGAAGTTAAGCACGAAGACGGAGATTCCGATGATGTTAGCGATTATGGTTTTTATGCAACTATTTTCTATGGCCTTGATGAAATGACAACAATCTCAGCAAGACATGGATACGTTTCTGAGCTTTCAGAACTTGAACTTGAAGAGAGAAACCGCACTTCGTTGGCAATATCTAGAAACCTAAGCAGTAACGTTCTAGCTCGTCTCCAGTATGATTACAACAGCAGTGATTCTATTGAGGGTGAGCATGCTCTATGGTTGCAGTTTAAGATTGCACTTGGCGGATCTGTAGATTGTCACGCCGGTTGCAATCATTAGGTTCGGAAAGGTTTAAAATTAGAACTCTTTTGAGTAAAAAATTTTTTTGTATGGTTTGTTGAATCAAGCAAAATAAAACTAGTCGTTCTTATTTCCCGGTGCGGGGTTTATTTCGGGGATAAGAACGGCTTTTTTTATTGTTTTATTAAAAAAACCACACCAATTAGTGCATTAAGGTTGCATTATTAACGCATATAGTGTGCATTAGTAACGCATGTAGCGTGCATTAACTTACGCTAATATCAACATTCCCATAACAATATGAAAAAAACTAAACTTATTTTATCGATCTTATCGATAGCCATTTCGGTTTCTCTACCTGCAAAGGCTGAAGAAAAAGTCTTTGAATTCAATGTCAGTGATAACGGAGAGTCTTCTCAATTTCTCACTTTAAACCCTGAGGTCTTCCTTAACATTACAGGATCTGTTTTAGATTCAGATACACCTGTTTCAGGATTAGCAACTAGTGAGCATGACCCACAAAAAGATTATCAACTCCATCCCATTGAACTCCACATTGATGCTGAACTTGGAGAAAGTTTTTCAGGTTTATTCTATGGTGTCGCCCTCCAAAACGATGAGGATGAGTGGGAAACTGGAATAGAGGAATTAGTAATAAGTTACGATCTAAATGATTCTGTTAGTATTAGCGGTGGACAATTTCTAAATCAATTCGGTTTTCAAAACCAGAAACATATTCACATGTGGGATTTCGTGAACCAGAATTTACAAAACAGCAGACTTCTTTCTGAGGGAGAACTTATAACAAGAGGTATTGAATTTGATTACAAACCTAAAAAGCGTCTATCCTTTAATTTTGCTACTGGTAAAGCAAGACTACATGAGCACGACCATGGTCATCATGACCACGATGACCATGAAGGTGAGCACCACGATGAGCACGAAGGCGAAGACCACGATGACCACGAAGGCGAAGACCACGATGACCACGAAGGCGAAGACCACGATGAGCATCACATTGAAGCAGATGGCATTAATATCTCAGATTGGATCGCATCAGCTGATGTAAGGTACTATCTTGATGACGATCAGACCCTAATGGTATCGGGTTCACTTGCAGTAGGTGAAAATGAGTTCGGCACAAAGACTTGGGCCTATGGTGCAGGAGTTCAAAAATTATGGGGTGGCCATGACCACGGTAATGGACTTGAATTCTGTGAAGGGGCTACAAAATTAAAAGCTGAAGCAATTGGTAGAAGCGCTGAAGTTAAGCATGAAGATGGAGATTCTGATGATGTCAGCGATTGGGGTTTTGTGGCAGCCATTTATTACGGACTGGATGAAATGACGACCATTTCAGCGAGACAGGAATACATTTCAGACCTAGCTGAATTGGAACTTGAAGAGAGACATAGAACTTCTTTTGCTCTTACCAGAAACTTAAGCGACAACATTCTTGGTCGCATACAGTATGATTATAACCGTGCAGACTCTATTGAAGATGAACATGCTCTTTGGATACAGGTTCAGATTGGCATTGGTGGATCCGGGTCTCATGCTGATCATAACCATTAAGCACAACATGATTATCTGATTTTAAACTATAAAATCAGAACAATTGTTTTTTAAAGCGGCCCTTGTGATTCAAGGGTCGCTTTTTTATTTAACCCTAATTTGCTTTCCAGTTTTTTTATTAATAAAAAAGCAGTTTTAAGATAGAAAAAATCTAATCGCAACATTAAGAATACAGTGTTAGTATAATTTTATTGAAATCAATTTCTAATGACTATCGAACAATTTAAGCGCTTAAAAAAGAGCCTGCAGAATTTCAAAAATAAAAAATGGAAGTTATTTAAAATCTTCTCCCTTTTGATAGCTTTTATCGTTGGTATTTCCACTCTTTTCTACACAATACCATCCGAATCAGTTGGTATTGTATTACGATTCGGACAATATTCGTCAACGACTGAGCCAGGGTTACATTTAAAAGTACCGTTCTTTATTGACCAAGTTGTGAAAGTCCCAGTTAGGCGACAACTCAAACAAGAGTTTGGCTTCGGCACAGCGGGTGCAACAAACTATTATCAAAGCTCTAGCCCAAATACCCAAGAAGCCGAAAAATCAATGGTCACTGGCGATAGTAATGTAGCTCTTGTTGAGTGGGTTGTTCAATACAAGATCAAGGATCCAAAGGAATACCTCTTCCAAGTACGCAATCCGGATGAAACTTTACGAGATACCTCTGAATCTATCATGCGTGAGGTCGTTGGAGATAGAACTGTTGATGAGGTTATTACGTTCGGAAGACAAGAAATTGAGGTCGAAGCAAAGACAAAACTACAGTCCCTTGTCAATAAATATGAGATGGGTATAGGGATTGATCTTATCCAACTCAAAAGCGTTAATGCGCCTCGCGAAGTTCAAGCCTCTTTTAATGAAGTAGAATCAGCGAAGCAGGAACTCGAACAATCCAAAAACAAGGCTACAGGTGAAAAGCTCAGTGCACTCAAAGCAGCCCAAGGAAAAGCAGACAAACTGGTACTAGAAGCGGAAGGTTACGCCACTCAAAGAATAAATGAGGCAGAGGGTGATGTGGCTCGTTTCAATGCTCTGCTAGAGGAATATATTAAAGCGCCAGAGGTCACTAAACAACGCCTCTATTTGGAAACAATGGCTGAAACAATTCCCAAGCTTGGCCGAAAGATCATACTTGATGATGAAGCACAACAACTTCTTCCATTCCTTCAGATCGACCCTAGTACAAAAAACTTTAGACCAGCAGGAGGTAGAAACTAATGACAGTCGCTTTTCGAACAATAACAATAAGTCTTTTCCTCATCGTTCTGGCATTCATTACAGGTGCTGCATACACCGTTAAAGAATATCATCAGGTAGTCATAACTGAGTTTGGTAAACCCATTGGCGAACCTATAACCAAAGCTGGATTACACTTTAAAGCGCCATTCATTCAGAAAGCCAACCGCTTTGACAAACGTGCACTAGAGTGGGACGGCGAACCTAATGAAATGCCTACTAGGGAAAAGACATACATCGTGGTGGACACCTTTGGCAGATGGAAAATTAAAGATGCTAAACTCTACCTAGAAAGCTTACAGGAAGAACGTCGCGCGCGATCAAGAATTAACGATATTCTTGGGAGTAAAACTCGTGGCGCTGTCGCCAACCATAACTTAATCGAAATCGTACGTACCACAAAAGATCGCATACCTGAAGCTGAAAGCTCTGAGCTTAATAATACGGATAATAAAAAGGTGGTTTGGAAAACTATATCCAAGGGAAGGTCGCTGATCGAACAAGAAATCTTCGAGAAGGCTAAAGAAGAACTGTCTCCATTAGGTATTGATCTCCTTGATATTCGTTTCAAAAGAATTAATTACCGGCCTGAGGTAAGTCGACAAATCTACACAAGAATGACTACCGAGCGACAGGCCATCTCTATGGAATATCGTGCTGATGGTAAAGGAGAAGGAGACCGTATTCTCGGAGAAATGGGAAAGGAACTCTTAAGCATCTCCTCATTAGCTTATAAACAAGTGGAAACCATTAAGGGGGAAGCAGATGCTAAAGCTACAGCAACCTATGCTAGTGCCTACAATCAAAGTAAAGAAGCCATTGAATTCTACGAATTTACAAAAACAATGGAGCTTTACCGCACAGCTCTTAAATCTGATACTTCTGTAATACTCTCAACAAAGAGTGATCTCTTTCGGTTCTTGAAAGGACAGGGTGGACCAAAAGAACAGCCGTAGAAAATTTCAATTTTTATAGTTCTTACTATAATTAAAAAACTTTTAATAAAACTCATTAGTTATCACTCTCTTTTAATCAGAGCCATAAGTCTGCGCAGCCGCCCTTTGAAAAGCAGCTCTCATTTCGGAACCATCACTATTTTTTAAACCCTCACGCTGAATCATTAAAACCATAATCCTTTTGGTTTTCGGGTCTGCCCAACTTTGAGTTCCATAAACACCTCCGTGTCCAAATGTTCCAGGGGTGAGCGTTGAAGTAACTCCTATGGGTTTTTGAACAATAGAAAAGCCTAGCCCCCAGCAGGATCCTTCAACAAACCCTGCCTTCAAATCACCCGTTTGATTGATAGTCATCATATCTAGAGTTTCTTTTTGAAGTATTTGGTTACCTTTGTAAGAGCCTCCATTTAAAGTCATTTGATAAAAAGCAACAACATCTTCAGCTGTTGAGAATAAGCCACCAGCGGGATAAGCTGTTCGAGATTTATTACTAAGTCCCCCATTCAAAAATTTGATAAATGATGGAAATTCTTTGAGCTCTTCTAATTTCTTTTTTTCATCAATTGAATAAATGCTTGCAACGCGACTAGCCTGATCTTCGGATGGCCAAAAAGTGCTGTCACTCATACCACATGGATTAAATATTTTCTTTTGCATATATTCTGCATAAGAAAGACCGCTTACCACTTCGATAATTCTCCCTAAGGTATTAATTCCAGAATTACTGTAAGACCAATAAGATCCAGGTTCAAAATTTAATGGCGTTTTTGAATATGCCATAGTCAATTCACTTAGAGTGTGATCATTTCTAGTTGGTCTTAAGTTCTGAAGACCAGATGTATGAGTTAGTAAATCCTTAATTGTAATTGGTCGACTAGGCTTTTTGAGAGTCAGTTCACCTTTGTTCCTTGATTTTATTAACCACTGATTTTTAAATTCCGGTAAATATTTCTCTACTAGATCAGTAATTGCCAGCTTACCTTTTTCATGAAGTTGCATAACGCAAACTGCAGTCATTGGCTTTGTCATACTAGCAATCCAAAACAGATCGTTATCCTGCATTGTTTTCTTCGAGGCAATATTTGAATACCCGCAGCTTTCGAGACTTAATAATTTTTTATCACTTGCCACTGCTGTGACTGAACCTGAAATCACAGCCTCATCGATAAAATGAGTCATACTTTTCCGAATTAGCGCTTCACCTTTCTCTTTGGCATCACCTAATAAACTTTGAATATTTAATACTATTACCCCCAATAAAGGGATTATAAATTTCGCTCTCATTTTAATTAGACCTACCAAACCAAACGACCACATTGCAACAGCAATTTTAAAAATCGTCACTACTCAAGAAGCCAGTTGAATAAATGGTACTGTTAAATGCTTTCACCTTGACTATAACCCCTAGCCTCAGTTTCAATTCACCAATGTTCAGATATTTCTTTTCTATTACCACCACTTTAATTCTTCTGCTGGCTCCTCTTTGTGTGCATGCCGCTAAAGATAAACCAAACTTTATCATCATCTTCACAGACGATCAGGGCTACGGCGATCTCAGCTGCTTTGGATCAACTAAGATCAAGACTCCAAACATCGACCGTATGGCCAAGGAGGGGCGAAAATTTACCAATTTTATGGTAGCCTCTCCAGTTTGTACGCCATCCCGAGCTGCTCTGCTTACCGGCTGCTACCCAAAACGTGTCGGAATGCACCAGCACGTTCTATTCCCATCATCTACTACAGGATTAAATCCCACAGAACACACTATCGCTGATCACTTGAAGGGCCAAGGTTATGCCACGGCAGCCTTTGGCAAATGGCATCTCGGTCATCATCCTGAAACACTCCCTCAAAAGAACGGCTTCGATACTTACTTCGGTATTCCTTACTCAAATGACATGAATCACCCAGACAATAAAGGTAAGCCGCCAGGCAGAGCCCCAGGAATGGATGAATTATGGAAAGACCCTGAATCAACGCTCACCAAATGGAGAACCCCACTCATGGAGAACGAAAAGATCGTAGAGCTACCAGTTGATCAACGCACCGTTACTCGTAGATACACTCAGAAAGCCATTGATTTCATTACAGCCAACCAGAAAAAGCCTTTCTTTGTCTATTTGCCTCATTCCATGCCACACATTCCTCTCTATGTACCTAACGAAGTTCGCGATCCAAACCCATTAAATGCTTACACTAATACGATAGAACACATCGACGCTGAAGTCGGTCGGCTGATGGACAAAGTTCGTGAATTGGGACTATCAAAAAACACTTACGTTATCTACACCACTGATAATGGTCCTTGGTTACCATTCAAGCATCATGGAGGTAGCGCTGGTCCATTGCGTGATGGTAAAGGCTCCACCTTTGAGGGTGGTCAACGCGTACCCTGCGTAATGTGGGCACCTGGTCGCATTCCAGCCGGCACTGAATGCCATGAACTTATGGGAACTATTGATCTCCTCCCAACCATTGCTGCCCTTACAGGAACCTCTCTCCCCGAAGGTCAAAAAATTGATGGTTTGGACGCCTCATCCCTACTCACAAAGAAAGTTAAATCTCCTCGCAATGAATTTCTTTACTACACTTCCAGAGGAGATATTCAGGGCCTAAGGCAAGGTAAATGGAAACTCCTTATCAAGAGCAAGAGAAAGCCAAGAAACGCTGGTAAAAATTGGAAAGCACAGGCCCCTGAAATCCTACTCTTTGATCTTATTGCAGACATGGGTGAACAAAATAATCTTGCAAAAGATAACCCCAATAAAATAAAAGAACTCACAAAGCGCATGAATGAACTAGATTCAGAAATTGCCAAGAATGCACGTATGCCTTGGCATAAATCTGAATAAAAATCATCAAATAGCATCTTGAATTCCCCAATCAGGCACTCCATTATCTGAATTTTAAAACGCACTCAAAAAACACCAACCGAATTTTATGAATACCTCTAAATATATTTCAATTCTCACTCTATTTACTCTTATTCAATCAGCAGGCGCCAACCCAAAAGCTACGCAACCTCAAGATAAGCCGGGTTACGACAAGTCGAAAGACGCAGGAGCTAAGGCCCCAAAAGGTGCTGATATCTTATTTGACGGAACGCAGAAATCCATCGACTCAAATTGGGAAATGTGGCCCAAGAAAGACATGAAGATCACGTGGTCATTAGTAAAGAGCCCAACAGATGACCAGAAGGTCTTAATGACAAACGGTGGTAAGAGCTGGGGAACACATGACCTTGTCACAAAGAAGAAGTATAAGGACTTCGAGGGTCATGTAGACTTTGTTTTGTGTGGCAAGCGAGATGACAATTCGGTTGAAGGCTATTCCAACAGTGGAGTTTATCTTCAGAACCGTTATGAAGTTCAAATCGAATCCCCGAAAGGCAATGATACAAAAGATCCCTACAACTGGAAGATTGGGCCTCACGGAATTGCAGCATTCTGCATGGAGCGAGTTCCTGATAAGAATGCATGGCGTGCTAATGGTGAATGGCATTCCTTTCACTTCATTTTTAAGGCTGCTCGCTGGGATGGAGATAAGGCAGGGGAGCCAGCCAGAGCTACTTTATGGTGGAACGGCATAAAAGTTCACGATGATGTCCAGATAAAAAAAGCCAATGGTGGCATTAGCGTCACATCAGCACTTGGTGGTCTTAAGCTCCAAGAGCACGGTCAAGATGTTCGATTCAGGAACGTTTGGGTCCGTGAAATGGACACTGCTAAAAAATAAGTTTATTCAATAGCTGTTGAAAGAGGAGGAATCCTATCGATTCCTCCTCCAGAAAACAAAAGGCACACACACAAAATACATTGTGATGCTGTAAACTGCTGCCGGCACAGTCTCTGGTGGAAGAATCTCTCCATCAACTGTTGCGACAATGCTTCCTACCGCAATCGCAAGAGTCCCGTTTTGCACTCCAGACTCAATCGAAATAGTCGTTGCATCTCTTTTATCGAGCCTGAGGGCTTTTGCCGAAACTAATCCGAGCAAAAGCATTACGACATTTAACAGCACCGCTATCGGCCCCAATGTCCCTAAATTACTTGAGAAGACTTCCCAATTTTTGGCTAACGCAGCCACGATAATTATCACAAAAAGACCTACAGCTGTACGAGACACTTTTGGTGCAATCTTATCTACTAAGGTTGGAAAATTTGCCGTTAAAACCATTCCTATAGCCACTGGAACTGCGGTGATTAAGAACATAGTTAATCCGAGCCGAGTTACATCGACTGGAGGCGCAGTCTCACCCATAAAATATTTAACACTAAAAGCGAGAATCAGCGGCACCGTAAGAATTGACAATAAACTAGAAACTGCTGTCAAAGAAATCGATAAAGGAGCGTTACCTCCAGCCATTTTTGCTAGAATATTGCTCGTTACCCCACCAGGACAAAGGGCAAGAATCATAAGCCCAACTGCAAAAACATCAGAAAGCCCAAAAGCATGCGCTAAGGCCAACGCGATAACAGGGAGTAAAACGACCTGATTCAAAAGCCCTGCACCAAAAGCAATCGGAAACTTCAACACTCGAGTGAAGTCATTCACCTTAAGCCCAAGACCAAGGGAGAACATGATAAATGCGAGAATAATTGGAAGGAGAATCTTAACTATCATGGCTTAAGAATTAAATACTATAGAGAATTAATAACAATGCACGTCCAAGTGTTACTATAAACTTCTACTCCCTTGTGTAGGCGTAGGCCCCAGTGAACTGGTCAGATGAATAACTATTGCCTAAGCGAGCAAATCCTCCAAAGGTCCTGTACTATCAGCAAATTTTTCTATGCCAGTACCCATTAACTGAGCCTGCAATAACCATAAATTAGCCAACGGAGTTCTCTTAGGACAATTAATTATACGATTCGTCTTAATCTTTCCATTAGCAGAACCTGCAACAATAATCGGAAGCTCATCCATAGTATGATATTTTCCATCCCCAAGACCTGATCCCAAGGTAATGATGGAATGATCTAAAATAGTTCCGTCTCCTTCTTTGATAGAGTCCAACTGCTCTAAAACTTCAGCAAAGAGCTCCACATAAAACCGATCCACGCGAGTAAGACTTTTCTTCACGTCTGCTCTGTCTTGTGAGTGAGTCAGTCCGTGGTGTGATTTTGTGAAATTTAATTCATGAAATCGCTGAGGAGTCCCCCACCTTTCAGGAGCAAACATCATCGTCGCAACATGTGTGAGGTCTCCTTGAAATGCCAATACAAGCAATTTACCCATCATACTTATGTATTCACCACGAGTCATTGGCTCTTCATCAGGCTCTTTCATATTTGCTCTCTCACGAGTAGCATAATACTTACTTAGCTTATCAATCTGTTTCTCTATTTCTCTTACAGATGTGCAGTACTCGTCCATCTTATCCTTATCATGACGACTCAATCTTCTATCAAAGTTAGCTGCATCCTCTAATATCAAGTCGGTAATATCCTTGTCTGACTTACCTGTGTGGAAAAGAGTTTTATAGACTTGTCGAGGATCTTTCATCGTCGTAGCTACGTGCTCAGGTCCATACCAAGAAATATTATCCAAATAGATCGATTCTCTAAGATCTTTAAAAGTATTACAGTTAAGCTCTAAAGATCTAATAGGAGTCCGGTGACTTACCTTGTCTGCGATCATATGATCTAATGTTCTATCCATCGGATAAGCTGAATCAAACTCACCATTAGGATTAGCTGAAGAAAGAAAGCATGAACTAGCCTGATTATGAACATCTACCCCCCTGACATTCACTCGTGATAAGCCCGTGATCATAGTAACTTTTTCACCCACTTTCTTCAAGGGGCTTAAAGTTGGCATTGATAAAAAATCCTGATTACCTTTTTCAGGAAAGAAATGATCTCTCACAAAACCCATTGGAGAGTAAAATGAAGCAAATCGAAGCGAAGGCTCCTTTAACTTTTTTGTTTTAGGCTCCTCTGCATTCATCTCCAACCAAGGAAGGGCCATTATGCTACCGCCCGCACCGAACAAGAATTTTCGTCTATCAATGTCTTTTATCATTTTCTCTTTTGGTTAAAAATTGGATGAACTACCGTATGTTTGATAATGTCTCTAAATTTATAATTATCCTTCTGACTCGCTTTAGTAATTTCATCTGCTGCAATACGGTCTGTCAAGGTTAACTCTCTACCCAAGCTATATGAAAGCAAGTGCCTGACAAAAGCATTTGCAAACACATCCTTTTCAGCAAGAACAGCATCTTTGAAGCCTACAACATCCTTAAATACGTGCTTTCCAAACAATTTTCCACTAGCGTCCACCTTTATTCCTGTCCGATAGTTATCCCTCCAACGCCCTAGCAGATCAAAATTTTCTAAAGCAAATCCCAATGGATCAATTTTTTGGTGACAGCCTGCACAATTAGCATCTTTACTGTGCTGATTTAGCTTTTGCCTTACGGTCAACCCCTGTTCCTTAAGAGTAGAGTCATCAGCTATTAAGTCAGGAATATCGTCAGGAGGAGGTTCAGGAGGATCATTAAAAATAACTGAGGAAACCCAAGCGCCTCGAGTAATTGGCAATGAACGGAATGGTCCTGATGTCATTACCATCACAGCACCTGTTGTAATCACTCCACCATATCTTCTATCCGCTAGTGGCTTACGAGTGAAATTAATATCACGAAGATTAACGTTAATTGAGTATGTAGCAGCCCTACCCTCATACCATTCTTCCAACAAGTGACTTCGATAAGTGAAATTAGAATCTATCAATTCCGTTATTGGTCTATTCTCAATAAAAACCGTTTCAAAATTGAGTAAAGTTTCCAGCATCATGTGCATTCCTCTCTTGTAGGATATTTTATCATCGCCACCAAAATAATACTCTCTATGAGTTTTAAAATCAGGGGATGCGGAAACCAAATTATTAATCTTTAACCATTGAGGCGCAAAGCTGTCACAGAAATTCTTAACGCGTCGATCATTGAGCATTCTGTCCACTTGCTCCCCAAGAACCTCTGGATCTTCAAGGCGCCCTTCCTCAGCCAATAATAATAATTCGTCATCAGGTATGGAGCACCACAGAAAAAAAGAAAGTCGAGTCGCCAAATTAAAAGAGTCGTAATTAGCGGAGGCATCACTTGCCTCATCATGAACCATAATGAATCTCGGCGACGCCATCGCACCTGATATAACATCCTTCATACTGGCAGTAAAATCACCACTCTGCTTGTAACGCTTATCAAAATAAGTGGTATACAAATTTAAAGTTTTCTGGTCTGCTGGGGATCTGAATGCCCTGAGAAGAAATTTTCCAATACGCTCATGTGCAATCTCTCCAATAGGCCGCTTAAGTTCTGGTTCCTCTACTTCATCTTGTTTCCAACTACCTACAATTTCCTCTTTCGAGACGTCTTTATTCCCCTTCGCTATTTCTTTTATCTGAGATTTGGTTAATCCAGACCTAAAAACGTTAACGTCATTAAGATCTCCGTGAAATGGCTCATCATCATGAGAACCAACACTCATAGGCTCTCTACTTTGGCTGTGAAGCTTACCAACAATGGATTTACTTCCCACCTGATTACCGTCTAAATAGAGATTCATTTCCTTACCGTCAAAAGTACCTGCAACGTGATGCCACTTACCGTCACCAAGAAGACTAGTTTTTACAGGAGCACCAAATTCCACGTAGCCTCCTTCGATACCGGCACCCATCCAAATTCCCCAGGTTCCGTCTGTATCACCTATCGCCAACAACTGGCGCCTCCAAGAATCTTCGCGGCGAACAATTGTCTGCCACTTTTTAGTCGTTTTAGATGGACGAATCCAAGCACTAAGAGTCAATCCCGTACTCTTTGTTAAAACTGATTTATCAACCGTGATAGAACCAAATTTCTTTGCCTTTGGCTTTTCGTAAGGGTTTTGAAATAAATCATTCCAGACCCGACAGTTCTCATCAAAATTATCTGCATTCACGACAGAGCGACTAAGCTCCAAGAAAGCCTTCATCAAAGTTGGAGTCATACTTAAATGATCCCCGCGATTATTGAATCCATTCTCCGCTGGAGGATCTTTAGGAAAAGCCATGACACCTAGCAAACGGTTTTCCAACATCTGCTGTAAGCCCATTATCCGATTACCTACCCTAGCAACATCAGGCATCTTACCTGTTTCAGGTCTAAAATAGTCATTGTGATCACGAATAATCCGATCATTAATTGAATACACCCAGGACTTTAGATCGAAGAGATCTCTTACAGCATTACCATATTCAAACCGGTTCATTCTTCTAAGGCGCACTGGAATTACGGACTGAGTTTGCGCAGTAGCTTTTTTAAATACTTTATTCAAACCAAGAGAAACAATTTCAACCTGAGCATCACTCGGTTGTTTATTATCCTCAGGAGGCATTTCATTTTTATCCAAGACATCGATCAACTTTTCAATGAGTTCTGGATTCCTCTCTAGATCACTCCATGTGTTGTACTCAGTTAAATCCACTTTGCCTTTAGTCTTTTTTAAACCGTGGCAGTCGTAACAATATTGTTGAAGAATTGGCTTTATATTCTTACCAAAATCGCTCTCTGTGACAGATGATTTTTGCGCTACAACAAAATCTGAAGCTCCTAAAAACAAAAAGAGCGCACAAATATTGCAACAATTTTTCATTACCCCTATTCGATCAAAGGCAAAAGAAAACACTCTCTTTAAATCAAACAAACTCATCAACTGTGACACTAGATAAATATAGGTAAAATCGTATCGATGCGCAACCTTATATAATTAAATGAATTGCAGATAATTCATGTATTAATTCCAAAATACATTAATTCAGAAAAGCACTGAAAATGAGATGTAATATTTACAAAAAATAACATGATGTAGCCTCATATTTCCTTATTAATCATTGCTGGTAAATTTTCTTATCAACCTTGAGAAAAATATACCTAAAAACCCTACTACAAAAAGACCCAACCCTATCTTCAAATAAATCGAATAACCCATTCCGTAATTTGTATCATCAAAAATAACAATAAGGCTCCCCATAATTATAAAAACACTCACAAGGAGGCACCAGCAACCAGCGCCAGCGATCTTTGTAGCAAAGTCTGACTTTTTAGTCTTTGGGGCTTCAGGAAAAAGAGGATTCCCCCTGAGTGCAGTCCCCTTTATGCGAAGATATATCCCTAAGAATCCAATTCCTAACAAAGGTCCCCAAAATTTCCAATCTAGAAACAATCTTTCCGGATCATCCTCTCCTACGAATGCCGGATAGGCAAACATCCAGCATATTGAAAAAAGCAAGAAAACTGTCCCTGCATGATCCATGACAACCCCAACTTTATCACTGTCATTTTTTTTCAAGGAATCACCAGAACCACTTTTCTTCTCCCAATCTTCCATTCTAAAATATTAATCAAAAATACTAACACAATCAACAAAAAACATAAGTAAGAATTTACAATCAAGGTATTGCCTTTGCCGATGAGTCAACAGACTCACCTTTACTATTCCAATATTTTCCAGAATTCTCTAAAAATTCACCGTCATCAAATATCATTTTAGACATCATCTGTCCGTTGTCATGCCAAATAACCCAAAGCCCATTATGCTTACCGTTTTTAAAATTTATTTCCTCTCTCTTCTGACCATTTTTATACCATTCAACAACTAACCCGCGAGGCTTTCCTTTATTCCAATTCTTTTCAGATCTCTTCTGACCATTATCATACCATGATGTCCATGAACCTTCTTTAATTCCATTCCAATAATTCCCCTCATTCTTTTTCTGACCATTTTTATACCAAGATACCCATAAGCCTTCTTTAAACCCGTATTCCATATGTGTACGATATTTCATTTGATTGGAATCGTGCCATTCAACAATCTCGCCAGTATAAGGTTTATCAGTTTTTAGAACATAGTAGCCATTAACCCCTCGATTCTGTAAATCATCTAAAGATATTCCATCAATGGGCATGCCTCTTTCTCCACACCCTCCCAAAAATAGAAAAAATAAAAACAATAGGAATGAACGGCATAAAAAATTCATGGGATTCTTCTAAAAAAACGATCTTCATCTTCCTTGGACAAG
>CABXDI010000048.1 GCA_902510815.1 uncultured Verrucomicrobiota bacterium | reverse complement strand
GCCTCTTACAAGGAGGTCTTCCCCAATTATTGATGCTTCAACGTTATAATCTAATATGCCTGAGGGTTTAACAAGGTCAGACTCCTCTAATTCCCATATATCTTCATTTATGGATCCTCTGATGACTAAAGATTCACTTTTATTAATGGCACGAATGTCGATTATCATTGATTTCAAAGGGTATATTGGATCATAAAATTAGATCTAATTTGGATAAAATCTAAAACTTAAAATGATTTTAAAATTATTAACGGCAATGACAATTAAGATTTAATTTTTTATCTCCTACTAAATGAAGTCTGATCATTCAAAAGCTAATAAAACTAAGGAGGGCAAGGGTTCTAGCTCAAGTAATCCCTTAGCTGATGCTTTGGAAAGGTTAGAGCGTTCAGTCGCTCAGCGAGAAGGAAATCGAGTTGCTTCTTTAGTTAAGCCCGTAAAAGAAGATATAAGCAAAGATAAAGAAATAAATAAACCAATTGAGGCTGAATCTGAACCTTTTGTTAATGGTAGCGCTATTACAAATAAGGAGAAGTCAGAAGAAATTCAGTCCCAAAAAACTAACTCTAAGATATCAAGATTAAGCTCAACTTTTACATTTTCTATCAGCTTTTTACTCTTTGCTACGGTCGTGGGATTTATTTTATGGCCAAATATTAAGAATTTGATGAATAAAGAGCTGACAGCAATTTACGATGCAGCAAAAATTGATGAGGAGTCTTTAAAATCAGGAATTCTCGAAAAGTTAGGCTCTGTTAATTCTCGTCTTGATTCTCTTTCCAATAATATAGATCAAATTTCAAGCCTATCTGACACTTCTGCTATTGATGTTTATAAGGAGCTCGATTATCTCAGGCAAAGGAATGAATTGATTGCCCTTGGAGATTTAGCTATTCATAATTCCGATAGAAAATCGTTAGATAAATTAATTGCTGCTAGAGAAAAAAATGCTGATGCGCGGTTACAAGCAGGAGCAGCTTCAGAGATTTTAAGAGTTAAATTAGCCTACATGAATGGTTTGCGAAGAGGGAGTCAATCGATCCCAGTTGGACAACTTTTTCCTGAATATGAAATTGATAATGAGTTGGAATTAAATACTGAGCAGTTGATTGGTTTACTGGATGATTTTGATGTAAGAGATGATCATAGGGTTAGAGCAGCTTATCTCCTTGCTGATAAAAGAAATGGAGAAGCAGCAATGGCTTTAGTCGACGCTGTAGCCAATGATGGTAACTTAGATGTCGTTCGTGAAGCTGCTATGACCTTTAGTGAATTGACTGGATTTAGAAGCGAAGACTTATTAGATTCGGATTCATTAATAGAATGGTGGCAAAAAAACTCAGAGAGAGTTTTACCAAATTTAACAAATTAACTTTTAATTGCCTCGATTATTGTCTCGAGTCTTTCCCCATATTGTACGTAGGTGTCGAATTGAGCTTTATCTTTAGCTTCCTGATCGCCTTCGTTGTTATCTTCCTCGTGGAAAACTGAAGCAATGTGAGGCTCTATTGAAATGAACCCTTCATATTGATTGTCGATTAGGTCCGATAAAATTTCTTTCACTTGGCCGGTTCCCTCACCAGGCATTGTGAAGTTACATTCTTTTTTATCGTCGTCCCATATTCCATCTTTGATATGGATATGCTCGATATGATTTTTAAGCGCTTGATAGAAGCTCCATGCATTTTGCCTTTGGTAAGGCCTCTGCTTTGATCTGTCGGCATTAAATACCGGGTTCCCAGTGTCAAACACCCATTTCATATTTGGTATTTCGTTTTGCAATTTAATTGCGTGACTAACACTCATCCCTCCATAATTCATGCAATTTTCATGGACTGGAGTTATTCCAGCGTCTTCAAACCTTTCTATTATAGATTTTAACCTTTTTACCCTTTCGTCAAAATGCTGATCCTCGTGATCTTGTTCATTATCATCTTCAATTATTGAATAACTCATTATTCTGACAATTTTGGATTCGAGAACTTGCATTCTTCTAATACATCTAGTCACTTCAGCCTCTGTGATTTCAAACGGATCGGTAATTGGGTGTGCCCAGTTGCCAATAGTAGAGCCTATTCCACAGACCTTAATATTTGAATTGGCTAGAATTTCTGCAGCTTTATTGAAGGCCTCTTCAGGAATCTCATGAATACTTCCTTTTTCGTACCCATCCACAGCTAAAAATCGTGCTTCGATATGTTGCCATCCAAGAGCTTTTGTTGCGGCGATTTGAGTTTCTATACTATCGCCGGCTTCATCAGAGATACCAGTTAATATCATAATGATTGTCTATTATGGATTATAAATCCTTCAGTGTTTAGGTTTTATTGGATTGAGCAAAGTCATCAGCTGATGCCGTCGCTTTTGCATCTATTTTTTTCTTTTCAAAGGTCGAGTTATGACCTTTTTCTTTTAATATTTCTGAGTACTTTTCTGAAGCCATTGGAAGCTGAATGGTGCTTCCTTCCCAAGCTGATAGTAAAGCGGCATTAGCAAGTTCAACACTGTGAATACCTTCAACGGCAGGTGAAATTAATTCTTCACCATGTAAAATGGAGTTTATGAAATTCTGCATAATTTCAATGTGTTGGCCGCCTCTGCCATCTATTGGAATTTTAACTTTCCATGTATCTGGCTTTGAAAAACCAGACATCGATTCCAAACTAAAATTAGAACTCGGAGTCTCGTTTCTATCCCATAAAATTATGCCATCCTCAACAGTGAGAACCCCTCTTTCAGAAATGACTTCTAACCTGTTAACTCCTGGAGTTTCTCCTGTAGATGTTATAAAGGTAGCATTTTTACCATCTTTGTAACGGAAGTAAAGAGTGGCGTCATCCTCAACTTCAATTTGATGATACCGGCCAAAGCCGAGGAATCCAGTTACTTCTTCAGGCATACCAAACAACCATTGGAAAAGGTCTAGGTTGTGAGGGCATTGGTTGAGAAGCACTCCACCGCCTTCACCCTTCCAAGTTGCTCTCCAGCCGCCCATAGCATAATAGTATTCAGTTCTAAACCAATCAGTAACTGACCAGTGGATTCTTCGAATTTCTCCTAACTCCTTTGAATCTATTAAGCGTTTTAAAGTTTTGTAGTGCGGATCTGTTCGTTGATTGAACATTGCAGCAAATACTTTCTTTTTCCCGGTTCTTTCATATGCATCTATTAGTGCCTGACAGTCTGTTTTATCTACAGCCAAGGGCTTTTCCATCAATAAATGAAGACCAGCTTCCAGTGCCTTGATTCCTAATTCTCTGTGAGAGGGGTGAGGGGTGCAAATGTGAATGGCATCAATGAGTCCAGAATTAATCATTTCATCAACGTCTGTGAATTGACTTTCTCCTTCTCTCGATTCAGGAAGAGAGCTAGCCAAATCACAAACTGCAGTAAGTTTAACGCCCTCAACTTTGCCATTGATGATGTTGTCTCTGTGGGCTCTACCCATATTCCCTAATCCGACTATGCCATATCTTACTGTTTCCATTATTGTATTAATGTAATTTAAAATTAGTCCTCTTTCTTTTTTTCTTCGGGTTTCTTCTTTTTTGCAGCTTTCTTTTTAGCTCTAGGTGGAAATTCCCATCCAAGTTTTCCAGTTGATTTGTCTAAAAGAAGATGAGCTTTAAAGGGGCGACCTTTTTTGGATATGAAACCTTCGATAACTTCTGTTTTACCCTCTACGAACAATTTTATTATCTGGTCTCTTGGTAATTCTTTTTTCAAAATTTCTTTAGATATTCTTGTGCCGCCTTTTTGCTTTTCAGGGGCCATGTCAGGGCAGATATAAGCTTTGTTAGTTTCGTAAACTTTGACCGTTTTTCCATCTTCTAGTGAAGCTTCGGTAAGCAGTTGGTCATCGGTTAAGTTTTTGGCTTCTTCCTCTCTTTCTTCATCCCCCTCGAAAATAAATTCAGGTTTCCATCCTCCTCGAGCTCCCTGGGCCATTTTTAGTTCTGCTGTGAATGCTTGCCCGAACCTGTTTTTGAATGTATCAAAAGGACCAATTCTACCTTGTTCTAAAAGGGCTTTGGCCTGTTCGGGTGTAATCTCGTGACTAGCAATGTGTTTATTGAGTTTAAATTTACAATCTTGCTCTTTACACTCATAACTGCCGTCGGTTTGTTTCAATGCTTTCTCTTGGCATTCAGGACAAGTGGCTTGGAGGTCATCAAATACCCTATTTGCAAGTTCTTCAATTTTTATAGAGGTTCGATTAACTATTTCTTCGGTAAGATTTTTTATTTCTTCCATGAAAACTTCTCGGCTGAGTTTGCCTGTTTCCATTTGTTTTAGCTTGTACTCCCAATCTCCAGTCATTTCTGGTGATCTGAGAGCATCAATTCCTATGTCATCTAGTAAATCAATGAGAGCCAACCCCTTGTTGGAAACAACGAGATCGCGCTTTTGTTGTTCGTGGCGGAATAAATATTTATGAGCAATTAAGCCTTCGATAATAGCTGCTCTTGTGGCTGGTGTTCCGAGGCCACGTTCTTTCATTACTTCTTTAAGTTCATCGTCATCAATCCTTTTTCCTGCCGTTTCCATGGCACCTAAAAGAGTAGCTTCGTTAAAGCGAGCTGGAGGTTTGGTCTCTTCGGCTATAATTTCAATACTTGAGGTCTGAGCTTTATCCCCAGTTTCAGCAGGTATTAATTCATTTTTCTCTGTAGCGACACCTGGTTTACGTCCATATACTTCTAAATATCCAGGTTCAACTAGAACTTTACCAGTTGTTAAAAAGGAATCATTTTCAATTCTAGTGATTCTTCGAGTTGTTTCGAATTCTGCAGATGGAAAAAATATGGCAATTAATCTTTTAGTAACGAGATCAAATATCTTTTGTTCCTGTTCTTTTAAGGCTGCTGTAGGAACTTTTCCAGTTGGAACTATTGCAAAGTGATCGCTGATCTTTGCATTGTTGAAAATTCTTTTGTTCGGCTTTATCCATCCGTTATTAATTACTTTGGAGGAGCTGTCTATAATTTGTTGGTTTAGTGAAGAACTTGAAATTGAATTTGCAAAACCATCAATGTGCGAAGTGATAGTATCTATGTAATCCTCAGGAAGACATTTTGAATCAGTTCTAGGATATGTAAGTAATTTATGTCGCTCATAAAGAGACTGAGCTATGGCGAGCGTGTTGCGTGCACTGAAGCCGAACTTGCTTGAAGCTTCTCGTTGGAGAGTTGTTAGATCAAAGAGTTGAGGGGGGGCTTGTTTTGTAGGTTTTTTGTTTTCTTCAATGATTCCAGTTTGTCCCTTGCATCTTTCGAGAACTTTTTGAGCTTCATCTTCAGTCCAAATTCTATCAGCCTTAAGTTTGTCATCATTTTCATCCTTTTTAAAATCTTCTCTAAACCATTTTCCATTATAAGATCCATTGCCTGTTTCAAATTCGGCATGAACTTCCCAATAATTAGTAGGAGAAAAGTTTCTTATATCTCTCTCTCTTTCGCTTAATATAACTAATGTTGGAGTCTGTACTCTTCCAGCTGTAGTAACATTGAATCCACCATGCCTAGAATTGAATGCGGTTAGTGCTCTGGTTCCATTTAATCCAACGAGCCAATCACTTTCTGATCTGCAAAGTGCTGCTTGTGCTAGAGGTATCATTTCATTATCATCCCTAAGAGATTGGAAGGCATTGATGATTGAATTATTGGTCATCGATTGCATCCACATTCTCTTAAGAGGTTTGTCAGATCCAGATATTTGAATGACATACCTAAATATGAGCTCGCCTTCTCTTCCTGCGTCGCAAGCGTTTACTATTGTGCCTACTTCCTTCCGCTTAATTAATCTTTTAAGGAGATTTAATCTACTTTCAGATTTGGCTATAGGCTGTATTTCAAAACTCTCAGGAATGACTGGTAAATGTTTTATTCCCCATGGAAGTTTTTTTCCATTAGGACCTGAAGGCATCTTTAGTTCCACTAGATGGCCTACAGCTGAAGAGATTATAGCCTGGTCTGATTCGAAATAAGTGTTTCTATCTTTACCCTTTTTTTCGAATTTTCCGAGTTCCTTAGAAAGCACCCTTGCAAGGTCTGTAGCAACACTGGGTTTTTCGGCAATTATAAGAATTTTAGACATCTTTGGGAATCGAACCTAGAATGCTTTTTATCAATTAAGCAAATACGATTGTTAAAATTAACGAATTTTTTCGAGAAATTCTCACAAAAAATATTCACCATTTAATGAAAATGCAGAATATTGATCGAATTTAATAAATTAAGTTTAGCCTCTGAGAGAATCTATAGCCTTTTTTATATCGGCTTCAGTAATGCTTTCAGTCAGCTCAGCTCGGCCCAATTGATGAAGGATAACAAACCTAATTTTCCCATCTTTAAACTTTTTATCAGACTTCATTATATCTAGTATATTCTCAGTGGATATGGAGTGGTCTAAAACTGTGGGCAGATCAAATTTTTTAAGAGCATTTATGATTTGATTGTCTTGTTTCTCTGGAAAATTGAACTTTTCCGAAGAAATTTTATTAGCGGCTATTATTCCGAGGCTTATAGCCTCACCATGTAAAAAGTTACCATAACCGCCAGCAGTCTCTATAGCATGACCAATTGTGTGTCCGTAATTAAGGTGAGCACGTAACCCGATCAATTCTTTTTCATCTTCTTCAACAACGCTTTGCTTAATTCTAACGTTTTTAATAATTAAATCATCCAGATTTTCTGCCCCATCCACATTCATGATATGGTGAAACATGGATTCATCCCTGATTGCTGCATGCTTAATGACTTCAGCAAAACCCTCATTAAATTCTCTTTTGGGTAAAGTTTTAAGAGTTAGTGTATCCGAGATTACAAGTTTCGGATGGTAAAATGAACCAATTAAGTTTTTTCCTTCTGGAGTATTAACACCAGTTTTCCCCCCTACAGAGCTGTCTACTTGAGAGACTACTGTAGTAGGAATTTGTACGAGAGGTACGCCTCGATAAAATATTGATGCAACCAATCCAGCCAAGTCACCTATAACTCCACCCCCTAGGGCAATAATAAAAACATGACGATCGTGACCCGCATTAATCATTTTGCGACATATGTTTTCAACATTGCTAAGTGATTTGCTTGATTCTCCAGCAGACACTGAAATTAATTCAGACTTAATACCTTCATTTTTCAATGACTGCGAAACTTTCTCAGCGTAAAGCGGAGCAACGTTAGAGTCGGTTATTATCGCACATGTATTTCCAATTTTAAGATTTGATATTAAAGAGCCGCATTGCTCAAGTATACTTTTACCGACAATAATTTCATAGGAACCACTTTGAAGTTCGACTTTTGCTGAATGCTGCTCAGTTGACATTTTGCATTGAGTTTATTGTAGTGATTATTTTTTTTCTCTCTGACTCTCGGTCGTCCTCTACATTTAGGCAAACCTTTTGAAAACCACTTTCTCTTTTGAACCAAGTGATTTGTCTTTTGGCATAATTTCTTGAGGACTTTTGGATGTTTGATATAGACTCTTCTAGAGTTATTTTTCCAATTAAATACTCTTTAATTTCTCTTATTCCTATAGCCTTATTCGCAGTTTGAGAAATATTATCTGGTAATTGTCTAATTTCTTCAGTTGCTCCACTTTTAAACATGGATATGACTCTTGAGTTTATTCTGTTGTAGAGTTCTTCTCGCGACCGATCTATTATTATCCCATTGAATAAAGGGTTCTTGTTCTTCCATTCCTTTTTGACTTCCGACATTGGTTTTCCGCCTAGAAGTGAAATCTCCAAGGCTCTGATTACATACCGTTTATTTTTTAAATTTATAGTCTGTGCGCCAATTGGGTCGATTACATTTAGTTTTTCGATCAGTTTTTCAAGTGGTAGTTGATCAAGCTCTTTTCTAACTTTTGGATCACTAGCTGGCAAATTTGAAAGGCCATGGGTTAGACTTTTGATATATAATCCACTACCGCCAGTTACAATGGCTAATTTGTTGTTTGCATTAATCTTAGCAATCTTGTCTTTTGCCAATATTGAATACTTACTAGCATTGGATTCTTCCGTTAGATCGAGCCTTCCGTAAAGGTGGTGAGGAGCTTTAGCAAGTTCATCTTTACTTGGAGATGCAGTTACAATTTCAATGTCTTTATATAGTTGGAATGCATCACCATTAACTATCTCACCTCCCAGCTTGCCGGCAATATCTGAAGCTAGAGAGCTTTTTCCCGATCCAGTAGGGCCCACTATGTACAGCGCCCGCATTTCATTCAAACCTTAGAAAGATTAATCTTCATCACGTCGGGCACTTTTTGCTCCGTTTACAATAAGCTTTCTTTCTAAGTAAATGCGTTCATGCATTTTTTTTGCCGCATTTTGTGCGGTTTCTGCATTAACCATTTCTACAAAAGCGTAACCCTTTGAGCGATTGTTTCTTCTGTGTCTGACGACCTGAGCGCTCATGACTTCTCCACATTCACTGAATAGCTCTTCAAGATCTTCATCAGTTGTTTTGTAAGGAAGATTTCCAACATAAAGCCTTCCTGAAGTGATAGGAATACTTTCTGGTGGTTTGTGTTGCCTTGTAGACTTTTTCTTGGCAGCCCTATTCTGTTGGAGGTTTTTATTTCGAGCGTTTTTCTTTGCAATTGGCTTCTTTTTTTTCTTTTTACCAATTCCAAAAAATTCGAGTATGCGATTAAGTAATGATTTCTTTTTAGCTCGTCTTGGGACTTTCTGTTTTACGTGCCTGCGATTCCTGTTTCTGTTCTGATTTGAATAATTACGGTTTCTGCCTTTTCGTTGGCCAGAAGATGATGATTCTTTCATAGTCTCTTCTCTGTTGTAGTTGGTTGGTATTATTATGGCAGGAAAAATTTGTATTCATTAATTTTTTTAATTTCCTCAAATCGATGACTTTTCGTGATAGTAATTCTTAGATATTTTCCTGCGACATTATGGGGTTCTCCTATTTTATTCTACTAAGTGACTTCTGTGTTGGTTGCATCGAGCAAATAAAACTACTGCTCATCCAATTAATTCAGAAGTTCATTGAGAACATTCTTATGCCAAGATATTCAGACTCTCCTTTGGAGCAAGATCTTTCACTTACTTAGTAGATAGTCTAAATAAAAATACTTGTTAGAAGAATATATAAAGAAAACAATTAACCTTTGGTTTTAGGCGTTACAAATTGAATTATTTAGCTAAATACAGTGGTATTACTATTAAGCATTTCTTGCAGTGATCTTCATGATAGTTAAGTTAGGTGAAATTTTTTAAATATGAACGCGCAGAAATTCATCATATTAATGATATTTTTAGTTATCCCCTCTATTTTATTGGGAGTAACTTATTCTCAGGATAGACGGGGATTTCAAGTGAACTCATACATTGTCGTTGATTTTCACTCAAAAAAGATTCTTTCAGCTAAAGATATAAACAAGAGAGTACAGGTTGCTAGTCTCACTAAGATTGCGACTTCAATGGTTGTTCTTGATTGGGCAGATGCTACAAATATTGACCTTGGTAATAATTTAATTATTCCCCAAAGTGCTTCACTAATAGGCGGTCCGAATCAACTTGGATTGATTCCAGGTGATCAGATGAGTATTAGAGATGCTTTATATAGTGCCCTTTTGGGCTCTAATAACTGGGCTGCTGAAGCATTAGCTTATCATGTGGGAAGGGATCTTCTCCTTAGAGAAGGAAAAAGGGGAGACCCAGTAAAGGAGTTCGTTAAAAATATGAATGCACTTGCTCGTAATAATGGTGCAAAAAATACAAAGTTTACTAATCCTCATGGAATGGATCATTTAGGGAAGCCTCCTTTTTCATGTGCTAGTGATGTAGCTAGACTTGCTATTTATGCAATGAATAAAGCTTCATTCTCTTTTATTTGCTCTCAAAAGCAAAGAGAAGTGTCTGTGCTTAAACAAGAGGGGCTTAGAAAGTTTTTGATTAAAAATACCAATAAGAATCTTGGGATCGACGATATTGATGGAATTAAAACTGGGCAAACTTCTAAAGCGGGGCCTTGTTTAGCAGTGGCTGCAGAAAAACAGGCTTTAGTTAGAGAATTAGCGGATGGTAAAAAGCAAGTTATACCAAGGCGCCTTATAGTGGTGGTATTAGGTGCTCAGGATCGATTTGCAGCTTCAAGATCATTACTCCTTAGGGGGTGGCAAAAGTTTGAAGCATGGAATAGTCAAGGTAGACAAGTTCTCAATAGGAATGAATTCTTGTCTACTATTAGAGAATAAAAAATTTCAAAATAGCATATCACAAATTAAAATTTAAATAGTATGGATAGACTTATTCAACTTCTTAAAGAAAATGGAAGGCACTCAGTCGAAGAGTTGTCTTCAGAACTTGGAATAGGGGCTGATCAAATAGAAAAGATAATATCTGATCTGATAGATTCTGGAGCTATTCTTGGATTTACCGCCATCACCGACCCCAGTAAGATTGACGATTCTGATACAGTTTCAGCATTAATTGAGGTGAAGCTTACTCCAGAACGGGGCGGTGGGTTTGATCGTCTTGCAAGGAGAATTGCAAAGTTCGATGAAGTCGAAAGTTGTATGCTAATGAGTGGGGGGTATGACCTCTGTGTGGTAATTAGTGGCAGCTCGTTACATAATGTGGCAACTTTTGTTGCAGAAAAGTTAAGTACTCTGGAGGGAGTTGTCTCTACGGCTACACACTTTCAATTAAAAAAATACAAATCTAATGGTTTTCTTGCAGAATTGGATGGCTCTGGCGAAAGGTTGCCAGTTAGTCCATGACTAAAGAAATTAAAATTAAATAAATTTGATGTCTTTCAATGACAAGATAGCTGATAAAGTTAAGGAGATTCCACGATCTGGGATTCGAGATTTTTTTGAGCTCGTCCTTGGAAGAGACGATGTTATTTCACTTGGAGTAGGCGAGCCTGATTTTTCTAGCCCTTGGCATATAAGAGAGGCTGCAATTTATTCATTAGAGAAGGGTGAGACTAGTTACACTTCTAACCTTGGTATGGAAAAGTTGAGAAAGGCTATATCGGCATCCGTTCAAAAACAATTTAACGTGAATTATGATTATCGAAGTGAAGTTCTCGTTACTGTAGGCGTTTCAGAAGCTCTAGACCTTGCATGCCGAGCATTACTGAATCCTGGGGATGAAGTGATTTATCATGAGCCTTGCTATGTTTCATATGATCCTAGCATTAGTCTTGCTTATGGGTGCCCTGTTTCAGTTCCTACTCGATCTGAAAATAATTTTGAAGTTAGAGCAGAAGAAATAGAAAAAAAAATCAGTCCAAAATCTAAGATTTTGATCTTGAATTTTCCGACTAATCCAACTGGAGCGGTTATGAAACAAAAAGAGCTTCAGGATATAGCGGATTTATGTATATCAAAAGATCTTATTGTTATAACTGATGAGATTTACAGTGAACTGGTCTACGAGGATGATTATAATCATGTTTCTATTTCTTCTTTACCAGAAATGAAGTCTAGGAGCATATTGCTTCACGGATTTTCGAAAGCTTATGCAATGACGGGTTTTAGATTAGGTTATTCTTGCGCTCCGGCTGAGATTACAGAAGCTATGATGAAGATACATCAGTACTCAATGCTTTGTGCGCCAATAACCAGTCAGGTTGCAGCAATTGAAGCTCTAGAAAATGGATCTAAGGCTGTGGAAAAAATGAGACAAGATTATAGATCTAGGCGCGATTATATGGTAAGTCAATTTAATGACATGGGGCTGCCTTGTCATATGCCAGGTGGTGCATTTTATGCTTTTCCTGACATTAGAGGAAGTGGTCTTTCGAGTAAAAAATTTGCAACTGATCTACTTGATACAGAAAGTGTCGCCGCCGTGCCAGGTGATGCGTTTGGTGTTAGCGGTGAGGGTTTTTTAAGATGCTGTTATGCAACGGATATTAATTTAATTAAATCTGCGATGAAAGGATTTAAGAGATTTGTTGATTCGTTAAAGTGATGAATGTGTCTAAACCTGTTACCCTCACGGAGGAGCAGATATCAAAAAAGGCTTTGGCACATGTTTTGCCGATTTCTGTTTTTATGGCCTTATTGGTAGTGATTCCAATATTGGAGTATTTTGGTTTTGTTGTCTACAATGAAGATATTTACCCTTGGTATAGGTATGCGCCAGAACAGTGGGTGTATCCTTTGCAGGTAATCGTTTGTCTTATTTTAATTAAAAGGTATTGGTCAAAATTTGAGGTTGGTCCTATAAGAGGATTTAAATTTTCAATCATAATGGGACTGATTGGAATATCATTATGGGTGCTTCCAGGTCATTTATTCGAAACTATGGAAATGGATGAAGGTTGGTGGAGATATTTTGGTTTCACTGAGAGAAAAGATGGGTTTAATCCATCAGATTTTCTTGGTGAAGATCAGTCTCTTTATTGGTTAGCAGTAATCATCAGATTTCTCCGCATGGTTGTAGTGGTTTCAATAATTGAGGAAGTTTTTTGGCGGGGATTTTTGATGAGATACATTTTAGATAGAGATGGAAATTATTGGAATCAACCTTTTGGAAAATTTTCAATAAGAAGCTACATCATAATTACCTCTCTTTTTATGTTTATACATGCTCCTTCTGATTATGTTGGAGCTTTTGTTTACGGATCCATCACTTATTATGTTGCTGTTAGAACAAAGAGTTTATTTGCATGTATAATAATGCATGCCCTAGCAAATTTTTTGCTAGGGTGCTATGTACTAAAAACTGGAAATTTTGGATACTGGTAAATGAAAATTGGAATTGCTCAGATTAACCCGATAGTTGGAGATCTTAAAGGTAACGCTAAGTCTATTCTGTTAAGGTATAAAGAGCTGGTATCTATGGGGGCAGATTTAATCATTACCCCAGAACTCTCATTAACTGGTTACCCTCCTAGAGACTTACTTTTTAAGTCTAGTTTTGTTGCGGATAATCTTGAAGTAATTAAGGGAATTGCCGATGAAGTTGCCGAAGTTCCAATTATTCTTGGTTATGTTGATTTAAATACACATGATGCTGGGAACCCCTTCGAAAACGCGGCAATAATAATTCAAAATGGTCAAAGGATAGGTAAGGTAACTAAAAGTCTCCTTCCTAGTTATGATGTTTTTGATGAGGCGAGGTATTTTCAGCCTGCGAAACAAGTATTGGTTCAGAATATTAATGGTAAAAGAATTGGTATTACAATATGTGAAGACATATGGAGTGAAGATTTCCTTCCCTCCAATTTGTATGTGAAGGATCCAGCTGGTGAACTTGCTAAACAGGGTATGGATTTACTTTTAAACTTAAGTGCTTCTCCTTTTAATCGTGGAAAGACAAAAGAAAGGTATTCAATGTTATCATTTTTGGCTCGAAGGGTTAAGGTTCCGTTAGTTTATTGCAATGCTGTTGGAGGAAATGATGAGCTTATATTTGATGGGAATTCATTGGCCTTCTCCGGTTCTGGTGAATTGTTATCTCAAGGAGAGGGGTTCAAAGAAGAATCAATTTTGGTAGATATAAGATCTTCAAAAATTGAAAGAAGAGAATGTGATGATTTAGAGGAAACTTATAAAGCTTTAGTCTTAGGTGTCAGAGACTATCAAAAAAAATGCGGCTTCAAGACAGCTTTGATTGGTTTAAGTGGAGGCATTGACTCGGCTCTTACTGCTGTAATAGCTGAGAGAGCGTTAGGTGCTGAGAATGTTTTTGGAGTGACGATGCCTAGTGAATTTAGCTCTCAAGGCAGCATGGATGACTCGTTATTTTTGGCCAAAAAGTTAGGTATAGGCTTTGAAAAAATATCGATTAAAAATTCATTTAAGACTTTAAAAGCAGAGCTGAGTGAGAGCTTTAAAGATTATGACGAAGACATAACTGAGGAAAATATGCAGGCAAGAATTAGAGGGCTATTTCTCATGTCCATTTCGAATAAAAAGGGGCACTTGCTCCTGACGACAGGTAATAAAAGTGAGCTTGCGGTAGGGTATTGCACTATTTATGGAGACATGTGTGGAGGTTTAGCGGTGATCAGTGATCTTCCAAAAACTTTAGTCTATGATTTGGCGAAATGGGTAAATCGTAATGAAGAGATTATACCTTGGAGTACTATTGAAAAGGCACCTAGTGCTGAACTTAGACCAGATCAAAAAGATCAAGATACTCTTCCCGAATATGAATTTTTAGATCGAATCTTAGATCTTTACGTTGATCAATCTATGGGGGTATCTGCGATTATTGAAAAGGGGTATGATGAAGAAATGGTCAGATGGATTACGAATAGGGTGGATATTAATGAGTGGAAAAGATGGCAATCTGCGCCGGGGCTAAGAGTAACCAGTAAAGCGTTTGGGGTGGGTAGAAGAATGCCTATTGCTCAGCGATACAATGATTGAGGTCATTGCTTGACCTGCCTCATCTTGCGTTGAATTGTTTACCTATGATTGATCCTTGCGAATTTTCCAATTCTCAGCTCAAGGACTTAGTTCCTTATGAGCCAGGTAAGCCTATTGAAGATGTAGCTCGAGAACTTGGCCTTGACCCAGAGAATGTTGTTAAATTGGCATCAAACGAGAATCCTCTTGGTCCATCACCAAAGGCTATTGAGGTCATGAAATCATTGGCTAGTGAGGTGCATATTTATCCCGATGGTGGTGGTTGGAAATTGCGGAATGCTATTGCTCAGAAGTTTTCTTTATCGATGGAGAATATTGTTCTTGGTAATGGCTCTAATGAAATAATTGAGTTTTTGGGGCACTCGTTTTTAAGGCCTGATGATGAAGTGATTGTCGCTAATCATGCGTTTGTTGTTTATAAATTGATGGCGACTCTTTTCGGAGCAAAAACTATTGAGGTGGATGACCCAGGCTTCATTCATGATCTTGATGCTATGGCGAATTCAATTAATGAACGAACTAAGCAGATATTTATTGCAAATCCAAATAACCCAACAGGAACGCTTGTGACTCAAGAAGCAATTGATCGCTTCATGGATCGCGTTCCTGAAAACGTAATTGTAGTCTTCGATGAAGCGTACTACGAATTTCTTGATTCTCCGCCAGATACTTTAAAGTTTATAAGAGAGGGGAGGAATGTAGTTGTTATGCGAACTTTTTCCAAGATTCAAGGTTTAGCTGGACTTAGGATTGGTTATGGTA
>CABXDI010000047.1 GCA_902510815.1 uncultured Verrucomicrobiota bacterium | reverse complement strand
ATTCTTGAGTGCATCATGTGGTTTATATCTATTCAAATATTAGAACGATTGCCTGTGGATTTAATTAGACGAAATATTATGTCCTTGGATTAATGTTTCTGACTAAAAAATGGGCTATTGTTGAACAATAAAACATTTTTAATGTCAATATTTTAAAAATCAAGTTTTACTTAATATTTAAGATATATCAAATATCAGCTAATCTTTGCAAGTTTTTATTTTCGTAACGATATTTTACTAAATGCCTAAATTTTCCGCATAAAATGGCGAAAATGATCTAAATATCTTAATCTGAAAGCGACTTTTATTTTAGTTGTCCCAAAAATAATTGGTGAAAAAGAACTAATTAATAATGATTTTTTCTAAAAATCTTTATTTATCGAATGACGTCAAAGTCGAGAATTAAAATAAATCGCTATTTTTGGGCTGAACCCCATACCTTTTCTAACACTTTGTGCAGATCTAAATCATGTTTTTTAAGTTCTGCTCTGACAAATGGATAAAAATCATTTCTATAAAAATAGGCTTCAGTGCCTTCAGCAAAGTATTCTTTATGATTTGTCATTGCATAGTGTTTAACGCTCTGCCCGGTGTATAGCATGACTTTATTATAATCTCCTTTCTGCCTTGCCTTGTTATAAGCGGCAATTATTTCAGGATGTTCAAAAGTCAAAAATTGATCATGATAAGCATGAGCCAATTCATGAAGAATAACAGCAGGATGTTTTAGAAGTTGCCCTCGAGAAGTTAGTGCTTTGGCCTGAGGTACATGTACTTTTTTTTGAAGTCTGGGGTCGTGACCATTTGCTTTAAGCCAACCTACACTAGGATGATATTGCATTGCGTGAAGTGTAGGGTGGCTATGTTCTAACCAAATTTGGCATGTTTTTAATTTTTTTAAGGCTTCACCTTGAACCAGGATGGATATTCTCTGTAAATGATTAGTTAACATTTTAATGGCATGTAGGCCATCCGTTGAGTGCTTTCCTTTCAAAAGTGCGGGATCGATATGAATTTTCCATCCTTCTATATTTTTGATAACTGGATCAAACCTAACGGCTGACTTCTTATCGACTTGATTGGCTTTTGCTGCCGATAGGAAAATAATGTTTAAAATGAATACTGATATTATTAGGATTTGTTTTTTTAACATTTTCTAAGCTTGATTAAATTTTTAATTCAGGTGTTTATTGGCAAATTTTATATAATTTTTCCAGTCGTAATTGGTTATATCATGTTTGCCGTCTCTGAGGTGGTATCCAATTCTTCCATGAATAGGTTGGTTCTTATCAGGCATTTCTTTAGTGGGTAGGCCTTCGTTTGTAAGCATTCTGTAAACAGGATCTGCATATTTTGCCGAAAGAAATTCACCTAAAGGATCGGCCCAAAGATCTTTAGAGGCGCTAGCAATATAAAGTGGTCGTGGAGCAATGAGACTCATCAGGATATGCTGATCAAAAGGTAAGGTTTCCTCTTTATCATTGTATTGCTTGAAATTATTACAGAACCAATGAGGGAAGGAAGTGTTTATCCTCTTTACAGTTTCACCAAATTTTCTTTTGGAAAGAGCTGCCCCGCCACAACCCGAATTATTTGAGATAACTAGGGCGAACCTAGGGTCGCTGGCTCCAGCCCATAAAGAAGTTTTACCTAATCTTGAATGTCCTATTACTGAAACTCTTGATTCATCAATGAACTTTTCTTCTTCTAGAAAATCCATTACTCTACTAAGGCCCCAAGCCCATCCCGAAATAGTTCCCCATTCGTGAGGCTTTGGCTTTGGGTAATTTGCGTGTATGCCATTTTTAAATCCATCATGAAAATCAGGATCTACCTCGCCACAGTATACTGTAATTAACGCGTAACCACTTTCTATAATAGAACCCACATCCCAACGACTACTAGATGAGCCTCGGTCATTCTCTGAGGCTTTATTATCTTTCTTTCTTGGAACCCATTCATTAGTAATTTTTATACCCTTTTCAGAGTGGACTGTGTGGTTTCCATTAAAATTATAGCCTAAGAAAGCCGGGGCAGGCGCGGCACTGAGTTTGGGTCTAAATATCAATAGTCTAACTTTTTTATTGGCAAAAGTTATTAACGGTTGGCTCATTACTCCTTTGCCATCCATAATTAAAATATCTTCTGTATCGATTGTTATTTTAAGAGAGCCTCGGTCAAACTCTGGAGCTTTGCCGAACATTTTACTTTCTACTAATTCATATAGAAATTTACGCCTTTTTGGCCAATCCGCTTTTTTTGAGACACCTTCGATAGGGTTGATTAGTGAGTAATTAGGAACTTTTGATTCCTCATAGTTAAATCCTTTTGGAGCTCCAGTAACGATTCCAAATATAGAGAAAAATATGATAATAAATGTTACTTTCTGGGTCATGATTATAAGTAATTTTTAAAGCCAAAGAGAATGTAATCTAGGGGGTCTTGAGGTTGTCACTTAATTTCTTTTCGTTCTTTTCAAGATTCTTTTGGAACCATTCATTGAAAGCTTCAACTTTTCTATTGGACCCTAAACCCTCAGGCCTTTCACCAAGCTTTATATCAATATCCATTTTCTTCATGTTCACCCCAAACCCTCTAGTGACACTGAGCTTAACGTTTTCACCTGAACTCTTTGCACGTATGTATTTTGAGAGTTCGACATAAGCGAGACCCTGATTTGGAAATTTTTCTCCATCTAATCGAGTAATTTGGTCGCCAGGTCTAAGGCCGGCTTTGGAGGCTGCTGTGTTAGGGACAACGCTCAGAATTCTGACTGCCCTAATGTTTTCAATCTCTCCATCATTATTTATTCTCATCGGTGCATCGACCATCCTGATACCTATGAAACCTTCAGGTTTTAAATTCCCACCAATAATCTCCAGCATCGAAGATCTGAGTCGATATTTTACTTCAGGGTCTTTAGTTTTAATGTAGAATTCAAAAGATTCATTTAGGACAAGATCTTTATTTATTTTACCTTGATCAAGAATTAGATTTTGAGTTTTTTGTCTAACCTCATAACTTTCATGACCAAGAGAGTTAAAGAGATTTTTTAGATTATTTGAGTTTAAAATATCTACATCCTGGCCGAAACCGCTTGTCCAAGAGGTTAGAGCGATGATTCCTAAGACTATTACTCTGTTAGTTAAAAGCATTTGAGGAGTTAGAACTTACCACCAATGACAACTATGATCAATTATGCAATAAAAAGGGTGCGCTCGCTTTAAACGAACGCACCCTTTAATGAATTTATTTATGGAATAATGTTAAATTACCTTAGTTTTTCCAGGTACAGGTCTCTGATAATTTCCATTTTTATCAGGAAGCACAGGAGGATTTGAGTCCCAGCCCAGTTTTTGACCATAAGGGAAAACGTCTATTTTTGTGTTTAAACAGTCATCCATCTTTAAGAGTTGTCCTGAGTAAGTAGCCATACGGCCGAACACCGCTGTCATTGAACTCATGGCGCCATTGTCGCACTCATTAAATTCTGTGTCATTCCGGATAGCATCAAGAAATGCTTTTTTGTGGTTCATTTCTGAGCTTCCTCCTCCTTTTGCATGGAATATTTCTTTGCCATCATTGTCATAGAGTCTTCCTCCATTCATAATGGCATATCCTTTAGAGCCATGAGCATGTTCTGAAACACTATTAAAGACTCCACGGATATGTCGGCAAGAACTATGCATTCTCACGGATGGACCATCCCATTTTGACCCGTAAACATATTCTACCTGATGGTGATCAAAAGTTTCGCCAGTGTCTGGTCCATTACGAACCTCGCAGCCGCCTTTGCCTTGAGCAATTTGAGGGTAGTCACCCATGAGCCAATTGCAGACATCGAGGTTGTGAATGTGTTGCTCAACAATGTGGTCTCCACACAGCCAATTGAAGTAGTACCAATTCTGAATTTGATATTCCATTTCGGTCTGCCCTTCTCTACGGGGACGTGTCCACGGAGTGCTTCCATCCCAGTAACATCTTAGGGATACAACATCCCCAATCGCTCCATCTTGTATGCGCTTAATGGTCTCTTTATAACGAGCATCATGTCTTCTTTGAAACCCAACTCCAACTTTAAGCCCTTTTGCCTTAGCCTTTTTGTTGCTTTCAAGAAGCATTCTACTACCTCTACCATCAACAGAGCAGGGTTTTTGCATGAAAACATGTTTTCCTTGCTCAACGGCGTAGTCAAAGTGGACTGGTCTAAAGCCTGGTGATGTTACAAGAAAAACGATATCTACACCTGAATCGATGACTTTTTGAAAGGCATCGATTCCAGAAAAGACACGATCCTTACAATCGACTTTTTCTTTAGTTCCTCCGTTAGCAAGTGCCTTGTATCTTCCTTGTGCGTTCCTATCCAGTGCGTCGCCCATGGCCCAGAGCTTGATTTTGTCATCTACTCCAAGCACTTGCCTGATGTCACTGGTTCCTTTTCCTCCACAGCCAACGAGGCCGACTTTAATTTCTTCGCTTCCGCCTTGAAATCCTTTTGCCTTCCTTGGTAATGCAGATGCTGCCGCAGCAGCCGCTGTAGATGTTTTAATGAAGTTTCTTCGTGTTTTATCTTTATTTGGACTGTCCATTTTTATTGTCGTGAGTTAATGAATTTTTATTTTGGGAAAGTTATTTTGTATTAGTTTACCTGCTTTTGTGAAGTTTCTTTTTAATCTGATTTAAAAAGTTCATCTCTTGTGAAAAGAGAAAAGACTTTATAGCCTGATTCTTCTATTATTTCTTTGCCTCCTTCTTGTCTGTCTACTAGGACAAGGACAAATTCTACTTTGCCTCCTTCATTTTCGATCGCTTCTATTGCTTTAAGAGTTGATCCCCCTGTTGTAATTACATCATCTAAAGCAACAACCGAATCTCCTTCTTTAAAGCCTCCTTCGATTTGCTTTCCTTTTCCATGTTCTTTAGGCGCTTTTCGAACTACGAAAGGCTTTAAGGTTTTATCGTCTCCGCCTTGGTAGCTGGCCATCGAAGCAGAAAGAGCTATTGGATCAGCCCCAAGCGTTAGTCCTCCTATACTATCGATGCTAATTCCCATTTCCTCACATTTATCATTTACTGTTTTCCGTATTGCTGCACCAACGAGACATGCTCCCTCTGGATCAAGGGTGGTGAGCCTACAATCAATGTAATAATTGCTTTTTTTACCCGATGCCAAAGTAAAATCACCCGTAAAAAATGATTTTTCTTTTAAAATCTTGTATAGATTTTTGATCGGGTCCGTATAAGGAAATTCTGGCATCTAATTCTTGGATTATCCTCTAAATCTTCAACTAGTCGAGTCAAAACCGACTTCTGATCAAGCCTTTTTAGATAGGCTTGTAGGCTGACTATTTAAGCCAAGAGGCTGCTTCCTTAGCAAAATATGTTAAGATTGCCGAAGCTCCAGCGCGGTGAATACCTGTTAAACTCTCTAAAACGACAGAACGGCGATCTAGCCATCCAGCGTCGCAAGCACTCTCAATCATTAAGTATTCTCCACTAACCTGATAGGCAGCAATGGGTATTTCTATGCAGTCACTCAGAGTTGCCACTACGTCTAGATACGGCCCAGCAGGCTTGACCATAACTATGTCTGCACCTTCTTCAATATCGAGCATCGCCTCTCTAACGGCTTCTTTAACATTCGCTGGATCCATCTGATAGGTTTTTTTGTCTCCAGATTTTGGAGTAGAGTTTAAAGCACCCCTAAAAGGTCCATAGTAAGCTGATGCATACTTTGCTGAATAACTCATGATGGAGACGTCTTTAAAGTTTTCGTTATCCATTGCAGTTCTAATGGCTGCTACTCTCCCATCCATCATGTCGCTTGGAGCAATGATATCAGCGCCGGCTCGGGCGTGAGACAAAGACTGTTTACATAATAGCTCTACAGTTTCGTCATTAAGAATCGAACCGTCACCACTAACGAGGCCGTCATGGCCATCGCTATTGTATGGGTCAAGTGCGACATCTGTGATAACTGAAGTTTCTGGAAAGTTTTTTTTAATTTCCCTTATTGCCCTCTGAATTAAGCCTTCTTCATTGTAGCATTCTTCGGCTCCTGAACTTTTGAGCTGATCGTCAATTGCTGGAAAAAGAACGATTGAATTAATTCCCACTGATTGTGCATCTGCTATTTCCTCCAAAATTCCATTAATGCTCCACCTCATGCATCCAGGCATGGAATCTATAGGTTCATTGATTTCTTTATCATGTATGAAGAGGGGATAGATTAATGATTCTTTACTCAATCTTGTTTCCCGACAAAGGCCTCGTATGACATCACTTTTGCGATTTCTTCTTGGTCTAATAGTTAATCTTTGATTGGTCATTTGAATTATATGATAAAACTCATCACTGAAAGCGGAGCCGCTATCAACTAAATTAGCGCTTTAGTTGTACCATATCACATGATTTTCTTATTATATTATATTTATAGCCTTGGATTCACCAGCTATTGGTTTAAGCTAATTCCACCTGTTCTATGGAAAATTCACAAAGATTCAGTGTCGCTAAATTAGATGAAATCGATCCAGTTCCATGCCCATGTGGAATTGCTAGGAGAGCCTTTAGTGAAATGGAAGGAGTAGCGAGTTTACATTTGGTAGATATTACCAAGTCTTCACAGACTCACTATCATAAAGAAATGCACGAGATATACTTAGTTCTTGAGGGAGAAGGGTTTATTGAGCTAGATGGTGAAAAAGTTCCTGCAAAGCCAATGACTTCAGTCTTAATAAAGCCTGGTTGTCGCCACCGAGCAATTGGTGATATGAAGATTATTAACATCCCAATACCAGCATTTGACCCTAAAGACGAATGGTTCGATTAAATATAATACTTCAGATTATTCTCACGGCTTCAGTCATAGCCAAATCACCAATCTATGACATTAGCTTTGAGACCATTGATGGCAAAAAGGCTTCGCTGTCTGATTTTGCCGGTAAACCGATACTCATTGTAAATGTTGCTAGTGAATGTGGGTACACTCCACAGTATGCTGGGATGCAACTTTTGTTTGAGAGATATAAAGACAAAGGACTTAATGTCATTGGCTTTCCTTGTAATGATTTTGGTGGGCAGGAGCCAGGTACCGAAAATGAAATAAAAAAATTCTGTAAGGAAACGTATAACGTCACTTTTACTATGGCGTCGAAGGTTAGTCTGAAAGGTAAGGATACACACTTGCTCTATGAATTTTTGCAATCTGAAAAAACCAACCCTGATTTTTTTGGTTCTGTGAAATGGAATTTCGAAAAGTTTCTTATTAGTAGGGATGGAAATGTTGTTAATCGGTTTAGGCAGAGAGTAAGGCCCACTTCAAAGGAAATTATATCCTCAATTAAGTGGGCATTAATGTCAGCTGAGGAACAAAAAGCCGCCTACGATAAGGAAGGGCCTCCTGCACTGCTTGAGTACAAAGGCAGAGAAATTGCCAGAACAATGCATTGGCAAGGAGCACCATGGTTAATGAGAAAGGTAAGGGAAGAAGAAGAGAAGACTTCAGAAATGATTAAAGAATTACAACTTAAACCTGGAATTTCAGTGGCAGATATAGGCTCTGGAAATGGATATCATACGCTGATGATGGCTAATATTATTGGGGAAAAGGGACGAGCCTATGCAGTTGATATACAACCTGAGATGTTAGAAATGCTTGAGGTTAGAGCTAAAAAAGAGGGGATCAGTAACATAAAATCAATTGAGAACCGTTATTGGGATACCGATTTGCCTGAGGATAGTGTTGATTTTGTTTTAATGGCTGATGTTTATCATGAATTTTCACACCCCCAAGAGATGCTAGCGAGTATAAAGAAATCTCTTAAAAAAGATGGGATTGTGTGTTTGCTGGAGTTTAGAAGTGAAGATCCGAAAGTTCCGATTAAAACAGAACATAAAATGTCGAAGGCTCAGGTCATTAAAGAAATGTCTAGTAATGGTTTCGTGCTCAGCCGATCGTATGATAAATTACCATGGCAGCACTTATTATTTTTCAAATCTGATATAGCAAATAATTAACTTAAATCCAAATAAACATCTTAAACAATATTCTAATTATAACTTAACACTTTATATGAAACTCAAAATTAAATCTATATTATCATTGTTTACATTATCATTATTAATCACCTCAGCGAATGCCGGTGAATGGGTAAGTATGTTTGACGGTAAAACTTTAAATGGTTGGAAAGTTAATACAGAGAACCCAAAGACCTTTTCAGTTGTGGATGGAACCATTAAGGTTTTTGGTCCCCGTGCTCATATGTTCTATGGTGAAGATGGAAATGCTAAGTTTAAGGACTTCGAATTTCAGTGTGAGGTAAAAACTGCCAAAGGTGCTAATGCTGGAATATTTTTTCATTCAGCCTATCAGGCTAACGGATGGCCAGTTGTTGGCTATGAAGCGCAAGTGAATGCTACTCATACTGATTGGAGAAAGACAGCAAGTGTTTACAGTTTTAAAGATGTAAAGAAAGCTCCTCACGTTGATGACGAGTGGTTCACATACAATATCAAAGTTAAGGGGAAGAAAGTAACAATCACGATTAACGGAAAGGTTGCTAATGAGTACACCGAACCCGAAGACCACAAGGAAAAGACAAAAAGATTAGGCGAGGGAACTATTGGGATACAAGGCCATGATCCAAAGAGTCTGATCTACTTCAGGAATTTAAAAATCCGTAAAATTTAGTCAAATTTCTCAGAAAGGATTTTAATAATCTTTTCATTTAAAAAATATTATAAGAACACCGCATCAGAGGTAATCCTGATGCGGTGTTTTTTTGTTTTTAAAAGCTTACTAAATTATTGATATTTATTAAAATTATGGTAATTATATACCACTTTCTTAGTGTCAGTTAAAATAAGAGTGAAGTAGTAAACAAAAATGAAGAGTCAATACATGCGAATACAGGTCTATTTTGCATTGATTGTGATGTTGATGAATGGAATTAAGGATGACTGTTCTGGTCAACCGACTCATAACAGCGCTGAGAATGAGTCTAAGATGTTTCAAGACTTACTGGATTCCAAAAGATACGATGAACTCTTAGAAATTTCTCAGTCAATAGCGCTCACTGTTGAGAAAGATGATATTCGATCTGGCTTATCATTATATTACGGAGGTGTGGCTTCCTTTAAAATGAGAAAATTTAAAGACTCGATTAAATTTTTTCAGAACTATAGGTCATCAGAAAGATTAGAGTCATTTGATGAGATGGCTGAATTTTATTGGGCATCAAATCTTATTGAATTAGATTATAAAATTCCAGCTCTCAGGTCCTTGGATGAATTTATCGGAAAGTATCCCGATTCCTATTTTTATCCCGAGGTAATTTATCGCAGAGCGTCGATCCTTTTTTTACTCAACAAATTTGATGAATCTATTAAGAGTCTTGAGAAACTTAGCTCCTATAAAATTGGCTTAGATCTTAAGACGAGAATTCATTTATTAAAGGGTAAGTCTTTGATGAATCTTAGCAGGTTTGCAGAATCTGAAGCTGAATTTTTGAATGCTAAGATTTTAACTCAGCAGTCAGATCAATCTTACCTCAATGAAGCATTAAGCTATTTAGTGAAACTTTCTAACTTGCAATACCGATGGGATGATTCTGTTTCATATTATGGAGAGTTCAACGAAACGGCTAATTCAACTGTTCATAAGCTTAATGCTGCGGCATATGTAATAGGATCGATGGAACAAATGGATAGAATTAATGAAGGTATTGAAGGGTTTGAGGATATTCTTATCACATTAAGTGTTCCGTTTTTACATGATTCATGTTATGAGGCGATGAGTATATATGCTGGATTTTTAATTAAGAAATATGGACATGAAAAAAGTATATCTAGGGTCGGGAATCTCATGTCTGAATCCAGTGGAAATGAATCGTTGATTGAGGGTCTTGCAATGATTGGTCTTGAGGTTACCGAGCAAAAAAATCCGAAAATATCTGAGGAGATTAGAGCTTATTATGAAAGTTTAGTGGATCGATTCAGTATGAATGGTCTTTCAAATAACTCCTTATTGAAGATTGCTAAATATTTTTCCACTACGAATTATGAAGTGGCTCAGGAGTACTATAATGAAGTATTGAAGAGGGAAGATTATGAATTTTCTTACTCTGCATTGCTTGGTCTTTTTAAACTTTATGATGCATATGAAGAAATTGAATTAATTGATTCTGTTAGCAGTGGTTTAAATTCTGTATTCAAAATTAATGGAATGAGTTTTCCTAGTTATCTCACTCCGCAAGATAGAGATATTATTGATAATATTATTGGTTCGGATTTATCTTCAGATGACGAGGTTGTTATAAAGGAATTAGATAAATTAGTTTTTCCAAAGAGATCTGCTATTCGAAAAATTTCGAAAGTTAATTGATGTGACCTAGTTGCAGCATTAAGGAGATGTGCTAAGTCTTTTTTTGGCCTTTGTATGCAAAATCTTTGCCTATGTGGAGATGTGATATTAGGTTGAATTTTATATAAATGTCAGCTTCTGAAGTTAGCTATAAAATTGGTAACGAAAGCCTCATTGAGGTGTTGCCCAATGCGTCGTCTCGTTTGCTAGGGCTTTTAGAGAAGCAAGGGAAGGCTGATTATGGTGCCCTGAGAGTGGCAGTTGTGGGAGGTGGGTGTTCTGGTCTTCAATACAAGATGGACTTGGTGGATGGTCCAGTTGAACGAGATATCATGGTAACATCAAATGAGGTTAGGGTGGTTATTGACCCTAAGAGTGCTCTTTTTGTATCTGGATCGCAGCTAGATTGGAGTGATGATCTTCAGAGTGGCGGTTTCAAGGTGTCTAATCCTAATGCTGAAGTTACTTGCTCCTGTGGGGAAAGTTTTTCAGCCTGATATTTTAATGCTTATAGTTGATTTTTATAAGAAACTTTCCCAGAAACGTTGTTTGTCATTAGATTCCGAAGAATTACGATCCAAATTCCAAGAACTATCCAAAAAACAACATCCGGATGCAGGAGGGCATGAGGAGGGTTTTGCGCAGCTTAATCAAGCACATCAAATTTTGAGCAATCCAGCTTCCCGCATAGGGCATCTTTACGAGTTGATATTTGAGGACTCACTAAAATCTGACGGTTCGCTTTCACCTGAAGTTATGGATTTGTTTGGTGAAATTGGAAAAATAATATCATCTGCCGATTTATTTATAAAAAAAAAATCACAAACATTAAGCTCTATCGGGGAAGCTATGTTGTCTAAAGAATTAGCCCGAGTTCAATCTGATCTTTTTGAAGCGAGTGGTAAGGTTAGAAGTGCAAAATCTAAAATTATAGAATCATTTGCAGAGATAGACCGTTTACTTGATGCTGAGACGGGTTCCGCAAAGTTAAAAATGGAGATAAGCTTTAGGGATATTTCTTTTCTTTTAAAATGGGAAAAAGAAGTTATGCATCGAATGCAGTCCATTATTTGATTATTACATAAATAGAATGTCTGAAAAAATCTTAGGTATTGATCTTGGGACAACTAATTCGCTAGTAGGTGTTGTGGATTCAGGTTTTCCAATTCTTTTTGCAGATAGCGAAGGTTCTCGGATTACTCCATCAGTCGTCTGGTATTCGAAAGGTAACCCTCCTATTGTTGGTGAACCGGCTAGAAGAATGATGACGGTTAGTCCTAACGAAGTCGTCGCCTCAGTGAAAAGGAAAATAGGGAGTGGAGAAAAATGCAAAGTTGGAGATACGGAGTTGAGCCCTGAAGAGGTTTCGTCAGCGATTTTGTCTCATCTTCGTAATATTGCTGAGGAGGCTTCTGGAGAAATATTTAGTAAGGCGGTTATTACGGTTCCCGCATATTTTAATGATTCTCAAAGAATATCCACAAAATCTGCAGCGGAGATGGCTGGTCTTGAAGTTGTAAGAATAATTAGTGAACCGACTGCAGCTGCCATTGCTTATGGGATGGATAAGATGGAGGATAAATCACGGATAGTCGTTTATGATTTTGGTGGTGGGACATTTGATGTTTCAATCCTTGAACTTAGTGAGGGCGTTTTTCATGTAATTTCAACCAGCGGTGATACTCAATTGGGAGGAGATGATATAGATATGGCTATTGCCGATTTTATTTATCATCAGGCCGAGGGAGTTTCTATAATTGAGGCAAGATCAGAAGTTAGAGCGTTATTTCTTGATGCTGGTAGAAAATGTAAAGAAGTACTTAGCTTAGAAAAAGAGTATGATATAAAAATTCCTTTTTATGATGGGACAAAAAGTTTCGAGGTTGTGTTTACCATTGATTTGTTGAATGAAATTTTAACTCCTATAATTGAGAAAACTATTGGTCATTGCAATAAGGCGCTCCTTGATTCGGAGTTTTCCAAAGAGGATATAGATTCAATCATATTAGTTGGAGGTAGTAGCCGGATCCCGCTAGTGCATGAGCAAGTCGAGCTGTTTTTCGGAAAAAAACCGGACCTTTCTCAAAATCCAGATGAGTCTGTTGCACTGGGTGCTGTCATTCATGGAGGCGTACTCTCTGGCTCTCTCAGAGAAGTCATTTTACTTGATGTTACGCCGTTGTCATTGGGGGTCGAAACTTTTGGTGGACTAATGAATGTGATTATTCCAAGAAACACAACGATTCCCGTAAAGAGAGGGGAGTTATTTACTAATGCGGTCGCTGAGCAGAAGGAAATGGCTATTAATGTTTTACAGGGGGAGAGAGAGATGGCTAAGGATAATTGGATGCTTGGCGAATTTGCGATTGAGTTTGATTCCTCCGGAAGGGGCGCGGCAAGAGTCGGAGTAGAATTTTCCTTAGATGCCGACGGGATTCTTACTGTTTTGGCTAGAGATACAATTACAGGTAAAGAAAAAGTTGTTGAGATCAAGAATTCAGCCGTTGATGTGGATGATGAGAGCGTGGAGAAAATGGTTGATGAATCAATCGAGCATGCTTTTGAGGATATGAATGAGCGTTTATTTGCAGAAGCAAAGATGAAAAGTGATGAACTTATTCCGGCTGTGGAGGAGGGGCTTAAAATGCTCGCCGAAGATTTATCTCTTCAAGAAATTGATGAAATAAAACTGAAGTTAAAGGATCTGAAGAAAGAGCTTAAAGGTAATTGTCCCAAATCTTTAAAGAGGGCTAATGATGATTTAGATAAAGCCACTGAGCCTCTCGCTGTGCTCATAATTGAGAAGGCTTTAAAAGATTAAGAATTACGCAATTCCTGTAAACATCATCAAGGGACAAGAAGATGGTCTCCATCCGATGCAATCTTCAAGCGTATCAGATTCCTGCTTTCGCTTTTATCTATTAAATAAGAGTCTTATTCTTATGATAAATAGAGATGTCAGCATTCTAATTGCAGAGCTTAACTTTACTGTTGAACCTGGGCTTTCTTGCCAGTCTATAGGGATTTGTTTGAGTGTGTAACCTTTTCTAGTTAGTAATGCTGCAAGTTCAACGTCAAAGACAAACCGTCTTTCAGTTAATCTATGGCAAATTTCACGGTAAGCTTTTAGGGGGATGCATTTCATACCGCACTGAGTATCTTTAACAGGGATAAAGAAAACACATTTAACAATGATTCTGAACACATTGCCAAGGAGATTTCTGATTGCTGTTCTTTTAATGCTTTTACCTTCTTCGTTTACTCTAACTGACCATAGGCATATTTTCTTTTCAGCATTCTCTGAGGTGGCATCTTTAAGAAAGCGTAATGTTTCACTTGGGCTTATAGCCCCGTCTGCATCAACAAAGGCAACCCAATTGAAAGAGTTTTTGTTGGCGTAATCCCAGCCACTATAGATAGCACCACCTTTGCCTTGGTTCGTTTTGAGTAGGATTGGATCTAATAAAAAATTATAGTCTTCTTGTAGCTCTTTAATGAGCGATGTCATTAAGGATGCTTCCTTCTGGCCTGAGCCATCATCCACCGTTATGATAGATACCGGAATTTCAGAATTCTTAAAAATTTTGCATAGTCCATTAAGGAATTCGGGTAAGCGAGATCCCTCCTTGTAACAGGGGATGACTAATAAAATTTGGTTAGATTCTTTCGTTTTCTCTTTATTAGTTTCCAATTGGCGAGATTACTTTGTCTTGAAACGATAAATGCAGACGTGCTTGTAAGTCTCTCCAGGATTAAGGATTGATTCAGGAAAACCGTCTTGGTTAGGGCTGTCAGGATGTACTTGGGTTTCTAGGCAGAAAGCGTTTCTGTGATTGTAAACTTTATTCCCCTTACCAATATTTGAACCGTCTAGATAATTTCCTGTGTAAAATTGTATTCCAGGCTGATCAGTAAGAACCTCCATAATTCTTCCTGTTTTAGGCTCGGTTACTCGGGCCGCCATATTGAGTGTTTTCCCTTGATCGTTTATTACCCAATTATGGTCGTAACCTATTCCAAATTCTATTTGCTGGTCTTTTGCTTCTATGCGCTTTCCAATTTTATGAGGAGATAGAAAGTCAAAAGGTGTTCCTTTAACAGGAGCTATCTTTCCAGTAGGAATTCCGCCGCCATCGGTTGGAACAAAATTGTCTGCGAAGAGCTCAACTTCATGATTGAGAATGTCGCCACTTCCTTCTCCAGCAAGATTAAAATAAGAATGATGAGTAAGGTTAATTGGTGTGGATTTGGTTGTGGTCGCTTTATATTCAATTTCTAACTCATTGTTATTTGTTAACCAATATGTGACAGCACAGTTCAAATCGCCTGGGTAACCTTCTTCTCCATCTTTACTTAGATATGTTAATGTAATTCCAGCCTTGCCAATGCCTGTAACTTCAGTGGCTTTCCAGACACGCTTATCAAATCCAACTTCTCCACCATGTAGATGATTATCGCCATTGTTTGTAGCGAGCTGGTATGTCTTACCAGCAATGCTGAATTGCCCTTTAGCTATTCTGTTGGCATACCGTCCGGTAATACAACCAAAGTAAGGGCTTGCCTTTATGTAACTTGATAGTTTGTCGTAACCCAAAACGACATCACCTAAGTTTCCGTCTTTATCAGGAACATGAAGCTGAGTGACAATCCCGCCATAATTGGTAATTTTAGCTTTCATGCCGTTTGAGTTTTCAAGAGTGAATAACTCAACGGGAGTACCGTCACTGGTTTTTCCGAAGGGAGATTTGCTGACTTTCACTGTACTGCAGTTTGATAGGATAATTGTTACTAGACCAGCTCCTACGAGCTTGGAGAATTTGATGAGTGTTTCCATAATAAATTGTTTAACGGAAATCTGCAATAACTGCAAGTTTCAGAGTAATAAGTTATCAAAATACTTATTATTTGGCCGTTTTTGGTGGAGAGGAGGCCCCGACACCGAGGTTTCGAGACCTCCAACCACACAAGGAGATTGTTATTACGACTCTTAAAAAGCTTTACTAAGAGGTCTGCTAAAGAGCTGGAAATTTTTTCGTTTTAGAGATTTTCGAGTATTTAAAATGTTCTCGGATATTTGATTCAGAGTCCACATCTTAGAGTTCATTTCTTTTTTGCTCTCAGGATTCCTGCTGAGATGAGCATTTACCTGTTTCTGGAGAACGGTCACGCTATTGTTAAGCGCTTCAAGCTGATCGTTGTGTTTTTTTGATGCTCTTTTTTCTTTAACTATTTGTTTGATAATAAAGTGTTCATTTTGAATCCATCTCATAGCACCATCAATTGATTTTATTCCGCCTACAAGTGTTCCATCGGGTTTCATTGCCGGAATTTTTTGGACGACTTTGTTTCCTCTCATTGGGACTTCCGATATAGGACTTTCTGAAATTCCGCCACTTTTAGGATCGAGGAGGGTAGGAGTAATAAAGATGAGCATATTTTTTCTGCTGTGTGTTTTATTGTCGCTTTTAAATCCATTTCTCAATAGAGGTATTTTACTGAGTATTGGTAAGCCGACTCCTTCTCTTGAGTCGTTCGCTTCATCTAAGCCTCCGATGGCTAAAGTATAACCGCTCTCT
>CABXDI010000046.1 GCA_902510815.1 uncultured Verrucomicrobiota bacterium | reverse complement strand
CAAATGGAAGATTTCACCCCTCGATATTTACAAAACCTAAAAAAACACGCCTTTTTAAACGGGCTAGATCTGATGGGACTATCCACACACCAAGATTTCGTAGACCCCGATCCTTACAAAAGAAGACACAACGTCGAACAAACAATATTCTATATCAAACAAGCTAACGAATTAGGAATTCCAACTATAAGAATAAATACAGGAAGATGGAATACATCAAAAAACTTTGACCATCTTATGGAAAACCGCGGCATCGAACCTGTGCTAGAAGGTTATACAGAAGATCAAGGCTATGAATGGGTAATAGACTCTATAGGAAAACTTGTTGGAGAAGCTGAAAAAGCTGGAGTAATCCTTGGGCTTGAAAATCATTGGGGCCTAGGTCTAACACCTGAAGGAGTATTAAGAATAGTTAACGCAATCAACTCACCTTGGCTTAAAGTAACCTTAGATACTGGAAACTTTTTGGAAAAGCCATACGAGCGACTAAAAAAATTGGCTGATAAAACTGTATTACTTCAAGCAAAAACATACTACGGTGGAGGTAGATGGTATACCCTTGATCTAGACTACGATAAAATATCTAAAATCATGGATGACGTAAATTACAAAGGCTGGATTTCCCTAGAATTCGAAGGAAAAGAAGATCCTGTTTTAGGTTGCCAGAAAAGCCTATCACTTCTTAGAAAGGCGTTTAGTTGACACACAAAGTTTAAATCAAATGAAATACATAAAACTATATTTTCTCTTATTTTTAAGTCTCAATTTCAATTCATTTTCTGAGCCAATCAGAGTGGCCTGTGTAGGCGACAGCATAACATATGGTGCCGGCATTAAGGATCGGAAAAATATGAATTACCCCAATCAACTTGGGAAATTGCTTGGAAATAAATATGAAGTTAAAAACTTCGGAAACAGTGGATCAACGATGTTAAAAAAAGGCGACAAACCTTACTGGAGTCAAAAAGAATTCAAAGCAGCCCTCCAATACAATCCTAACATTGTAATAATAAAACTAGGGACAAATGACACAAAACCGCAGAACTGGAAGCATGGGATTTATTATTCCGAAGATTACAAATCAATGATATCGTCATTCACAAAACTCTCATCAAAGCCAAAGGTCTACATTTGCCTCCCTGTACCTGTCATTAAAACTCGTTGGGGCATAACTAATGAAATAGTAATAAAAGAAATAATACCAGCGATCAGAAAAATCTCAGCTCAAACTAGATGTGAAATAATCGACTTAAACACCCCATTTCATGGTAAGAGCAAACTCATACCTGATTACGTTCACCCGAACTCAGCGGGAGCAACTATCATTGCTAACACTGTTCGTAATAGTATTAAAAAACCATAGATTTAAAATCAAATAAAAGATTAATTTATTGATATATAAAAGAATGAGAAATAAGTGCTGTAATTTTTTCTTTTTAAATCTTGTTATAGTAACTTTCATACTTTGTTTTTTCATTAGAGAAAACTCGAACGCACAGATACACGCAAAAAACAAAACAATATCCGGATCAGGGCAATTCGGAGGGGCTTCTATTTCTACCCCCAAATCCCCTATCCTTTACCCCAAAAGAAAAATAAAGAGCATCACCTACTTAGCAATAACTGAAGAAAAAGAATGGGTAAACAGTATAGGAAAGACAATTAAAGGACGGCTCATTGCGTTCAAACAAGGAGATAAAATAAAATTTATACCACCCACAATTATCAAAGATAAGAATGTAAGAATGCTTATTGGCAATAAAACATATATTTTTCCATTAAATAACCTCAATAAGGAAAACCGAGAAGAAATCTTAAGCCTAAAAAGCGCCTTTAAAGAGCATTATGAAAGAGTAAAAGAAGATAACAAAAAAAAGATTTCTCAATAACGTTTTTTTTCATCTAATATTAAAATAAATTTCCACATTAATAATCGAAATTATCAGAATTTATGAAACTTAAATTTTCAAAAACAATAGTACCATTTGCCCTAATTGCATTTGCAATAAACATGATCTCATGCAGCGGCGATAATAAAAATGATTCATCAGACGGATCAAAATCTAAAACACCAAAAGTAAAATTAGCATTTATGACAAATGCTACTGCCGACTTCTGGTCTTACGGAAAGGCTGGTGCCGAAAAAGCAGCATCCGAACATGATGATATTGAAATAGAATTTAAAATGGGAGATGGCACAGCTGCAAAACAAAGGGAAATATGTGACTCTTTGCTTGTAAGAGGATTTAAAGGAATTGCTATAAGTCCACCTAATCCTAAAGGTCAGCAAGAAATGCTTAACACTTGGGCAAAGAAAGCATCTATCATTACTGTTGATAGCGATGCTCCAGATTCAGATCGTCTGTTTTATTTAGGTACAAATAACGTTGAAGCGGGACGCCAAGCCGGAGAACTCCTTAAGGAGGCATTACCTGATGGAGGAAAGGTTATGGTTTTCGTTGGAGTCGGTGATCAAGCAAACGCTGTAGAGCGTTACCAAGGTTTAAAAGAAGCCGTGGAAGGAACAAAAATAGAAATTTTAGATCTAAGAACAGATGAGGCAAACATTGGAAAGGCTAGGAGGAATGCTGAAGATACACTTACAAAGTATCCTGACTTAGCAGGAATGGTCGGTTTGTGGGCATACAACGCTCCCGCGTGCCTAAAAGCTGTTAGAGACAAGGGAGCAATAGGAAAGGTTAAGATAATCGCTTTTGATGAAGAAGTTGAAACTCTTAAAGCTATTGATGACGGAGAAATTCATGGGACAGTTGTTCAACAACCATATGAATTTGGTTATCAATCGATCAAAGCACTACGCTCAATTATAATTGAAGGAAAATCAGCATCTGATCTTGAAATTCCAAACACCAAGCAGAAGTTTATTGCTACAAAGATGATACGAAAAGGTGGTGGCGAGGCCTACTTGAAACAATGCCAAGAATGGAAGAAGAGTGGCTCTGCAGCAAATAACTAGCAATAAACTTTTCAGATCAATTACATTAAATCTTGATCGCAAGCTCTAATAACTCATTCCCTGCACTAAAAATGCAGCGAATAAATAAATCCTTTCCAGGAGTTCGCGCACTTATCGATGTAGACTTTGAAATTTCAACAGGAGAAGTCGTTGCCCTCATTGGAGAAAACGGTGCAGGGAAATCAACATTGATGAACATACTTGGAGGAGTTCATCAACCGGATTCTGGCACTATTGAAGTTGAAGGAAATACTACAACAATTAAATCGGTTTCAAACGCTGATCAGCTTGGAATCGGCTTCGTCCATCAAGAACTCAACATTCTCGACAATCTCGATGTAGGAGCAAATGTTTTTTTAGGTAGAGAACCTCGCCGATTGGGGATCGTAAATTCAAAACAGATAATTGAAAAAACAAAGCCATTCATTGAAATGCTTGGCCTTGACATTTCTCCAGAGACTCCAGTCTCTGAACTTTCCATAGGTCAACAACAAATGGTAGAGATTGCCAAGGCGCTATCAAAAAATGCTAAAATAATTATAATGGACGAACCTACGTCCAGCCTCACTTTATCTGAAACGGAAAAGCTTTTAAACGTAATCTCAGATTTACGCGATAAAGGAATCTCAATAATATATATATCACACCGATTGGGAGAAGTAAGCCAGTGTGCGGACAGAGTTATCGCTCTTCGAGATGGTGAAAATGCAGGCGAACTTTCTAAAGATCAAATTGATCACGACTCAATGGTCAACCTAATGGTAGGCAGAGCACTTGAAAGAAATACTCATAGTAAACCAATAATTAATACCGAGAGTGAAGGTTTAGAAATATCAAATTTAAGAACCACATCTTACCCAAATTGCAAAGTATCTTTTCGAGTCGCTTCTGGTGAAATATTAGGCATGGCAGGGCTTGTTGGAGCAGGTCGTTCAGAACTTGCTCAAGCAATATTTGGCGTTGATCAAACACTAGAGGGAGAAGTCAAAATCAATGGAAAAATAGTTAGCAGAGGCTCCTCAAAGGAATCAATTAGATGCGGAATATATCTTGCGCCAGAGGATCGCAAACGAACTGGTTTAGTTACTGAATTCGACATAACTAAAAACATCTCGCTAGCTTCTCTAAGTAAATATGCTTCAAAGTTTGGTCTGATTAATAATAATAAGGAACAGGATGTAGCAAACCATCAAATTGAGAGCCTAAATATAAAAACACCTTCAGCAAGCACTCCTGTGGTCAATCTAAGTGGCGGCAACCAACAAAAGGTTGTGCTAGCAAAATGGTTATCTATGGCGCCTAAAGCTATAATTTTCGATGAGCCAACTAGAGGGATTGACGTTGGAGCAAAAGCCGAAATTTATAAGCTAATGCGAGACCTTGCAAATCAGGGCGTTGCAGTCTGGATGATCTCAAGCGACATGGAAGAAGTTATTGGAATTAGTGATAGAATAGCTGTAATGCATGAAGGAAAAATCACCGGAGAGTTAAGTCGTGAAGAATTCTCTGAAGAAACCATCATGCATTTCGCCGTTGGAGGAAAACGATAAAACTGAAAGCTTAATTAATTAATGGCAAATTCAAGATTAGGTATAGTTAACAAAAACAGAAGAGAGCTTGGAATGCTGGGGCTACTTCTTGCTCTAATTACAATCACTTCAGTAGGCACAATCGAAAGTGGTGTTCAGGGGCTATTCGAGAGCAAGTTTCTAACCCCAGATAACTTGAAGAATATTAGTAGAGAAATAGGAATCTACGGCATCTTCAGCATTGGCGTCGGCATAGTTATTATAACAGCAGGAATCGACCTTTCTGTGGGATCACTTATGGCCCTACTAGGTGTAGTATTTCTTTACTTCGTCACCCCTCCCGAAACAAGACCAGACTCTTTTCTTGCAAAAATAATCCCTGAAATACCTTGGACCATAGCCATAATTTTCACTCTAATACTTGGTACTTTGGTTGGACTTGTTCAAGGTCTTCTTGTTGGCAAACTTAAACTTCAAGCCTTTATAGTTACACTTTGCGGTCTTTTATCATACAGAGGACTAGCCAGATTTTCTGCTGATGATACATCTATTAACCTTAGTGACTCTGAACAAAATCTAAGCTTTGTAAGATACCTAGGCGAAGGAAGTTTAGGAGATGTATTAACCAACGGCAATGGTACAGGCTTTCTCCATAGCATTCCAATGTCGTTCGTATACCTAATTTGCTTTGCTATTATCTTTGGAATTATTCTCCACAAGTCCATTTTTGGTCGCTACATTTTTGCTTCGGGTAGAAATGAATTAGCCACTAAATATTCAGGGATAAACACCAGCATGGTTATTGCTTTTGCTTATGTAATTGCTGGTTTTTGTACAGCTTTCGCCGCAATCCCATTTTGCATTTACACAGGCTCAGTTCAACCAGCAACACATGGCGCCTTCTTTGAACTTTACGCAATCGCTGCAGCAGTTTTAGGTGGTTGTAGCCTTAAAGGAGGCGAAGGTTCAATCGTTGGAATTCTTATTGGTACTGCGATTCTCATAGTCCTAAGAAACATGGTAAATCTATTTGGCTATCCCACCCCATTAAGCGACGCTATTACGGGTGGAGTTATCTTTGTTGGAGTCATGTTAGATCAACATGGCGTATCTAGCATAAAACGACTATTCAGCTCTAAAGATAAAAGTTAGCAATTAAAAGGTTACCATGGAGAGTTTCCTCCATTGACACATAAAGTCTGTCCAGTAATGAAGCTAGCTTCTTCCGATGCAAAATAAGCAACAGCTTCACCAACATCTTCTGGGGTACCCCATCTACCTGCAGGAATTTGCTCAAGATATGAGTCCTTTTCTTCTTGCGGATCATCGTCATGCCTCTCTGTGGGAATCCAACCAGGATTTACCGTATTAACAGTTATTCCAAAGGAAGCGAGCTCCCTTGACATGCTTCTAGTCCAACCAATTTGACCACCCTTGGCAGAAACATATGCACTAAAAGGACTAACTGAAAGCTGATAAACTTCACTAGAAATATTGATAATCCTACCCCACTTATTCTTTTTCATTTGTTCAATAGTAGCCCTAGTCATGAGATATGGACTTTTAATAAAAAAATTCAACATCTGCTGATAAAAATCCCAATCATATTCTTCAATTGGCTTCAGAGGTTGATCAGGCGTTGCATTAGGAACAATTATATCTATTGGGCCAAATTTCGATTCACCGATAGATACAATTTCTTGTACAGACGAATCATCAATTGCATTACCACGAACAAGAATACCATCACAACCAAGTGATTTAAATTCAGAAAACGCCCTATCTGCCCTCTCCTCATCGTTATAATAATTCATAATGACTTTGACGCCAGCAAGACCAAGAACTTTTGCTATTCCAAATCCGAGACCCGTTGTGCTTCCAGTGATTAATGCTACGTGATTTTTTAATGTTTGAGACATATTGTTGTTTGTATTTTATTTTATCAGATACAATTAAGATAAATTTATAATTACTATAAAATAATTAAAATTTTGATAGAATAACTATATAAATGATGAGTTCTATATCATTTAAACAAAATTTAATTTTTATAAGACATAGCTAAGTTGAGAAGCGTCAACTTAGCCATAGATTAGTTTAATAATTTCATTTTCTATCTTTTGAGAAAACCTAAATTAAACGACTATCAATTAGACCAATTAATTGGAGAAGGCTCAACTGGTTCCGTATGGACTGGTAGATACAAAGGTAAGGGGCCTCTTGCAATTAAATGCTTAAGGAAATCATCTATAAATCTTAAATTATTATCTGATGCTCTCGTTAAGGCATACAAACTTAATGACAACCAAGGAATCGCAAACATATACGATTTCAATCTGTCGTGTGAAACACCATATATAACTTACAAACTTTACGCTGAACCCACTGAATTCGATAAAAGGAATAAGAAAATTAGATCAAGAACATTAGACAAATTGTGTTCAGAGATCGAATTCGATGACGTTTCAAAGATTGCCCTAGACTTAGCTAGTGCTATTAATCTTCTCCATCAGAACGGCATAGCCCATTGCAACATTAAACCCACTAATATTCTATTCGAAGGAGGAAATAACCCAGCGCCAAAGTTATCAGACTTTGCTCAAGGTTATTTGAGTGGAGTGGAACAAGTTGCTTTAAGCGATTCATTATTTTTCAGTCCACCTGAACAACTTAATGGTAGCGCTAATTATAATAACGTCGATGGGAAAATATGGGATATTTACAGCTATGGAGCAACGGTCTACAAATTACTAACTGGTGAATTCTGTAGACTGAACAAAGAAATTCTAAATTTCAAAAAAAGGAACCAAAACAAAAGTTCACTTCATTCTGGCATCACGCCGAATCAAGTAGCTAGAGCGATAAGAAAAAGACCTAGTGTAAATTGGCCAACAGAACCAAAATCAAAAGAGGAAAAATCATTCAGAAAGATTATCGAAAAATGCTTAGCCATTGATAAAAGCGATCGATTTTCTTGCATGGATGATGTTGTAAGTCAACTAAAGAGCTGCTTAAGCAAACCTTCAGTTTTGGAATTTAAAACACTAAACACAAAGCGCCCAAACAAAACCAAAAACAGAAAGATTATATCTAAAGAAGTCACACCTTTCAATTCACCAATTACAGTTAAACAACTTGTTTCATTGGCTCTATTATTAGCATGGATAGCTAGCTCGACTTTCTTTCTGAATAAATATTTAGATAAAGAAACAGAAACCTCACTAAACAACCCTGAGCAAATAGTTAACCAACCGATTAATGATGACTCTGAGAAAACATTAATTAAGGATCAGGGCAGTCACAGCACTTTCGATGAAACTAAATTAGAGTACCTATTTAACGACCTCCAACAATCGCAAGCCGCATTAAATGAGATATGCCAGATGATTGTTAAACGTGACTCCGAAGGAAATGCACTTTATACATTTCCCGAAGGTACGATTGGGACAATCCTTACATATTATGAAAAATTCATTGAACGTAAGGAAGAAGAGCCCGCATTAAGAGATTCTGTTATCACTGCGCTTACCAATTCAAGTGAACTGAATTTATTACTTGGTGATTACGATGCTGCATCTAAAAAGTTAAAAACTGCTGCAAATTATTTAGAAAACGATGAAATCGGAGGTGGCGGATCAAATGAGATAATCCTAAAGAAAGCCAAGATTTATGAAAATCTTTCAACTTCTTTATTTGGTAGTAGAAAATACACCGCTGCAACTCAAGCCTCAAAAAAATCATACGACTTGATTTTTTCTATCCACAGTAAAGAAATAGAAAACAAAGATATCGCGAGACAAATGGCTGAAAAATCTCTAGCCCTTTCTAAGAATTACTTAAAAATAAACGATCTAGAGTTATCAAAGACTAACGCTGAACAATCCATTGCGATTTTAAATAAAATTACTGATGATCAACTTCCTCTTGAAAATGATGAATACCTATACGCATTAGCAAACTTTCAATTAGGTGGCATTCTATCCCTAGAAGAAAACTACCTTAAAGCTAGGGAGCTCCTTCAATTATCAATAGAACAATTCAGTGGATTAGTTACAGCATTTCCTGAAAACATTAATTATCAATACCAACTTGCGAGAGCTTTAGGTGAAGAAGCAGAAAATTCTTTTATAACTGGCGACCCTAACGCTGTTGTAATTAACAATGATGCAATTGAATTGTTAAAAAACCTTATTAACAATGATGAAAGAGAAATCTTCAAATTTGAACTAGCTCGTCGCCTTCATTCCTTCTCAAAGTCTTTAATTTCGGAAGGCGAGTCTAGTGCAGCAAGAACTCAAGCAAACTCTGCATTAGCTACACTTAAGGAAATAAGAAAATCAAAGCCTAGTAACATTGAATATCAAAATAAAACTTCTGAAATTTATCGAATGCTAGCCGAGCTGCACAAAGAAGCTGGTGACAATAAAAAAACTATTGAATACAGCAGGGAAGCCTTAAACCTTGCTGAAATTTTATTAGAAAAAGATAGAGACGTTGAGAATAACAATAAAAAGAAAACTAAACACCTATTAAAAATCGCTAGGGATCATGGCCTACTTGGTTGGAACTTAGTTAATCTTAAGGATGACTCTGAACTTTCAGAAGCTAGTGAATGTTTTAAAGAATCTCAAAAGCATTACAAAGAAATTCTTTCCTATGAACCTGAAAATAAAGACGCTCAACAAGGTTTACAATGGTCAATAGATTGCTTGTCTCAAATACCTAAGGATTCTTTCTAGCATCCTTAAAAGACTTAATACAAGCTACTAGATAAAAGAGACACAATATACCCATAATAATTGTTCCTACAGTGGGCAGACTAATTTCTCCCCCAATAATTTTTGGAATAGCTCTCCCTATTCCTCCTAAAGCTCCTATTAAGGCAAACACTAAAGCAATATGAGCAAAAACTTTTCTTCTCTTTTCATTAATTGCAAGCAAACCACATATAACAATAGGAGCTCCAATGAATGCAGGTATTAATGCCGTAGGGCTAGCTCGAGACGTATATAAATATAAACCCACCCCAAGAGCTATTAGCATTATCCCAACCTTAATAGAAAGTTTTGTAATTGCAGTCATAATTATTGGAATTAACGGATTCCAGTGATCTGGTCAATAAATATAGCTTAAAAACAACATTGATCTGATTTATTTAGCATACTATTAATTATAAAATAGCAACAATCATTAAATATAATGCAAATCAGCCATAATAGAACTCGTAGACAATTTATCTCAACATTAAGCACATCATTGGTAGCAACGCCTAGCCTACTAAAAGCTGACCATCATAAAAAAAAGAAAAATCTATTCGAAATATCTATTGCAGAATGGTCACTGCATAAATCTCTATTTAGCAAAAAGATGACGAATCTTGATTTCCCTGTCATCTCAAAAAAAGAATTTGGAATTTCAGCCGTCGAATATGTAAACCAATTCTTCAAAGATAAAGCTAATGACAAAAAGTATTTAAATGAATTAAATAAAATTTGTGATAACGAAGGTGTAAAAAGTTTACTTATAATGTGTGATGGAGAAGGTAAACTTGGTGATCCTGATAAGGCAAAAAGATCAACCGCAGTAAATAACCACAAAAGATGGGTTGAAGCGGCCAAATATCTTGAATGTCACTCAATACGAGTAAACGCTTCCTCCTCAGGGTCTTATGAAGAACAACAAAAACTTGCTGCTGACGGACTCGCTAACCTTAGTGAATTTGCCTCAACTCACCAGCTTAATGTTATAGTTGAAAACCATGGAGGATTATCTTCTAATGGCGCTTGGCTTGCTGGAGTTATGAAAATTGTAAACAAGAAAAACTGTGGCACTCTCCCTGACTTTGGTAATTTTAGAATTGGTGGTGGGAAAACTTATGATAGATACAAAGGCGTCACGGAGTTAATGCCCTTTGCTAAAGCTGTTAGCGCAAAGTCTCATGATTTTGACGATAATGGCAACGAGATTCATACTGATTATCACAAGATGATGAAAATAGTCACTGATGCTGGTTACAGAGGATATGTCGGAGTTGAATATGAAGGTAACAAGTTAGGTGAATACGACGGAATTAAAGCCACCAAAAAGCTATTAGAAGCAGTTAGAGAAAAACTGAGTTAGTTAAGATTTAATTATCCTATAAAAAACCTTATCTGTTGCTGAACGCAGAACCGTTTCCGTAATTATTTTTCCTGCGCCTATAATTAATTTTTCAAAGCTTATCCATTCCCTCAAATCGTGTGACATTTGTAATTGATATGTCTCCCCTGTTTTTCCAGGGAAGAGAATATTTATAGCATTTGAGGAACGTTTAACTTCAACTTTAAATTCGGGTACACTCTCTCTAGAATCTTTTGAACTGCCGAAGAATATTTCCGTTGAGTCGTTATAACCATCTCCATCACTATCTATTGATTCCTCTTCTGGTATTTGTATAAATACAAACTCCCTTATCTTTTTACTACTCACCAATAAATTCAGATCAAAATATAAATCACTGCTTGCAGCATCTATTTGATGCACCTCTGCAGAAAGAACATTTTCACCTTCCTTCAAAAGGCTAGAATCAAAAATATATTCTTTAGAGTCAAATTCACCTCCCCCTGAGACTTCATTTTCAGCAAAAGTTTTATGAGTAGCATCAGATTGAAGATTATCTCGAGCTATTTGAACCCCATTCAAATATACAGCAACCCCATCGTCTCTTCGAAGCACTATCTTTGAAGAAACCAGGTCAGATAAACCTGTGAAATTAAATGTCTTTCTGAAATAGTAAGCTGGATACTTATTTGAAGGGTCCTCACCAAAACTCACCTTCCCATTAACTTCATCTAGCCCATAACCTAATGGAGTAAGGGCATTGACCCATGTATTATCATTAAAAGAAGTCGAAGCCCAATTATCAGGTGGAGAGTCCGCATTACTTCGATATTTCCAAAGGTCTCCTGTTGAAACAATTTCAGTAAAAGGCGGCATTATAGCCACAGCGCTTAGATCAAATTTAAAATCCTCACTTGACCTAGTACTTTTATGCAATTCCACTGCTACTGTATTTTGTCCCTTAATGAGAGACGAAACAGGAATAGCAACACTCAATACCTTATCCTCATCAAGTAAATCATTAGAAGCGAGGGTTCTGTAATTAGCATTTGAGCGTAAATTATCATCTCTATATACCTCATTACCATTCATGTAAATTGAACAGGCGTCCGTACGGTCTAAATTTATCACAAACGAACTAATAGAATTAGGATCCATAAGCCTAAAGGTCTTCCTAAAATAAGTCGTGATATACTTATTCGCCCGACTAGGTCCGTAACTTATATTTGTTTTAACACCTTCAGAATTACCATATCCAAAAGCTCCACTCCCTTCACTCCAAGAACCCTCATTAAATGCAACTTGTGCCCAATTAACGCCTGGGTTAGTTCCATCATCTAAATACTTCCATTTACTACCAAAAAAATACAAATTACGGGATACATTTCCGTTATCGTTATCTACAGAATAAACAAATTTATCACCCCCAGAAGAACCATCATTTAAAACATAATTAAAAGTTCCATCTTCATTCAAAGTTAATATCCCCTTGCTGGGCGGAATCTCAATTGATGGAATAATCTGGTCATCATCAACATCAATATCATTTGTTATAATATTACCAGAAACCTTTCCATCAATTGTAGTAAAATAATCTGCATTCAGATTGGGAGCGTCGTTAGTAGCATCAACTTCTAGTATCACTTTTGATATGTTACTTTCAATAGACTCAGGCTTTGGCGCCGTAGCAATCAATGTTCCATCAATTTCTAAGTCTATTGTATTTCCACTTATATCAAAAGAACCTTGAAAACTAACTGGAACACGAAGGCTTAGCATTGTTCCTGTCTCAGTAATTTTTCCATCTAAATCAATATCCTCAATAATCGTATCGAAAACCTGAGGGCCATCAGGGACACCTAAATCTAATGAAGCACTCACTTCAGCATTCCCAGTGACTTGAAATTCATTATCTTTTTGACTAAAATCGCCAGAAGCAGAAACACTTGATGCAGGGCCTGCTTTGGAAAGGTCTAAAATTACATCTCCACCGTCAGCAGAAACTTCAGCCGTTACAAATAAAAGAAACCTATAATTAAGGTTAATGTCATCAGATAACACTAATGAAGCATTAACTATCCTTATTGATTCAAACGGTGAGTCCGTTGGATTTAATTCAACCTGTAAAGTTCCCTCCAAATCTGAACTATCTGAACGAGTTTGACTAAGACCAAGTGCTGTTAATTTTGCGGAAAAATCAACCTTAGATCTAGATTCATCTACCACGAATTCAATAATCTCAGGTTGACTCTGAAAAGAATAAGTAAAAGAGTCTTCTCCATTAAAGTTGAAGTTTGGAGTATAGATAAATGATCCATCTTTACGAAAATCCACTTCTCCATTTTTGGGATCTGATTTTAAAATCGCCACTGCACTACCAGCACCAAGAACATCATTACTCAAGACGCCAAATTCTGAATCAACTATCAACTCTCCATCCTCTAAAAGATCAAACCCATCTTCAATTGCCCTTATGTTTTGAGCAAACGTAATATGGGAAGTCAAAAGAAATATACATGCACTATAGTATATAAATTTTGATAAATTCATGGAATAAATCGCTGTTAAAACAAATTTTTATTTGGCCTACTTTTGCCAAATAAGGTCTACACTAAGACCCTGTGTATTTTTCAAGTCTTTTAAGAACTTCAGCACGATCATTTGAAACCATGCTGCCGTCAGGCTTGAGTAATACAATATTTGGAATGAATCCTGTTTCTCCCAGAGAGGTAAGTTTTTTCACTGACTTCTTTTGATCAAGTTTAATTGCCGGCCAGTTTATTTTGCTAGACTTAAGGTAACCAGCTAAGGCCTCTTTCGATCTATCGTAATCAACTAGTACCAACTGAAACTTTTTCTTCTTACCTAGCTCATTATTTTTTTTATTTAACGAAACCAACTGCTTCGTTACAGATTTACATCCGCCTCACCATGATGCTGAGTGATAAAGCACGTAATAATCTACATCTTTTGACAATTTAGCATCGACGACATTTCCATCTTTAAGCTCAATAAGCTTTCCATCAAGAGAGCTGTGAACAATGTTTTTTTTCTCTTCAGCATTTAGTACACATCCGAAAAATATTATTGAGAACGCGTAGATTAATTTTTTCATAGAATTTATCATTTTAATTAAAATCTAATTTATATTAACACATTTGATCGTTTTAATCTCCAAATTATTCGACTTCTCTCAAATGAATTGAATCTTGAACAAATTCGCCACCTAAAACATCACTTAATACAATAACAGAATCACCCGTTTCCGCATGACCTCGCCTTTTAAGATCATCTAAACCTCTTGCTACTGTTTCCTCAGCATCATTCGAAAACTTTGCCTTTATTGGAGTAACGGCCCGACTCAAACTCAAATGCCTTAGAATTTGGTCATTTTCAGAAAAAGCATATATAAAAGCATCTTTTGGCCTTAAATTTGAAATGTAGTTAGCCATAATGCCCCTTTTAGTAAAAACGGCAATTTTACAACCAGGAATAGAATCAGCTAAAACAACCGCCGCTTTGACTGTTTTCTGTTTATGCGTTTTTAATATTGCGGCTTCGGCAAAATTTGCACCACCACCTTCATTTCGCGTCGCTATACGGCTTAATATCTCAACACTCTTTTGCGGATATTGTCCAATACTGGTTTCGCCACTAAGCATAACTGCATCAGCTTCCTCATAAACAGCATTAGCTACGTCAGTAACCTCAGCTCGAGTAGGAAGCGGATTATCTAACATCGACTCTAACATATGCGTTGCCACAATAACTCTCCTTCCTAATTTAATACACTTTCTTACTATTCTCCTCTGAACTATCGGAAGCTCCTCAATATTTACTTCTATTCCTAAATCCCCCCTTGCAACCATTACCACATCAGAAGATAGAATAATTTCATCCAAATTCTTCATCGCCTGCTGATCTTCAATCTTTGCAACTATTTGCGCCTTTGAATCCTGCCCTTCTAAAAATGTACGAAGCTCTTCTAAGTGTGATGATTCTCGAGCAAAGCTTAAAGCCACAAAATCAACATTCATTTCACCACCAAGAATCGCATCTTTTTTATCTTTATCTGTAAGAGCAGGAAGTCTTACATTTACACCAGGCAAATTAATGTGTCTTCTGGAACCCAGAAGACCATCAGTCAAAACCTTACAAAGAACAGCTTCACTACTTACATCCTCTACTTTTAGTTGTATAACGCCATTATCAACTAGCACAGTGTCACCAGGAGCAATATCCTCATACAAGCCTGGGTAATTTACTGTTGTACTTTTTTCTATACTCGAAGGCCCATCCCCTAATCTCAACTCACAAAAATCCCCTTCAGTTAACTCTAAAGCTCTAGATAGTTCACCTGTTCTTATAGCAGGACCTTGTAAATCCATTAGAATTCCCACTAGCCTTCCAGCTTGGTCTGCTGCAGCTCTTATTTTAGGGATAATTTCAATAACCCAATCATGTTTAGCATGACTCATGTTAAGCCTAAAGATATTTGTTCCAGCTTGGATCAAATTATTTATAGTCTCATCTGAATCACTTGCCGGCCCTAATGTTGAAATGATTTTTGTTTTTCTCATTTATTGTAAATACATATTATATAATACTGAGCAAATAGCGTTCCTTAAATATAAAATACTCTATTTGAGGCTCAAAATAAGTGTTAATTTACACTAAGAGAACTCGCAATAATTAAATAAATACCCTTAGATAAAAAAGGGGTTGCGAAAGAGCCTTATGGCCTAGGTTAAAAACGAAAACAATTATCTACTCGCTTTTTTCGGCCGCTGGAGCTTCTTCCGCCGCTGGAGCTTCTTCCGCCGCTGGAGCTTCTTCCGCCGCTGGAGCTTCCTCGCTAACACTGTTTTGTTCTGCTTCTACTTCTTGAAGAGCTTTAACCGAAGCAACACTAGAACCAATTAGTGATCCTTTTATTTTGCCAGTGGGCTCCTTTAAAGTAGTGGCACTCTTCCCTAAACGATCTCGCAAATAATTCAAGCGAGCTCTTCTGACTTTAGATTTCTTACTTACCTCAATTTTAGCGACCTTTGGTGAATGCAGAGGAAACGTACGCTCTACACCCTCTCCACTAGAAATTTTTCTAACCGTGAAGGACTCATTAACTAAACTCCCTCTTCTACCTATACATATACCAGCAAAAATCTGTATACGTTCCTTACCACCTTCAACAACCCTGCAATGCACTTTAACTGTATCGCCTACATTAAACGATCCAATGTCCGTATTCATTTGCTCGCGCTCGATCTTATTAATGATATCAGTAGACATTTAAATATTCTCTTAGTATTCAGGATTATCTGCAAAAAAGGGCGATATTGATAGTGTCTATAATGCCACCACGCAACACCAATTTGATCAAATTTGGAATTTATAGCATCTTGGTCGATAATAGATAAATTCGTAAATGGTTAATATCTTATATAAGTAAAGTAATTTTCTAACTTTTATACTGAATTATCCACAATTTTATCAGTAATATCAGATTGAAATTAAGTGGCGGAGTGGACGGGACTCGAACCCGCGACCTCCGGCGTGACAGGCCGGCGCTCTAACCAACTGAGCTACCACTCCAATGATGCAAAAAGTTGGAGGCAGATTTTAGCCGTCCAACCCTTTCCATGCAACTTAATTTAAATTAGAAATTGCGACTAATTCCAAAAGTAATAATTTTCCTCTCCAAAAAGCTATGAGAATTTATTATTTTTTCTAAGTGAAGCCAGCAACATTGAAAATACATCTTTTGCTTCTATTAAAGAATACTCATCTTCGAGTTTTTCGAAATTTCCAATAAGTAATGGCCAATCCTCTACTTTAGACGGAATTCTTCCATGCGAACCTTTTATTAAGTTGGCATTTAATGGAATCACGTCCATTAAATATCGGAATCCTAATTTCTTTTTGAGTAGCTTCGAAGCAATTTTTATATACTTAAATCTAATTTTTGGATCAAAAAATAATTCAACGGGATCATATCCTGGTTTGCGATGAATATCCACACACCTTGCATAATCAGGGGCTAAAAGGTCATCTTTCCAAAAGTAGTAAGTAAACCAGCTTTTTTCATCTGATACTACAATAATATCTCCTGACCTTTCATGATTTAGAGATAACTCTTCAATCTCATCCGGCATAATAACACTCTCTACGCCTTCAACAGAGGCCAAAACCTCATTCACAGAATCCATCAAACTGACATCATTTACATAAATATGAGCAATTTGATGATCAGCTATAGCAAAGACTTTACTTGCACCTAGATCAATCATCTCTAAACCCATTTCATTCTTTATTTGGATCCAACCTTTTTCCCTAAAAACCCTATTCAAATGAATAGGCCTATTCACCGAAGTTATTCCATACTCAGACAAAACAGTAACATCGACCCCCCGCTCAAAATAAAACTGATAAAGCTCTTTAAAAACTTTATCGATCTCCACCAACTCCTTATTTACTTTCAGTGAATCAGGCCCCTCTTTTTGAAGGCAGTAATCTAAGTGAGGCAAATAAACTAAAGACAATGAAGGAGCATGTTTCTTTTCTATCCATTTTGCTGAATTGGCAATCCATTGAGATGATTCAATTCCAGAGTTAGGTCCCCAGAAACTATGAAATGGAAAAAATCCGAGATCTGATTTTATCTCCTCTCTCATGCCCATTGGGC
>CABXDI010000045.1 GCA_902510815.1 uncultured Verrucomicrobiota bacterium | reverse complement strand
GATATTTGTCCTCTTCAGGCAAACCAATACGGATAAACCGATTTCTTGCAGACTGCGGTCTGGGCTCAAGGAGGTCATGCGAAGAAATTATAGTCGGAGGCAGAGTCACTGTTAATGGTGATGTTTGTATTTCTCTATCCACAAAGATCAAAGAAGATGATGAAGTTATTGTCGACGGCCAAAAACTTACACCTCATAGAGAAACTATAAATATCCTCTTATACAAACCTCCTGAATATATTTGCTCAAGAAACGATCCTGAAAATAGACCAACTGTCTTTGAATTATTACCCAAACACCTAAAGCAGCAAAGAAATATCCACTATGCTGGTCGATTAGATTTTAAAAGTGAAGGACTTATAATTCTCACTAACTCAGGTGACCTTTCACAAGAACTCTCTCACCCTAATTCAAAAGTTGATAAAGAATACTTAGTAAGCTTGTCAAAACCATTCAACATGGATGACAAAGATCGATTGCTTGAAGGAATTGAAATACCTACAGGCCTAGCAAAAGCAATTAATGTAGAAAAAGTTTCCAAAAGGAGCATTGCTATTACGCTCAATCAGGGCCTAAATCGCCAAATTAGACATATGATGTCAGCCCTGAATTATCGAGTAGTTCGTCTTATTCGAGTTAGAATTGGTGGACTCACTGATACTGCGCTCGAGCCAGGTTCATGGCGATTCATAGGTAGAAAGGATCTTTACAAGATATTCAATCAAGCTAAGGATTGAAATTAGACTATAAGCTTAATATTCTAATCAAATTATAGTAATAAACATAAAATGACTAAGAAGATTGAATCCCACCTATCAGAGGATAGGCTTTTTGCTCCACCTAAAGAATTCTCAAAATCGGCAAGAATAAAGAGTCTTTCTCAGTATAAAAAACTATACAAAGAGTCAGTAAAGTATCCTTCTAAATTCTGGGCAAAAGAAGCGAAGGAGCTAAAGTGGCAAAAAAAATGGGACAAAGTTTTACAATGGGACCCACCATTCGCTAAATGGTTCGTTGGTGGAAAAATTAATGCATCAGAGAATTGTCTAGACCGACATTTAGAGGGCCCCAGAAAAAATAAAGCAGCTATTATCTGGGAAGGTGAACCAGGTGAAATTAGAACTCTCACTTACGCTCAACTGCATAAAGAGGTCTGTAAATTTTCAAATGTTCTCAAAGCTCAAGGGATTAAGAAAAGAGATAGAGTTATTATTTATATGCCTATGGTTCCAGAGGCAGCAATCGCCATGTTGGCATGTGCAAGAATAGGAGCAGTGCATTCCGTTGTATTTGGTGGTTTTTCAGCTGCAAGCATCTTAGATAGAGTCCAAGACTCTGGAGCCAGCGCAATAATCACCGCAGATGGAGGATGGCGCCGAGGAAAAATAGTTCCTCTAAAAAATAACGTGGATGAAGCAATTAAGAAATCCAAATCAATAAAAAAAGTTATTGTTCTTGAGCGCTGTAAGAATGACATAAAAATGAAAAGAGGTCGTGATGTCTGGTGGCATAGAGAAATGGAATCAGCATCCTCAGATTGCCCACCCGAAAAGCTCGATAGCGAACATCCGTTATATATCCTCTACACTAGCGGATCCACTGGAAAGCCCAAAGGAATTTTGCATACTACTGGCGGTTATTTAACAGGTACATACAGTACAACTAAATATATATTTGATATACGAGATGACGATATTTATTGGTGCACAGCCGATGTAGGCTGGGTTACAGGGCATAGTTATATAGTTTATGGTCCTTTACTTAACGGAGCCACCTGCTTGATGTATGAAGGAGCCCCAAACTTTCCAGACTTTGGAAGATTTTGGGATATCGTCGAAAGGCATGGTGTGACAATATTTTATACCGCACCCACAGCCATTAGAGCTTTTATTAAGGCTGGAGATCACTTACCTGAAAGTCGTGATCTAAGCTCATTAAGACTTCTTGGAACAGTTGGTGAACCTATCAACCCTGAGGCTTGGATGTGGTACCATGAGAAAATTGGCAAGAAGAAGTGTCCGATTGTGGACACTTGGTGGCAAACTGAAACTGGTGCAATAATGATAACACCTCTACCTGGTGCCGTTCCTACAAAACCAGGCACTGCTACTCTGCCTTTCTTTGGTATTGATGCAGCAATTCTGGATGAGACAGGTAAAGAATGCAAAGCTAATGAAGGTGGTCGACTAGTCATAAGAAAACCTTGGCCATCCATGCTAAGAACTATTTATAAAGACAAAAAGAGGTATAAAAAGACTTACTGGGATGACTATGATGGCATTTACACAGCTGGGGATGGAGCAAGACGCGACAAAGACGGCAATTTTTGGATAGTTGGTCGACTTGATGACGTGCTAAATGTTTCCGGGCATAGACTAGGAACAGCGGAAGTTGAAAGCGCTCTCGTATCTCATAAGTCTGTCGCTGAGGCAGCGGTAGTTGGTCGACCCGACGAAATCAAAGGTCAAGGGGTAGTAGCATTCGTAACCCTAAAAGAAGGAGTTAAACACGGGGCAAAATTAGCGAATGAATTACGCAACCACGTAGGAAAAGAAATCGGACCGATTGCAAAACCCGATGACATCAGGTTTACTGGATCTCTTCCAAAAACTCGAAGTGGAAAAATAATGCGCAGACTATTGAAAGAAATATGTGCAGGAGGAGAAGTTAGTGGTGACACCACAACACTTGAAGATTTTCAAGTAATTGCAAATTTGCAAAAAAGTAAAAATGCATAACTTCAAAGATTTGACTTTAAAACATTAAGGCAATTCAGCCGATGACAACTTTTGGGTTTATTGTAAGGCGAATAATTAAAGAAATCGGTATCTGCAATCGCCTAGAGCACTCAAAAAAAGCATCAAAATTATCTCAAAAATTAACAGCTAATAAGGTTGTTTTAGGGGCTTTAGTTTGGACTGAAACGAAAAAGATTTCTGAGTTAAAAGATCTATACTTAGAATTAAGAAACCTGACCAAGAAACAGGAAGATATTAAAATCGCCCAAAAAAACATTATAGAAAAAAACAATTCTCTAAAATCAAAAGTAGAAAAAATTGAATCTAATTCTACTAAGAATATAGATCAATCTCACAAAGAAAAAGGTGACCTTTCATTAGAGTTAAGCGAATTAAAAAAACAACTTCAGGAAACTGAGGAAGAATGCAAAAAAATTAGAAAACAATTTATTGGGCCAGATGCTGACCAAGAAAATGAAAAAATTGAAGATCTCAAATCACTTTACACAAAAGAGCGTCAAAAACTTGTACAGCTCAGAATAGATCTCCAAGAAAAAAATTATCACATCCAGAAATCGGATGAGAAACTCAGAAAAATTCTTGATGTTACTAAAGTAGAAATTTCGGAAAATATGAATAAATTTTCTAAAGCATCAAAGAACGTCGCCTCTCATAACGCCGAAATCGAAGCAATAGAAAGCGCCAAAGAAAAATTTTATAAGGACATCGGTTCATTTATAATAGAAAACCTCGATAAGAATGATCCAAATATACTGTCATTGAAGGAGAAATATAAATTAAGCTCAAGAACACATAAACATTTAATTCAATCTATGGATCACCATTCAGTGCTTGCCAACTAGTGATGAAATTTAACTTTTTGCAAATTTATTGAGTATTGATATTCAATTAGTTAAAGGTTAGAATAAATAAAACATTGATCATGAACACAAAAAATCTGACCGCAATTATTCCGGTAGCCATCTTAGCCATAGCCATTGGAGCTTCAAACGCACAAAAAAATAAAAAACAGGTAAATGCAGAAAAAATTGCTGCAAGTCTTCCTGAAGCTGCTCCTGTAAAACCTGCTAAGGACAGAAAAGTCCTCGTCTTCTCAAAGACCGCAGGATTCAGACATGGATCGATTGCATCTGGCGTAGAAGCAATGAAGCAGATGGGTAAATCTACTAAAGCCTTTGAAGTCACTGCAACAGAGGATGATTCATTCTTCGAACCAGAAAAGTTAAAAGAATTTGATGCCGTTATCTTTTTAAATACAACGGGTGAAGTTTTTAAATCCAAAGAACCTGGTCGTGAAGACAAGCTAAAGAAAAGTTTAGTTGATTTTGTTAAATCAGGAAAAGGTTTGGTCGGCATGCACTCAGCAACTGACACTTACAAAAACTGGAAAGATTTTAATGACATGATGGGTGGAGCTTTTGCTGGTCACCCTTGGCACACTAAAATTAGAGTTAAAAATCTTGAACCTAATCACCCCTTAAATGCCGCATTTGCAGGTAAAGACTTTGAGGTGGCTGACGAAATTTACCAATTCAGAAAAGATACAGCCTCTGCAGACGAGCGCCGTATGTTACTTAGCCTATCAGGTGAAATAGTTGATAAAGGAAAAGGTAATACTGGCAAAGACGGTCTATACCCTATCGCTTGGTTAGATAAATATGGTGAAGGCCGCATTTTTTATTGCTCATTAGGGCATCGGGACGAGATCTACTGGAACCCTCAGGTTCTTAAGCATTACTTAGCAGGAATCCAATATGCTTTAGGCGACTTGGATGCTGCCGCAGAACCAAAGAAAATATCATCAACTGACTTTCTTAAGGGAACCAAAAACTTGGCTGCCAAGTAAAAACAAGTACCTTAATCTTAATCCTTTAAAAACCGGCACTCTGCAGTGTCGGTTTTTTTGTTTTTTAGAATTAGTAATAAGAAGCTCGACATTTAACACCATAGTCTATTTAAATTCGTAATAAAATTTAATAAGATATGACCATCAAAAGCATTTTAATCACTCTATTAATTCTGTTAGCACCAACACATCTCTGCTTAGCTGAGGATAAAGAAAAGCCAACGGTTAAAACTGAACCAAAAATGAGTTCTCCAAAAGGCGCCAAAGTCTATATCATTTACCCAAAGGATGGTAAAACTGTTAAGAAAAAATTTCCTGTAAGATTTGGAGTTAAAAAGATGGGAGTCGCTCCTGCCGGCATCAAATTTCCTAACACTGGACACCACCATCTAATAATTGATGGTGCAAAATTTGATATGAAGTTGCCTTTGCCTATGTCGGAAACAATAAAACACTACGGAGCAGGTCAAACTGAAACTTTATTAGAGTTAAAGCCAGGTAAACATACCCTCAAATTAGTATTTGCTGACCACTTACATCGAACACATGAACCTGCTGTAATTTCAGAAGAAATCACAATAACTGTAAAAGAATAAAACTCACTTCATTCATATTCATTCTCCAAGATTTAAGACAATTTATTAATGGCAGTACCAGTAAACTTTAGAGAGTCTTCTATTAGTAAAATTGCCTTAGCTAAGGTTGGTAACCCCTTAAAGGGAGAACCTCTTTTAACGTCAAAGGACTTATGCCGATTTGAAGAGAATGAAGCAGATCTTTTAACTTCTTCATTCTTAGTTCCCTTCAAATCACTTGAGCCCTATCGGGTAAATATCCAAGAAAATGAAGAAAGTTCATTACACAATTTCGCAAAAAAAGTTTTTGAAAATGACTCTAATTTACTTGAGCAAGCCAAGAATATTTCACAATACCTTTACTCGAAATCATATCATCCAAATATAAAATCTGGAGATCTCTGTATCTCCCTAATTAACGGAATCATAATTTCAGGAAATTCTGTTCCTGCTCTTTGCATTATTAAATGCGAAAACAAAACTCCATTTTTACAAATATCCGAAATTGACGGTGATCTTACTTTGACCACTCAGCATGGTATATACCCTGACAAAGTTGATAAAGGGTGTCTCATTTTAAACCATCAAGAACAAGACGGTTATACAGTTTATCTTTTCGATAAATCAGGAAATACTAATTTCTGGAATAAGGATTTTGTTAATGCTCTACCTATTCGTGATGATGACTACCTTACTAAACGATTTGGCGAATTATGCGTTAACTTTGCTAAGCGTGGAATTCAGGGAGATTCCGATGACAAGAAACGAATCAAAGTGGCAAATAAGGCATTAAACTATTTAGGCGAACATGATGATTTTAAAATTAGTGAATTTGAAAATACACTTGGAGAACCTGAATTAATCGAACAATTCACAACCTATAAATCCCAATATGAAGAAGATTCTGGTCACAGGATAGATGACCAATTTAAAGTATCAAAAAAAGAGGCCAATAGAGCAAAGCAAAAACTAAAGGAAACGATAAAACTTGATACGGGTGTACGAATCTCCTTGTCCTCTGAATTTCTAGACCAATCACATGATCTTTTAGAATACGGTTATGACGAACAAAAAAAAATGAAATACCTCAAAATACTTTTTAACGAAGAATCCTAAAATTCTCCTATATGAATAACATTAAATAATGATTCCCCTATCAGAAATATTTCAACTAAATACAACAAACTAAGCATGCAAAAGAAACTCAAAATTCTCACTTTTTCTCTCTTATTAATTCCTGCATTTGTATTCTCAGAAGAAAAAGATAAAAGCAAAGATAATTCACCTCCAACACCGAGTGAACATGTAACGACTGCTGCCCCATTTACAATAACGGTTGAACTAGATGGCTTCTTTAGTCCCACAAAAGAACACCAAATCAGCTTAACTCCAGAAGCCTGGCCTGACATGACTATTGTTCAAGCGATGGAACACGGCCAAAAAGTTAATAAGGGTGATAAACTTGTAACACTTGAAACAAAAAAATTAGAAGAAGCAATAGAGCAGGCCGAAAAAGCAGCTCCTGCAGCAAGCTTAGCACACGAAATCTTAGAATCCGAATTGGGCTCTCTTGAAAAAAGCACCCCAATGTTAATAGAAAACACCAAAAGGAGTAAATCCGTAGCTGATGAACAATGGGAATATTATAATAAAATTGGTCACGGGGAAGCGAAAAGAGCGACTGAACTTAGCCTTCACTTCGCACAGCAGAGTTACGATTATTCAAAAGAAGAATACGAACAGCTACTGAAAATGTATGAAGCTGATGACTTAACTGAAGAGACGGAGGAAATTATTTTAAAGCGTGCTAAAAACAGCTTCGAACGTGCAAGCGAATCACTTCGTTTATCTAAAATGAGGATAGATCGTGAACTTAAGATAACTCTACCCGAACAACTTGCTGCTAATAAATCCCTGCACGAAATGGCTCAAATTACTCATGCAGACGCTATGATAAATTTACCTAGAGCTTTACAACAAAAACAATTCGCATTGGAAAAAGCTCGACTAGACCGAAGTAAAGCCTCTGAAAAACTTGATCAAATGAAACAAGATCTCAAAAAAATAGGAGGAGTTACGGCCCCTGTAAATGGAACTCTTTTCTATGGCATTTGTAAGGCTGGAAAATGGATCACTAGTGCAGCGATAGCCAAAAAGTTAATACCAGGAGGTAAACTTGCTCCGCATGAAGTTTTTATTACAGTTGTTGAATCAGGACCTCTTGAACTAATCGCAACTGTACCCGAGGGAAAGTTGGCCAATCTCAATGAGGGCATTAACGCAACCATAGTTCCGATATCTAACCCTAGCCTAAAGCTTAATGCTAAAATCGATAAAGTTAATCGCACACCAGGTGCATTCAGCTTAACTTCATCAATCCAAAATGATACTCCGAACATACTTCCAGGAATGGCCGCGAAATTAAAAGTTGTTGCCGCAAATTATGAAAAAGCCATTACAGTTCCCAATAATCTCATAGAAGATGAATCGGTATGGGTAATGGTAAATGAAGAAAAAATTAATAAGAAAATCAAAACAGGTCCCTCTAATGGAAAAGTCACTGTAATACTTGAAGGACTTGGAGAGGGAGAAAAAGTTGTATCAAAATAACTCACATACCGTGCATAATAAATCTATGAGAAATAAAATACGGCTCAATAGAACGGTAATGTTTCTGTTTTCTGTTTTTTTATTTTCTACTATCGCTCAAAACACACAGGCTGATACAGGCATCCAAAAAGCAAGTAGAGAAGCCCCTGCGAAAGGAGCTATTGAATCTTCAATCAGAAGGGGTGTCGATTTTCTTGTATCTAATCAAAATAAAAATGGGTCATGGGGTTCAGCTAGAAACACAAAGGGCCTTAATATATACGCTCCTGTTCCAGGCGCACATGATGCTTTTAGGGCTGCCATCACAGCTATGTGTGTATCAGCTCTAATCGAAACAAAAGCAGCTAAAAATGATATAGCTGCAAAATCCGCTTTGGAGAAAGGTGAGTCTTGGTTACTTGAAAATCTGGGCTCAGTTCGAAGAGCTAACCATGACGCTATCTACAATGTTTGGGGCCATGCTTATGGAATATCTGCTCTAGTCGCAATGCACAAAAAAGAGAATTCATCACCTAAAAGAAAATTAGTCATTGAAGACTCTATAAAGCATCAAATCAAAATGTTGCAGAAATATGAAAGCGTTGACGGCGGTTGGGGATATTACGATTTCAGATATCAGGCTAAACAGCCATCTTCTTCATCCATAAGCTTTACCAATTCAACAGCACTCATTGCACTCAAATCAGCTGAAGAAATTGGCGTTGATGTCCCCAAGCGATTAGTTAAAAGAGCCTTTGAGGCAACAAAACGACAACAGAAACCTGATTTCTCATACGCCTATGGAGAATACCTAAAGCTTCGTCCAATGCGGGGAATTAATCTGCCAGGAGGAAGTCTAGGTAGGTCTCAAGCCTGTAACGCAGCGCTTAGAATGTGGGGCGATGAAAAGATCACTGATAAAGTGATGGACACCTGGCTTGATAGACTTTGGGCAAGGAATGGATGGCTGTCTATTGGAAGAAAAAGACCAATACCACACGAAAGCTGGTTCGGGGTAGCTGGTTATTTTTATTACTATGGGCATTTCTATGCATCTCTTTGCATCGAGTCCCTAAATGACAAAGATAATGCTCAATATCATAAAGGCCAACTCGCTGCAATTATGCTCCCATTACAAGAAAAGGAAGGAAGCTGGTGGGACTACCCGTTTTACTCTTATCATCGGCCTTACGGAACAGCCTTTGCTTTGATGACTCTTAGTAGATGCTTATAATTCCCTGATCAATCATCAAACTGAGCAACAATACCACTAATTGTTGCTTTTGCATCTCCATAGATCATTCGGCAATTTTCTCTAAAGAAAAGTGTGTTAATTATTCCAGAGTAACCTGCACCTTGCCCTCTTTTTAAAACAAAAACAGATTTTGCCTGATGAACATTAATTATAGGCATCCCCCATATGGGGCTATTTTCATCTTCAATAGCCGCAGGATTTACGACATCATTTGCTCCAATCACAATAGCGACATCAACTGTTGGCATAATCGAATTAACTTCTTCCATTTCGCATAATTGCTCATAAGGAACATCAGCTTCGGCTAAAAGAACATTCATATGACCCGGCATTCTTCCAGCAACTGGATGAACGGCATGTCTCACTTCTGCTCCATTCCTCTCAAGAATTTCGGATAATTCTTTCACAACATGTTGAGCTTGGGCAACTGCCATACCATACCCTGGCACAAAGACTACATTTTGAGCGGCTTCAAGAACATAATATGAATCCTCCACACTGAGAGCTTTCATTTCTCCCTCAACTTGAGCTCCAGATGAAGTAGAACTAGTCCCAAAACCGCCAAACAATACATTCGCAAGACTCCTATTCATTGCCTTGCACATTATTATGCTGAGAATAAGCCCACTGGCTCCAACCAAACATCCTGCTACGACAAGAACAGTATTATTAATTACAAATCCTGCAGCAGCTGCACCTAATCCTGAAAAAGAATTCAATAAAGCTATCACAACAGGCATGTCCCCTCCTCCAATTGGTATCACACCTAAAACTCCAACTAAAAGAGCTAAGAAAATGAGAGTCCAAATCAATAGATCATGATTCTCAGAATAATTGTTCGGAATAATAAGAAGCAATCCAATAAGCACTGCACTGAGCATCACTAATAAATTAACAAATTTCTGAAAAGGGAAAATCACCGCATTCCCACCAACTTTACCGGACAACTTTAAATACGCCACAAGCGATCCTGTGAAGGTAATTCCTCCGATTAAGATGGCGATACAAATTACAGAGTAAAGAAACCAATTTCCTTCTCCACCCTTCTCGAATTCTGACCACCCCACTAACAAACTAGCCAAGCCTCCAAAACCGTTAAACAAAGCAACGAGTTCGGGCATACCTGTCATTTGAACTCTCTTTGCTGCCACTAAACCAATAAGCGATCCTGTAATTAATCCTATAATAATATACTGATAATCTAGACCACCTTTTGTAAGAGTAACAATGACAGCCACAAGCATACCCAAGGAGGATATTCGATTTCCCCTAACAGCTGTAGATGCTGAACCTAGCATTTTGATTCCCAAAATGAAAAGGATAGCAGAAACTATATAAGAAACGTTTATTAAGTCATCCGGCATACTCTAATTGTGCACTTTTATAAATTATATGAATTCATTTAGGTTTCTTTGTCTTAAACATCGATAGCATTCGATCAGTGACAAAATACCCGCCTACAACATTAACGGTAGCCAAAATAAGCGCAGCTAATCCTAACCATTTTGAAAAATTCGCATCAGTTTGACCAGATGCGATCAAGGCTCCCACAATGGTTATTCCAGATATAGCATTTGATCCCGACATGAGAGGCGTGTGTAATTGAGAAGGCACTTTAGATATTAATTCAAAACCCAAAAAAGCAGCCAAAACAAATATAAATAATAGTAATATAATTTCCATTTTATTGTTTTTTGTTAAACGAAATGTCAGTTGATAAATTTCTCATGAATAATTTTACCCTTATTAGTAAGGACGCATCCTGACAATATCTCGTCATCTAAATCCAGATTAAAAACTTTTTCTTCATCGTTCCAAAAATGCTCAATGAAACTTCCTAAGTTTGCCGAAAAAACTTGGCTCGAATGATAAGCAGCCATTCCTTCAAAATTACTCAGCCCTACAATACGAACGCCATTTTCTGTCACCACCTCTTCGTCAACTAAAGTACCTTCTACATTTCCTCCAGACTCAGCAGCCAAATCAACTATGAGACTTCCATTTTTCATTCGATCAATTACATCTTTTTTTAGGAGGATCGGTGATTTCCTTCCAAAGACTTTTGCAGTGGTTATAACGACGTCCGAATCTTCACAAACTTTAGCCTGAGCTTCTCTTTGTTTTTCTAATTGATCTTGAGTTAATTCTTTTGCATACACTTGCCCACCTCCATTAGATTCTCCTCCGAGATCAATTCTAAGGGCCTTCGCTCCTAATGACTCAGCCTGCTCCAATGCTTCTTGCCTCACGTCGAAAGCGGTGACTCTAGCGCCTAAACGCTTTGCAGTAGCAATTGCCTGAAGGCCGGCAACTCCAATACCTATCACAAAGAATTTGGCAGGCGAAATTGTTCCTGCAGGCGTCATCATCATTGGAAGGACTTTATCAAGCTTCTCAGCAGCATAAATAACTGATGTATATCCAGCAATATTTGCCTGTGAACTAAGAGCATCCATTTTTTGAGCCAGAGTTGTCCTAGGTATCATTTCTAGACTGACTGCAGTGATTCCATTTGAAGCCATTGCATTTAAAGATTCAGGGTCATTAAACGGATCTAAAAAACTTAAGTGGATGCAACCTTCTTTAGTCAATTCTATTTCCTCGATTGATGGTTTTCTAACTCGAAATACAATCTCTGATCTAGAAAGAGCATCCAGCCTATCATTCACTACTTGAGCCCCTGCTTCCAAATATTCTTGGTCCTTGTAACCACTCAATTCTCCAATCCCTTTTTCCACTTGCACATCAATACCTTTATCGACCAATCTCTTGGCAGTGCTAGGTGTAATTGCAGCACGGGTCTCTCTGCTATCTATTTCCTTTGGAGCAAATAGTATCATTAAATTTAATTAGTATTCGCGATAATTATGCAAAACTAACCCTGAAATTAAATTTGTCGATACTTAGTAAAGGATTCCTTATTTTTATTATTGATTATTTTTAACAACTAGAAGCTCAATCGAACAAATGAACTATCAAATAGAACAATTAATTTTCGCGCTAGCAGTAAACTATTTTCTTACTTCCTGCACAACAACAACATCTGAAAATTCAACCTATCAAACGAGTCCTACTTATAAGCATAGTTCGAGAATTCTTATTTCAAGCAGTGAAGCGAAGTCAATAGGTGAAAAAATATGGTTTAATGAATGCGGAGGAACTGTCGAAGGATTAACCTCATGGAATAAAGGAGAATATTTTGCTTCGCTGGGCATTGGGCATTTCATTTGGTATCATAAAAAACAACAAGGCCCTTTTGAAGAAAGCTTTCCAAAACTCGTTAATTACTTAGCACTAAAAGGGGTAGAAGTTCCTAAGTTTGCTTTGAATGACCATTGCCCATGGGAAACCAGAGAAGAATTCATTAAGTCAAAAGGTTCAGCTGAAATGAAAAAATTAAGGCTACTTTTACATCAAACCATCCCCCTTCAGACTGAATTTATTCTAAGAAGACTTGAAAACGCTCTACCAAAGATGGTTGCAGTCATATCAGACAAAAATAGGGATCGTGTTATTTCAAATTTCTACACCTTGGCAAAAACAGCCAAAGGAAAATATGCCCTAATGGACTATATTAATTTCAAAGGTGAAGGCACAAAAAAAAGTGAACGATATAAAGGAAAAGGATGGGGAATGCTACAAGTTCTAGAAGAAATGAATTACCCAAAAAAAATTGAACTCGCCTCAAAAGAATTTTCAATAGCCGCTAATAAGGTTTTATCACGTAGGGTAAAAAATGCACCAAAAAATGAAACTATGTGGCTTAAGGGCTGGAGGAACAGGCTTAGAACCTATCAATAAAAATTTAGAATAATACTAAATGATGTAATGCCTTTTGACATTTGTACGGCATGGGGGCATTTATTACTAATAATCTCATCCCCTTTTAATATGTCTAAAGAAACCACACTCATCCTTTTTAAAACAGATTGCGTTCAAAACAAATTGGTAGGTGAAATACTAAAACGATTTGAAAACGAGCAATTTACCATAAGAGGAATGAAGATGATTCAGCTTTCTACTGAACTGCTTGAAGAACATTATTCACATGTGGCAGATCGACCATTTTTTCCTGAAATCGTTGATTTTATGCAGGCTTCTCCAGTGATTGCTCTTGCCTTAGAAGGTGAAAATGCTATCTCCAAGGTCCGCGAATTACTTGGACCAACAGATTCCTCTATAGCTGACAAGGGTACTATTAGAGGCGACTACGGTGTGGGCACCATGAAGAATGTATGCCATGCTTCAGATTCCGTAGATTCTGCAAATGAAGAGCTAAAACGCTTTTTTAGTGAAAATGAGCTATTTAACTATTAAGATTTTATAAAATCACAGACATTTCACCTTCTACCCATTTACTTCGGGTAACTCTATTTGCATTTGATGTAAATATTAGCGACGATCAAACTAAGGTGGAAAAGTTTAATTATAGCAAATTCATGAATTTGCTTAAGTCATTGTCTATCTCCATAGGACGTACCCTTGTATTCTTATCCTTTGGTTTAAACTTGTTAATCATAGCCTCATTCGAAATAAGGCCAGACAAACTCTCAGCTCTCAACATTCCTCCAATCTGGGTTTGGTCCACCATTGGAATAATCGTCTGCCTATTATCGATGCTCTTTATAAAGAAAACTTTACCATTAATAATATGTGGATCCTGGATATTAACTACATGCATTTTGGCAGATGAATTCCAATCTCTTCGTAGAGGACTTAGTCCAACATTGGGAAAATCAAAAAATACATCTCATCCTAATTCAATAAGGGTAGCAACAATTAATTGCAATGGCCGTAATTTAAATATCGTTAGAGAATCCTTAGAGTTTAATCCTGATATAATCCTCACACAAGAATCCCCGTCTCCTAAAGAGTTAATATCCTTGATGAGCGAAATAGGTAATAAGAACTATCAAGTCATAGGTGGCTGGGATTGCGCAATCATTGCCAAAGGCACACTAAAGAAGAAAATATATCCATCGATTCTATTTAATCATGTAGCAGGAGCAACTTTAACACTAACCAATGGTACTGAAATAGAACTCCTAAGCCTCCATTTAGAGAGAGCAATTACTCGCTGGGACCTATGGAGCATTGAATGCTGGAAACAGCACAAACAAAGAAATACAGAAAGACGTGACCAATTAATCTATTTGTTGGCAGAATTAAAAAAACAATCCAGTAACAAACCTATAATATTCGGAGGAGATTTTAACGCATCATATCAAAGTAATATCTATGCCGTAATACCAGAAAAATTCACCAATGCATTTGATGAAGCTGGAAAAGGAATCGGCAATACCTTTACAAATTATTTCCCAATCATTCGGATTGATCACATATATCCTAGCAATCAATTTTCAATAATTGATTCAAGATCAGTGAAAACTAAAAATTCAGATCACCGGATGGTCATTTGCGATCTTCTACTTAATTGAGAAGGATCTCCTTTTAATTATCTTGCCAAACAAAAACGATGTTTTTTTCTATTTCAGGATTAAGAGAGTGATGCACAGGGCAATTCATCATCGCTTCCTCAATAACTTCTCTTTTAGAGTGATTAGAAGGAATCGGCACTTCAATACTTATTGATATTTTAGAAATTCTTCTTGGTAAGTCCTGGCTCATTTCTTTTGTTACCCTCCCCTTGGCTTCTACAAGATCAACGCCATTGTTCTGAGCAACAATACCCAAAATTGTTAACATACATACTCCTAATGAACTAGCACATAGATCAGTAGGCGAAAAAGACTCTCCTTTGCCCTGATTATCCACAGGAGCATCAGTTTCAACTATTACTCCTGACGGCAAGTGATTAGCCGTACAATGAAGTCCACCAGTGTAATTAATGTCAATATCAACCATATAATAGAATGTTTTATTTTGTTGCTATGAATTCTAACGAAACTCACTAAAAATTGCTAATGTAATTTCATATCCATCGCAGGAAAAACCCCCAACTAGAAATCTCATAATTCTTCCTCAAAAAGAGCAAGTCTAAATCCATACATAGGACCATTTGTTTCTGGCGGCTGAACATTTCTGTAAGAAGCTAAAAATTTCTTCCTGAGGTGAGAATCATAACTGCCTCCTCGCGCAACTGGCCATTCTTTAAAGTTTGAATCTCCACCGTATAATTCATTAACCCATTCCCAAACATTGCCTGAAATATCATAAAAACCCATAGCATTAGGCAAAAAACTTCCAACTGGTGAAGATAAAGAAAAACCATCAGAATATGAGGACAAGTACTCACCTTTAGTGGCCCAACTACTTGCAGAATCATCAGCAAGATTTAAAACTCGAGGCGCTGGCGGCCACCCTTCCCCCCAAGGAAACACACCTTCAATTAATTTGTCTCTTTGCGATGGACTAGCACCACCCTCCTTACTTAAACCTGCTGCCTTACTCCAATCCTCATCATTAGGCAATCCGTAGCGCTGAGAATAACTTATGAAGCCTTTTTCTCTTTCATGATTAGTTAACCAATTACAAAAATCTTTTATCTTATTAATAGTAATATTTGCTACAGGGTAATCTCCTGAATTAGTAGAATCATTTACATGGTTACTTGTAATATTATTCTGTGTGCAAAAATACTCATAATCCTTATTCCTAGTCTCTATCGCAGCCAACATTGCCCCCTTTCTTAGAGGAATCATTTGAATTCCCAGACTATTCTTCCATTTTTTTGTCATATCAATCCCCATGCTTAAACGCATCTTAACATCAACATGATGCTCAAAGTAAGGCTGGAGGTTAATTAGTCGAATCTCATCACGGTAACCCTTTAGTCTGAATAAAATCTCCAAGGATTCAGGTTTCATATCCTCGAATGATAAATCTGTTTTTCCAAAAGGCCTGCCATTTATATAAACAGATGCTGAACTCGGGTATGAACTAATATCCAATTGGGACGTGGCAGGACTTTCAACACAAGCAAACAAAGGAAACCGATTTTCAAATACATCTTTGCCATATTTGACCTCCACCTTCTCATGCTCGACATCCAATCTTAATTTGTAAATTTGCTTTCCTGATAAAAATCCTTTGGATCTTTCAACTTTCGTTAACCAGTCAAAAAAAGCTCTCGCGGCATCTTCACTCACGAGAGCAGTTTCATTCAATTCTTTTAAAGCACTACCAACAACTAAGATCTTAGCCTCATGAAAATCAAAACTATCACCATGATCTAATAAAAAGTCTTTAAACACTTTTAAATTAATAGGCTTTAACGAAAGATGCTCATTGTCTCTGAAAATAAACTTCATACCTATGGAGTTTTCCCAATTCTCAGCATATTTTGGCGGACTAAAAAATTCTAATCTGCCACCAAGAGGCAGTGTTTTATTAGCCAGAACTTTTCCCTCTACAATTTGTGAACGATAATTATCTAACTTTAATTCATAGCTTACTTGGCCAACAGAAACATTTGTCAGAAACAAATCCGGGGAAGTTTTTCCTAAAAATTCTCTATCTCCCCCTTTAGATATCTTAAAAACACTAGCTCCAAGAGGAACCGAAGCTATCCTAACATTCCCATTTTTATTTTTTGAGGCAGAAGGGTTCTTAGGATTCTCTTTTTGAATGTCAATTTTTTCATCATCGGGTTCGCTCTCTACTTCAGCTACTTCTTTAGTCACTTTAACAGCAACAACCTCCCGCTCAGGTTTTTGATAAAAATAAAAAAACATAAACACGAGCAATAAAGCGGCAGCAAAAAAGCTCAGTTTCTGATAACCTCTTGTAGACGTAGAGTAATTATCAAGGGATACAATATCCTCTTTCATTTGGTCAGCCGTCTTATACCTCTTAGAGGCAGCATTAGAGCAAGCCTTACAAATTATTTCATTAAGCCTATGCCATTTAATTTTCTCATGATCTTTCCCGCTAAATTCTGTCACAGAAGGAAAGTCAAATCTATCTCTTCCAGAGCTCATCTCATATAGAACCATTCCCAGACTATAGATGTCAGCTTGAGGTTCCCCAGGACCTTCTGGTGGAACAAAACCTTCAGTACCAACAAAAGTACGTTGTCCAGTTGCAGCAACTAAACCTATATCCGCTATCTTAGGAACACCTCCAACGAAAATGACATTTGAAGGCTTTATATCTCGATGAGCCAATCCAGCATTGTGAATATGATGTAATGCATCGGCCATTACCGCACCCCACTCCCTACAAAGTTTAAGAGAAATTCTTCCCTGATTACTTATCTCATTAGATAAATTTTTAGGGGCATATTGATCAGGAACAATGACTGGACCAGCAAACTGGTCATCGGCAAGCTCCATGACATAATAGTAGAAGTTATCCTCGTAATTTCTACCAACATGAAGAATATCAACCAGACCTTGATGCCTACGAGAGATGGGCTCAAAAACCTTTATCCCTTCAAATTCTCTCTCGAATGTTTTATCAAGCTCAAAGTCTGTTCGACTAACAACTTTAACCGCTCTCATTACACCTGTCACCCCACGAGCCAGCCAAACCTCTCCGTAAGATCCTTTGCCAATCCTCCCAATAATCTGGTGATCAGGGATTTTTGGTATTTTGTCAGGCATATTAAAAAAGTTCTTTTTCAAGCTTTTGAATTTCTTTTTTCAAAATTGAACCTACTCGATGCTTTGCAAGATAAACCTGTGCAATACTAACACCCAATTCATCTCTAACTTTTTCCGCTTCCCAACCTTGTACAACATAACAGTCAAAAATCTGGAACTGTCTTGGTGAGACTTTATCCTTAACTTTATC